>JADJWS010000001.1:330535-661070 GCA_016716235.1 Candidatus Defluviilinea gracilis
TCCACGCGGATAATGCCGCGGCTACCGGAGGTGTCGACCGCTTTGCAGATCACCGGCTTTTCAAACAGATCGAATGCCTGACGTAGTTCTTCCAAACTCGACACTTCGCGGAAGCGAGCCGTGCAGACCCCGGCGGATTCAAACCGGCGCTTCATCTCCCTTTTGTTTGTTGCCAGCGCGCCGGCATTTTCTGAAATCCCGGGCAGTTCCAGCGCGTCGCACACCACCCCTAATGCGCGGACTGCCGCATCAGTGCCTGTGGTGCAGATGCAATCCACATTTTCATCGCGCGCCAACTGAACGATTGACCGCACATCGGTCGTATCGATATGACAGGCTTTGTCTGCCAGTTTGAAGCCGGGATAATTGCCCGCCGCGCTGACCACCAGCGCGCGCATTCCCATTTCTTTGGCTTTACGGATCAACGGGACCTGATAAATACCAGCCCCAAGTATGAGCGCTGTTTTCATAATTCACCTTTGGTGGTTAGGACTTACGCAGTTGAACCTGTTGCGCCGTAGTTGCACTGCGGCGGCGGCAGTACAACTGCCCGCCAACTGTGTAAGCCCTGGTGGTATGGAAAAGAGTTTGGGAACGCCAACTCAACCCTTAGACCTTATTCTTTTTGTACACGAATTTCACGGAACACACGGAAAAAAGGCGGCTTTCTAAAGATTTTTTCCGCGAAAATCCGTGAAATCCGTGGCGTCCGTGTCTGAAAGAAACAATCTCTTACCCTACGAGAGTGGAAGGAGGCGCGAGGCGATCGTTTGAACCGCTTGCAATCTTCTCAAAGGACGCACATCACGGGTGGAGGTCATCACGGCTTGAAAATCCGATTCCACTTGTTTCATATCGAACCATTCGGAGAGTTGATCCCAGGCTTCGAACAGGGGCCACACCGATTTTTTCCCATGAGCCTGCAAAGGCTCGAAGTCGACGCACAGCGATGTTTTTTCCAGCCCTTTCATGAACGGCTTCCTCAATGGAGCAGGAATCTTGTTGACGATTTTCTTTCGGAGGAAATACCTGCCGGTCATGATATACGGCTCGGAGCCGTACGTGCCGGGAATGGTGGCAAGTTTTCCGTAATAGCGGCGAAAGACATCTCCCAACAGCCTGCGATCATCCAGCACAGCCATCGGCAGGGAAAAACAAAACCGCGCGTAGGTTCGATCCAGGAACGGCGTTGCCACGCCTCTCCAATAATCCTTCAAGGTGGACAGAAAATTGATAAACGTCCTTTGCCTGCTCCACAACTCAAGGTACATTAATTTTTGGTAATTAGCGCCGGGGTAGGAATCGATCTCCTTGCGAAGGTTTGCGGCATTTTCCTCGAGCGCGTCGTTCATGGGACGCTTCATGGTCGAGCGAAGCAGGGACGGGTCCCAATCGGAATACCATTCGTGGTTTACTTGATACCGTTTGGTCGTTTGAAAGCGAACGGAATCGTTGATGGCATCGCCCGACAAAACATCGCCGATGAAGCCGGTGATCGTGGGCGCTGGGGGTTCTGCTTGAATTTCATCCAGAAAAGACATCAAGTACATGCCCTGGAAGTGCATGGCGGTTCCAAACATATCGAACCAGCGCCGTGTGTACTTCATGAGATAATCTTTCGGCAGGTCGATGTGCTTCCAGGGGAAGCCAAGCGCTTTGGCAATTTCGCGGGAATAGATCACATCGGTGTTGTCTGATGATCCCCAGGCGTACGACCGCACCTCCACACCCACATCAGCCGCTACGCCGGCGATGAGGCGGGAATCCAGACCGGCCGACAACGGCATCGCCCAGCGCGGGTGTTGTTTCAATATTTCCGCGATCGCTTTCTGGGATAGGACGTGCATCTCATCGACGAGATCATCCCAGAGCGAATTCCAACGTTCCTGGCTGGGTTGCACCGACCAAAGCCGCGATGCGCGATAGCCGCGTTCGTTCCAGGTTGTCATACTATCGGGCGGGATCGATTTCACATTTTTGTACAGCGTCCAGTCAGAGATGAAATGACCATTGAGCAGGAGCGAAGCCAGACCCGGGAGGAAGAAGTCGTCGGGGGTGAGGTTGGCTGAGGCAACTGTAACAGGCTCCAATGTGGAAGCGATGCGGCTGTGGGGTGATTCCATGTGGTAGACCGGCATGCTTCCCAGCCAGTCGTTCCAGATCGTCCATGAATCGCCATCCGCGTTGACACGCAGGAGGAGTACGCGCCCTTCCCATGGCGGGATAAAATCTTCATCGCGCTCCACTTTCAGAAGTTTTTCCTGCACAGCGCCCCAGGAGACCGAATGATGCGGGGAGCCGATCAGCGCGAGTGTCGATCCGTCGGGCATGGTGTGCGCGCAGTTGGAGATTGTGTCGCGTCCCCAGATATGTAATGTTGTTTCGCCGATCTCGAGCGAGCTTCTTTCAAGATGAGGGAAATAGGATAAGGCGCGGTCTTCGGCTTCGAATGCTCTTGTTAAGTTATTGGGGGGCAGCCCTCGACTGATAGTAAACCCTAGAATTTGGCTCATATGTTTCTCCGTGGAAAGTGTCCCGCGCTGTGGATGGCGTTGAGATTCCTGCCCGGGGTGAACGTGGTTCAGGAACGATTTCCGATGCCGAACATCGATTTAATGAACAATGAAAGCGCGCCGCGATCGGCGAGGTATTTCGGTCTTTTGCGGAAAGCGCTCAACAGCAGGCTGGGAACTTGTTTCGTTTCGCCATTCCGATATTTCTGTTCCGCGCTTTGCGCAAGGAAGTTTGCGGCCAGCCAATGGGCTCCGCGGCTTCCCAGATGTTTTTCAAGTTGGGGGGAAAGAGAATCGAGCCGGGTTAAGACCGCTTCGCCGCTGTCGCTCATGGCATACCCCATCAGTTCGTGTGTTGCCTGCAAGACAAAGGCTTTATCGGGTTGAAACCCTATTTCATCGCCGAGGGAAAAATATTTTTCAGCATCGCCAGCCCGGTCCCAGAGTAATGCGCGGATGCCTCGAACGTAATTGCCGCGGGCAACCGCCCACAGATAATTTCCAAGCGCGCCTGGCATTTCGGCGGGTAATTGTTTGAAGATGGATTCCAATAGCGTTTCGTAGTCGTGACTTTCGTCGTCGACGCAATATCCCATCAGAAACGTTGTATACAGCGACGGAACGCCATAAAACAAACCGGGAGCGCTTTGAGAAATATCCCAAAGGAATTTGCGCCCTACTGCGGTTTCACCCTGGGTAAACGCGACATTTGCCCACATGGCGCGTATGGCGGAATTTCCGAGGGGGCGCATGTTCGAAACCTCCGGCGGACAGCGAGGGTCTGAGAAGATGGCTTCCTGACAGGCAAGTTCATCTTCGCACTTTTTCTCCACTGCGCCGAACCGCCGCCCCGCTTGATAATTTCGGGAGTGTAGGACCCGGTCGATACGGGAGAATTTACACCCCGCCATAAAGAGCTTGCCGCAAACAATGATTTCCCTGCCGCGCATGGCGACTTGCGGATACCAAATTTCCTCGATCAGCGCCCATTTCCTGCGAACCACCCATGAACTGGGCGGAAGGTAAAAGCCCAGAGCGAGTTCTCCCAGCGATATATTTTGGGGAGGTATGGCAACCGTGCGAATTGAATTGGATGAATGCACGCGTTCGTAATATGGGTTGTAGGAAAAGCCCACCTCGGGGTTTTCTGCGAGGAAGTTGACGTGCGCTTCCAGTTTTTCGGGGTGAAAGGTGTCATCCTGGTCGAGAAAAGCGACAATCTCTCCGGCTGAGTGGGTGATACCGGTCCATCTTGCCGTGGAGGCGCCCTGGTTCTCTTCATGGCGGATGTATTTCACCCGCGTATCGGAAAATTGTTGAACGACTTCGCCAGTCGTATCGGGAGATTTGTCGTCGACGACGATCAATTCAAAATTGGTGTAGGTTTGGTCCACCACGCTTTGAATTGCCGCCGCGATAGAGTCTGCCCCGTTATAGGCGGGGATGATCACGCTGACCAGCGGATGATTTTTCATGGCATCCATTAGACTATATCCATTAGACTATATCTGCAAATTGGTATTCCACACGTTTGAAAAACCACACGCCAGCGATAAAGATCAACGCGGAAATGCCCGCCGCCGACCACAAATATTCGCCGGGCATGCGGCTATAGACCAGCACGTCGCGGTACGATGCGATGATTCCCGCCATGGGGTTGAGGAAGTAGAGCCATTTCCATTGTTCGGGAACAAGCGATAACGGATATAAAATGGGAGACGCATAGAACCAGACTTGAATCACCAGTTTGAGGAGGGGGTCCACGTCGCGGTAGAACACGTTGAGGGCGGCGGAGCCAATTCCCAGTCCGAGAATGAGCGCCATTTGAATCAGCAGGATGAGCGGCAGAAAAAGCAATCCCTGCGGAGAGAACGGGATCCGATAGATCAGCATCAGGATAACCAGCAGGATAAATGAAATCAAAAAATCCACCAGGCGGGCAAGAAGCGCGGCGATCGGCAATGCCTCCCGTGGAAAGTAGATCTTCCCCACCAGGTTCATGTTATGCACGAGCGAGGCGGCCATATCGGTCAACGAGGAGGCAAGCAGCGTCCAGGGGATCACGGCTGAATACGAAAAGAGAATATAGGGTATCCCGCCTGTATCGACCGGGACGATGCGCGTGAAGACAACGGCAAAGATGGCAACCGTTGCCACAGGTTGCACGATCGCCCAGAGCCAACCGAGGGCAGATTGTTGGTATCGCCCGCGTAAGGTTCGGACGGTCCACGCCCAGACCAGGTCGCGCATTTTATACAGGTTATTCCTCTGATTTAGCATCGATGCCTCAAACGGTTGAACCGGCGGCGACCCGATCGGTTTGGGAAACCCGCTTCTGTCCCCAAGTGCGGTTGGGTTCAAAGACTGCCCCGTGCGCCTCGTGCCCCTGGATGGAATTACGAACCTCGAACCATTCTGAAACACCAAAAGCGATGCCATCCGAATCGTCTGAATTCATGATCCACGTTTCGGCATAATACATACTGCCGAACAATTGCGACGGGTCTAGCTTAAGGAAGTATTCCCCCTCGCCTTTTTCGATGGACATAGGGAATTGATCGAGATGAGTGCGGATGTTGCAACACAAGAGTCCATCGGAACGGTGGATCAATATAATGGCGTTCGCTTTTCCAAAATCTTTGTACGCCGTGTATTGTACGCGGATCACCACGGGCTGATTGGTGCGCGCTTCACGAATGATGTTTCCATCAACATCGAGCACGTCCACATGGGTAACTTCAATGCCCGCGTTGGCTTCATCCATGCCTTTGTCGAGTCCGCTCATTTTTTCGATACGTCTTTTCTCAAGCACGCGATTGTACATGTCGATGATTTCGGCGCTTGTGCCGGAGGCTTGCAATTGCCCGCGCTCGATATATAACGCGCGCTCGCAAAGCGCCCTAACCAAACCCATGTCATGCGAAACAAAAATGAGGCTTGTTCCATTATTCAGCAACGCTTTGATGCGCTCGATGCATTTCTGGCGGAAGGAGGCATCGCCCACTGCCAGCACTTCATCCACCAGGAGGATCTGGGGTTCGATGCACGAAGCGACCGCAAACCCGAGACGTACTGCCATGCCGGACGAATATCGTTTTACCGGCGTGTCGATGAACTCTTCGATCTCCGAGAAGGCGACGATCTCATCGTATTTTTTGTGGATCTCCTGATACGTCAGCCCCAGGATGGCGCCGTTGAGGTAGATGTTTTCACGCCCAGTCAAGTCAGGATGAAACCCAGCGCCCAATTCGATCAATGCCGAGAGTTGACCGTTCACCTCCACCGTTCCGGTGGTTGGATTCGTGATCTTTGCCAGCAATTTCAAGATGGTCGATTTCCCGGCGCCGTTCGGGCCGACGAGGGCAAGCGACTGTCCCTTTTCCATGGCAAAACTCACATCTTGTAAAGCCCAATGGATTTTCTTGTCCGTTGCGCCTCCCTGCCGCCCCATGGCAGACTTGACCCACTGCGAAAGGATCGACGGGAGGCTGGCGCGCGTTAGACCGAGGTTGTATCGCTTTGACACATTGGCAAATCGAATCACGGGTGTCATCGAAGCGCCTCGTAAAATACTGTTTCAATTGTTGTGGAGGAAACCATACCCATTATTAAGGACGACCTTTTTGATATTTGTTGAAAAACACAAGTAGTACGATCAATATGACAATGACGGGGATTACCCCCGACGCAATTGCCGCGGCGGGACTGCTGTTCGTTCCCAAAATTGGACCATCAAGCACCCCTTTAGGAATTGGAGTACGCGTCGGAGTGGGGATACCCAAAAAGGAATCAGCGATCGCTGTCGCAGTTTCGACCGGAGTCGGGTAGGCGACCGAGGGCAATCTCATTTCTTCATCCAAGGTCTTGTAGGTGTACCAAATTCCATGCGGAGGTCCGCCGGGATCGACCCTCCATACAGCGAAAAGAATATTCCCTTGAACCACAACCGAGCGCACATCGTGCGCCGGGTAATCTGTGATAAACCGTTCGGGGCTCGACCAGAGACCGTCTTTAAATTCACTATGCCAGATACCGCCAATCACCCGTTCCTCGCCATTCTCGATCACTTGAATACGTTGAATGAATAAAGCGTGAGGAATATTGTCGCTGTCCAGCGCCATTGTATTTTCACCGCTCCTGCCTTGATGCCGGTTGAAGGGGATAAATGGGGGCGTCCAGGTATCGCCGTTATCGTTCGATACGCTCACCACCTGCATGGGGCGCCCCTGCTCCACAGGACCGTTCGGAAATGGGTTGCCGCTGTTGTACAACACAACGACCTGCTTGCCAGTATCCACCAACGAAGGATACGAAGGACCAAAGGAACCCACGCCGGCATCTGCTCTTTGGTTCAAGGTGGTCGGTTGGCTCCAACGATGTTCGCTCAGGTTATATCTCGCGTAGTGAAGAGAAACATCCGCGCCTAAATTGGTCACCACATTCCAAACCGCATGGATCGTTTTGTTCTGCCCGGGAAATATCCGCAAACTGAATGGGGTATTGCGCGAGTCGCGGGTTAAGAAAAGCGTTTCCGGGTCGGACCAGGTTGAACCTGAATCGGTGGAGTATACAGAATACACGCCTCCACCGGCAATGTTTCCCGAATAGATCACCGCCAGGTTCCCTTCATCGTCCCCCGAGATCGCGGCGTAACTTGGCTCAATGGCTTGCGTGCCAATGATCGTAGGCGTAGACCACGCCCGGGCAGAAGCGGCTTTTTCAACCCTTGCTTGAGAATAAAAAATATACTTACTGGTTCTCTCACCGCTGTAAAACAATAGATGGAACATGCCTGTTGAGTCCAGATACACGCCCTGAATCACCGCATCGCTGTCCATGGGCGAGAGCAAAATATCGACCGGGGTGGTCCAGCCTTCCTCCAGGCTCCATTTTCGATATACGACCCCGTTCCGAAACCCGGACCCGGTCCATTGAGTTGCGAACGCGTGGACATAATGATCCCGGTCGGCAACGATGAAGGGTGTATAAGTCTCATCGGCGTATCCGGGCACCCTTTCATTCGGCTTCCACGGGGATTCGGTCTTCGCCTCCACCTGAGCGGGAGTTTGCAAGCCTAACGATAGCACAATCAAAAACCCTACCAGCCCGCCAAGCCGCCTGATGGGTAGCGATACAACTTGTTTTGTGACCTTCATATGTATCAGCCCCGCTTTCGGCGGATAAAAACAAAACCTAACAGGACAACAATCACGAGAAGTACCGAGCCGATGATGTTCCTCATGGAGTTATCGGAAAAGACGGAAGATTCCTCCCCAAAGTCGAACGGGATCGTTGTGGAGACCGGCTCCACTCCGGAGCCCGGGGTTGCGTCGCCTTGATTTGGCGTTTTCCCGTTCGCCAAGACCGCAACCTGTGAAAGATCCTCAAATTGATTCGTCACCGCGCGATTGATGGCAAGCACTTCATTCTTGTGTTCGTTCTTCAGGTTCGTATACTCCACCTGCGCAAGCGCGCTTAGTTCGCCGGCGCCGGTCAACCCGCCGGCGAGAGAGTAAGTGAGTTCATCTCCTTGAATAGCGATCTGTTGCGTAAATGTGGAACTCCAGCCGCTCCCATCCCACTCCCAATCTTCCACAACCAAGTTTGATTCTTTGAGGAAAGTGGGGCTGTCTTCTTCAACGATACGCAGAAGGTGTAAATCCCCGTTATTTTGCGCCAGAGCCACCGGGGTTATATTACCGGCAACGCCAGTGATCTCCATTGGCGCAGACCATGTGGCGCCGCCATCCGTTGAAATTTGATCAAAATTAGAGACCACCTCGTCGTTATCTTCCTGCCAGAGCCGGTGAACCACCCGATCGCCATACGAAATAGTATCGAGCCAGATAATCGGCTTTTCGCTAACCAATTCCGGTTCGCTCCATGTGCTGCCGCCATCCATGGATTGAACATATTTCAATTGATTCTCGGTTTTCGATTGGTTTGAATTCACGAAAATCAGATGCAACGTTCCGTCACTGCTCAGGCTGATCCGGGGTTTTTGAGTGATATCCCAGCCGCTCGTCACGCCATCCACGACCTTCACCGGAGCAGACCACGTATCCCCTCGATCCGTTGATTTCACGAGGTAGACGCCCCGTTCTTCATTGAAGGGAACCGCGTATACAACAAGAACCGTGCCGGTCCCGTCTACCAGAATATCGGGTGAGTTATTAATAGTGGACGGCGAGGGCAAGCTTTTGGGGTCGACCCAATCGGTTGTATATCCGGCGCGACTCGCGTCGACCACCGAATAAATTACCGAGCCTGTATCCTCATTGACCCAGGTCACAAATAGATTTCCCTCCTGGCTGATCGCCATGGAGATATCGATCGGTCTGCCATTCAAGCCCCACAACAACCCGCGCGTCGCCGCCCAACTTACACCATCCCAACGGGCATAGGAAAGAGAATGTTTTACCCCGCCGGGTCCTGGGAGCGTGCTTTCGGACCAGATCGTGTGCAACAGCTTCCCATCGGAAACCTGCGCTAGAGAGCCTACTTTCGCCTCGGTTTCATCAAGCAATGGAAAAGGAAAACTCCACGATTCGGTAGAACCAAACCATTGATCCAACGGCTCGAGGGAACGCGAGGTGACCCAGCTATCTCCGCCGTTGCCGAGGTCGCAACCGATCAGATACAGTTTGTCTTTATACAAGGCGTCGTCTTCGCAACGGAACACAATGGGATCGTAGGTCAATGGGTTCGAAAACAACGCGATCTCTCGCTGGAACTGCAGACTGCCCCAACGCCCATCCTTCCAAGCCATAATGGCGGGGTCGTTCCCATCATAGCGGATCAACGTCATGTAGAAGTTATCGCGCTTGATAATGAATTCGACGCTGGTGGGGCATTGCGACAGCGTATCCAACATCAACCGCGGGTTGGTCCAGGTGCCGCCGGCGTCTGAAGAAGTCTGGCTATAGTACACACACTGGCTTGCCCCCGCTTCACCGACCTGATAGAGCAAGACCACATTCTTTTTGTTGACGCCCATTTCGACATTCAAGGGGATGCCATACCCGCCCGTGTCTTCCGGCCCTTTGAGTTGCGCCGCCTCTGTAAACTTAAAACCGCCATCCTCCGAAACAGACGTGAAGATGCGCTTCAACGTGCGCACATCCCAGCCGACGAGCACCGTAGGCTCATCCACATCGTCCGAAGCCGACACGCGAACATGCGCATCGCCGATCTTGATCGACGGTTGATTTTCCACTATGACCGATTCGAAGTACTTGGAGACAAACAATGTAATCGTCTTCTCCCACACTCCGCCGTTTTGCGACCTACGGTAATACACGCCCGCCTTTTCATCTTTGCGAATGAACGCAAGGTGGAAAACACCCGCATCGGTAATATCCACATCATAGTTCAACACATCGTCACCGACGCGTTCTTTGCTTGCCCAAGAGGTGGGCACAGGTAATGTATCCGAGTTCGCCCGCCCCATCATCAAGTTCCCTTCAGGGCTGACCCAAAAAATATTGAGCGCCCCATCCGGGCTGGGGATGATCTTGAATGGTTTGTCGTCTTTTTCCGAAAACGGAAACGTGGAGGTACGCGGAGCCGACCAAGTTGCGCCGCCGTCATTACTGCGCGAATAACGGAACCCGCCGCCGATAGGTCGCCAAATTGCGTGAACGATCCCATCATTGCCAATCACGATCACAGGCTTGTCCGTAGAGCCCGAATTCGAAATGTTGACCGGGTCGGACCAATCGCGCGACGATTGCGCCTCGCCCACCGTCACACTGCCGAATAATTGCGCAACGAGCGCAAAGATGAAGAACGTGAGAAAAAAGGAATTCCTGGTTTTCATAATCATGCGTTTCCAAATCAAGGTTGAATTTGAGACTGGTCCAAGTCGGCGGCAAGCGCCGATGCGTTGTTCGAAAACTCCGTATAGCCCTGCGCCTGCCACCACCGAACGTACTCCGAAAGTTCCTTCCCGGCCTCCGGCATCGAATGCAGCAAGGTCTTTGAACTTTCCAGATCCCCAAGCCACGCATAGCAATACCCAAGAGATTTCGTGATGCCGCGATGGGCAGGATCAAGCAAATGAGCGTTTGAAAGATATCCGCAAGCCGAGGGGATATCCCTGCGGAGGAGGGCGATCAAGCCGAGGCGGTGATTGGCTGTCCGATTGGCTGAGTCAGCCGCAAGGGAGGCATGAAGCGAGGCTTCAGCATCCTGTAAGGTATCCGCAAGAGCGGGTCCAGCCCACTCGTTCGTGGGAAAACCGGCGAGTTCCACGCGAGCCATTTGCGCCGCGCCGATGTTCGCATACCAAAGCGAGCGAAAGGTCTTCCAGTACACTGCCCCAAGAACAAGGAGCAGAACAGCTATGGAGCCGAGGACAATTATATCTGCCCGGTCAAATTGTTTTGGAAGAAGATTGAGCGGTTTCGCTTCGAGCCCGCGAACTGCCAGCCCGGGCAAGAACAAACCCAGCATGGCGCCCATGGTATTGTACAAATAATCATCCACCAAGCCATGCGCGAACGCGATGACCAGCGCGGCGAGAAGCAGGCGATCGAACAATGGATGGCGAGAACTATCTTCCCCCACAGAGTTCGAGGCGATCAACCAAAGACTCGCCAAAAAAAGGATCAGGAAGGCGACCCCGCCAAACATTCCCTGTTCGATAAAGACATCAAGAAAAGTGTTGTGCGCGTTGGGCAGGTAATAATTTGGGATTCCAAGAATATATTGCGAATAGAGACCGGGGAATGCGCCCAAGCCCCCGCCGGTAAAAGGGAAATCTGAAACGAGGCGCAGGCTTCTCCAGAACAATTCGGCGCGCGCCCCGGTGCCGTATGAGTCGTTGCCGCTGACGCTTCCGCCAATGGATGTTGGTCCGACATAGAGCAGGAGAATCAGCGCCGCCAGAACGATCAAGACGAAGACGGGAAAGACCGCTTCACTTCTCCATTTCAATTTGATTCTCGTCGTGAGAAGGATTCGCCCCGCGAACCAGATTCCGCCCGCGCTTGCCACCGCCATCCACACCCCGCGCGAGGTGGCTAAAAAAATCACGAGGGCTTGAAGAAGCAATCCGAAAATCACCCAGGCAAACGCGCCTCGACCCAAGCCTTGCCATGCCAGGTAAATGCCAAACGGCATCATGATCGCAACGAGCCCTGCCGCGTAATTGGGGTGTATCTGCGCCCAGCCGGTGGAAGGTCTCGCTTGCATGAATACCTTTCCCACCTCATTGGCGATTTGTAATTTGCGCGGATCGGCAATAAAATCCTGCGTGAGCAGAAAATAAAGCGCCACGCCAACGCCCACGCAAAAAAATAGCGCGGCTACCCAAACGAGATTCTCGCCCGGTTGAGCGCTCAACGCATAATATAGCAGAGCCGACAGAACGATCAGTTGAAGTTTTTGCAACCCAGTGGACGGGTCGTACGCCGCCCAATAACCGGCAACTGCCGTCAGCACATAGACCGCTACGAACAGATCAAAGCGGGTTCTGCGAAACGGAGCCAAGCCCGCAAAGACACGGGCGCCCCATGGAATTAGCGAGGCGGCGATGGCATACATCCCCAGATCGGGGCGAATACCAACCGCCGCCCCACTCAAAAGCACAAGACACAAATCGAACAACGCAAACCTGGGGCCTCCCACCGATTCGCGCGTTAATGCCCGGGTCATTGACGAATTGAATCTTCGCCTAGCCCGCGCCACCCACTGGCGCGCCCTCATCGGAAGACGCCCAGAAGATGTGTTGCAAACCGACATTGAGGGCGGTTTTCATCGTTGACCAATCGTACATCAACATTTTTAAATATGTGAGAGCCGGACCCGGACGGAACGCCCATTCGCGGAAGGCGCGTTTTTGCCAGTACAACAACTTTTCTGCCGGCATGTTCGGGTAATCGAGCACAGTGCCTTTGTCCATATCCACTTGTTCCCAGCGTGTTCCGGGGCGGAACCATTTATTTTTCACCACTTCAAAGAAGAAGGGCGTGCCGGGATAGGGCGCGGCAACGTGGAAGAGGGCAATATCGAGCGGAAGTTTCTTCGAGAAGTTGATCGTGTCGCGGATGGTCGCTTCGGTTTCGCCGGGCAAGCCGATGATGAAGTAGCCCCAGTTCATGATGCCGGCTTTCTTCGCCCAACGCAGGGCGCGTTCTGCCTTGTCAGGATAGGCGCCTTTGCGGGCATGCTTGAGGATCTGTTCGTTGCCGCTCTCGATGCCCCATGAGATCAGCCGGCAACCCGCCTTGCCCATGAGCATGAGCATTTCCTCATCCACGTAATCGACGCGGCTGTTGCACGTCCATTTGATGCCGATCTTTTCGTCGATCATCATCTGGCATAGTTCCACCACTTGATCGCGGCTGACCGTGAACAAGTCGGCGTACATATGGATGTTGTTGATGCCGAGTTTCTTGAGATACCATAACTCTTCCATGATCAATTTGGGCGAGCGCAGGCGCGTGGCATATTGATAGCTGACGTGCTTGATGCAGTAGGTGCATCCCGCGGGACAACCGCGGCTGGTGACAATAAACGTGAAGGGACCCTTGATAAGCGGCATGCGATAGGATTGCAATGGCAGAAGTTCATGCATGGGAATGGGCATATCGTCGAGCTCTGCCACGAACGGACGCGGGAAGTTGAGGATGACCTCTTCGCCTTTACGCCAGGCAATACCCTTGATGCCGTGCATGTTTACAGTCCCGTCTCCGTTGAGGGATGGGCGGTACGTTGCGTCGTGCTTGGTGAACATCTGCGTGATCTGCGGGGAGCGCTCGCCGATCTTGCCTTCAAGGTGGTCGAGAAGGTCGCGGATGGTCAGGTCTGGTTCGCCCACGAGGGCGAAATCAAGGCTGGGATACGGGCGCATCGTTTCCACCGGGATGGGCGTGATGTGCGTGCCGAAGGCGATGGTCTTCGCCCCCCGCGCGTGAGCGAGGAAACAACCGTAAATGTCATTTTCGAGGGTCGGCGCAGTCATTTGCGTCAAATAATATTTTGGCTGGTATTTGTCGAGCAGTTGGGTAAATTCATGCCAGCCCATACGCTCGGCGTTGCAATCCACCACTTTGACCGTGTATATGGGATGCAACAACGCCGCCATTTGCGCCAGTGAGACCTGGGGCCATACCATGTTCTCGCGCGTGCGGCGACCGACGCGATGCTGGGTGCGAATCCACAACCCTCCGTCGGGGGTGGGAGGATTCACCAGCATGATATCCACAGCCTCAGGGGAGCGTGAAGCGGCAAGCAGTCCCTCGTGCACGATCGCGTCGGCGTTCGGAAAATCCGCATTGCGTAGCTTCGGAATGTTACGCGCCCCCAGGTTGATTGTTTTTATATCCAGGTTTTTGTTTTCCATTTTATTGACTCCTTCTGCCAAACCTACATACCCATATCCTGCTTTGTGAGTGATTCGCGCTGGCTGAGTTCTTCGAGGATTCTCAAGAGCATCCAGTACACCACAAGTTGGATTCCAACGAGGAAGATCATTGCGCTTCCCAATAAATAAAACCACAAGCGTTCGATCGCCCACCCTTGTAAACCGAGCGCAAGACTAATCGCCCCAAGGGCAAACCCTGCCAGAATTCCCAATAAACCCATCCATCCAAATTGTTGGTCGAGAGGCGTTTTGAAAATGGGTTTCCCAAATAACCCTTGCTTAATCGGTTTTTTGTAGAACAACGCCACGAGATAGTTGAACGTGATGCCCAGGGCAAAAACGTTGATGCCGGCTACCGTCGAGATCATGCCCAAAAACAAGGCGGCGACGCTGGCAGAATCGAGGGTAGTGACTCCGCGCGCGCGCAAGTAAACCAGCCACAACGAGACGAGCCCGGCAACGCCCAAACTTCCCAGCCCGATCAACCCAAGGATGCGAACCGGGTTGTAAGACATGGCAGTCCACACCATGCTTTGCAAGAAGATGCGCCCGTCGCGGATGGCGCTGAGTTTCGACCGCCCTACGCGCTCGCTATACGGAATGGGCACTTCTTCGATCTTGATGCCTTCATGCAGGGCGCGCGTGCTCATCACGGGCGTGAGGTTCAATCCATCGGGTAACGGATAAATGTGCTCGAGGATTTCGCGCCTGAAGACGCGCATCCCGCTGGCGCTGTCGGTCACCTTTTGTCGACCAAGAATGGTCAACAGGGTGGCAAAGAAGAAATTACCGATGCGCCTCACGAGCGGCATTTCGCTTTTTTCTCCCGCCATACGAGAGCCGATCACCAACTCGGCGCCGCGCAATGCCGATTGGCAAAGCTTGGGAAAGTATTCCGGCGGGTAGGTGCCATCGGCATCGAGAAAGCCGATCAATTCCCCTTTTGCCTGGGCGAAGCCGGTCTTCAACGCCGCGCCGTATCCTTTATTTTTGGGGTGGCGAACCAGCGTAACACCCTTGATGTTCGATGCGACCTCTGCCGTCTTGTCCCGTGAGCCGTCATCCACCACCAACAGTTCCATTTCTTCCACGCCCGCTTTTTTCAGGTCGGGCGCCACCGCCAGCACGCGGGTCGCAATTTCTGTAATGCCATCCTCCTCGTTATAGGCGGGGATGACTACCGATAATATCGTCATGTATTTTTCCTCTCACTCATAAATGATAGATCGTTCGATCTGCTTTGATCGTTTTACCGTCGATCTCGCGCAGTGTTTTTGCCGGCACGCCCCCAACCACTGTGTGCGGGGGAACATCCTGCGTGACCACCGCCCCGGCGGCGACCACCGCCCCCTTGCCCACGCGCACCCCATCCGTGATGATGGAGCCAGCGCCCAGCCAAACGTCGTCTTCGATCACGATTCCCTCCGCCGTGATGCCCTGCTCCACAAATGGACGGTTCGGATCGTCGAAGATGTGGTTGACCGAGATGATCTGGGTGAACGGTGAAGTGTACACCCGGTCGCCGATCGTCACGCCGCCCTGCCCTCGAATGATGGAATATTCGCCCACGAGACTATCGCGCCCGATCCTGATCCCGGAATTCGGCATCCCGCGAAAGTTATAGACGTGTAGGATCGCGCCGTGCATCACAATGCTCCGTTCGCCGATCTCGATCCCGTTCGGGCAGGCATGGAGGTAGACGCCATGATCGAGGTAGGAACCATTCCCAAGTTTGATATGATCCGCAAACCGAAGACGGACATTGTTCTCAATGGCGGCAAAACCGTCCATCCGCACGATCAGCTTGTACAAAACGCTTCGTATGGCGATCCCAACAATGGTCGGAATCCAACCGAGCAAAACAATAAAGAACTGCTCGTAGAAATAACGAACGATCGACGATGCCTGCCGGCTGAGATATAAACGAATATTGGCTATCATAAGGGTTGGCGCTTGGCGCGCTCCGCCATCTCGACATGGATCGAGTTCATCATGGGACTATGTCCGATTCCAGACTCACAGGTAGTATATAATAAATACATGTACCCGGCAGTGTTTCTGGATCGTGATGGCGTGCTCATCGAAAACCGCGAGGATTATGTTCGCGAATGGTCCCAGGTTTTCGTCTACCCCAAGACGTATTTATCCCTGTTAAGAATACAGACTGCCGGTTACAAAATCGTGGTCGTGACCAACCAATCTGCAGTCGGGCGGGGTCTACTCTCCATTCAAACCGCGGAAGCCATTAACGACAAACTCATCGAAACCATCCGGGAGAACGGCTCACATGTCGACCGTGTCTACATGTGTCCGCATCAACCGGACGAAGGATGCGACTGTCGTAAGCCAAAACCGGGGATGATTCTGCGCGCGGTTCGCGAACTGGACCTGGACTTGAGTCGCTCGTGGATGATCGGCGACGCCTGGAGCGACTTGCTCGCCGGTCAATCGGCGGGCGCGCGAGGCTTGATCATGGTAAAAACCGGGCGCGGCTTCGATCAGTCTCGCACCTCGAAACCTGAAAGCCTGCAAGGTTATTCACTCGTCGATGATCTTGAAAAAGCGGTAGATACTCTACTCATCGATCAAGGTCGCAACGACTAGACCTTCGCCAGCGATTCAGCGACCGCGATATCTTTGATCGCCTTGACGATCATATGCTCGAGCATCAGGTGGATATCCTCAACGTGCTCGATCACATAACTATCCACATGGACTTGAATATCCACAAGCGAGGCAAGTTTTCCGCCGGTAAAACCCGTAAAGCCGACCGTAACAGCGTTGTATACTTTTGCCGCTTCCATTGCCTTCACCACATTGGCAGAATTACCGCTGGCAGAGATCGCGATCACCACATCTTCGGCTTCCACCAGGTTGGCAAGCTGGGCGGCGAACACATTATCGTAGCCCTCATCGTTGGCATACGCGGAAAAAATTGCCATGTTATCCGTCAAGCCGATCACGCGGAAGTGCGGCAGGCTGTCGTGCCGCGTATTCTTTGCCAGGTCGCAGACAAAATGAGTGGCGGTCGAGGCGGAGCCTCCATTACCCATGATGAAGACCTTTCTCCCCTCCAACCGCGCGTTTTGCAACGTCGCCACCACGCGAGTGATCGACTCTACCGGTAGTTTCCCCACCGTGTCTTGCAACACAGAAATATATGAAGTGATCTGTTCCATGGAAAATACCTTCCTCATCTTCGATAATTAAAGATGACCTTTGTGCCGTCTGGTTCGAGTTGAAACGGAAGTTCCTGCAAACCGTTCAATGCCTGGCGAATGGCTTGATGTTTTTCATGCGGCGCGCACAGCAGGATGAACCCCCCGCCTCCCGCCCCAGTGATTTTGCCTCCGATCGCCCCAGCCCGGCGCGCCGCGTCGTACATTTCGTCGATCGCGCCGTTGCTGATCTGCCCCGCCATGCGCTTTTTCAACTCCCACGACTGATGCAACAGCGAACCGAACGCGTCGAATTGCCCCGCCTGCAAATCGGATTTCGCCTGATACGCCATATCCCTGATTTCTCGCAGAACGTTCATGCGGTCTTTGATGTTGCTCTTCTGTTCGGTGAGCACCGAATCCGCTTTGCGGCTGATCCCCGTGAAAAAAAGCAGAAAGCGGTCGTTCAGTTCGCGCCGCAAGTCTGCGTCGAGGATGACTTTCTGCACCTTCACCTGCCCATCCGGGCAAAACTCAAAAAAACGGAGGTTGCCATACGCCGCGATATATTGGTCCTGGATTCCGATCGGTTTGCCGAGCCTGCCAATCTCGATATCACAGGCTTCGCGCGCCAGTTGCTCCATGGTGACAATATTGCCTAAATAGGTATGCAGCGCATGCACGGCGCCAACCGTAACCGTGCTCGAGGAGCCAAGCCCGGAACCCTCGGAAGGGATATCGCCCATGGTGGTCACTTCGATGCCCTGCGAGACGCCGGTCAGGAGCAACGCCTCGCGGATCATCTCGTGATGGATCTGGCTGACATCGTCCACCATTTCAGTTTGGGTATAACCAATGCGAAGTTTGCGGTCGAAGCGTTTTTTGACCGTGACAAAAATATATTTATCGATCGCGGAACTTAAAACACACCCGCCCTCCTCCATGAAGAAAGACGGGAAGTCGGTGCCTCCGCCGAAAAAACTGATTCGTAATGGCGTTTGGACAATGATCAAACCGGTTGCTCCGCAACTTTAAAGTATTCGACCGTTTTGCGCATGCCTTCGTCGAGTCCTATGGTCGCGCTCCAGCCAAGATCGCGCCCGGCTTTTGAGGCGTTCAGGTAAATGTGCCGCGTCTCGCCCAGCTTGGCAGGTCCGTGTTTCACCGGTAATGTGTAATCGGTCGCTTCTTTCACCGCCGCGTAAATTTGGTTGACGGAGGTGGGGATCCCCCACCCGATGTTATAGATGCCGGGTTGGTGATCAACCGTAACGGCGAGGAGATTCGCGCGGGCGCAGTCTGTCACGTAGACGAAATCGCGGCTCTGTTCCCCATCGCCATTGATCGTCACCGGTTCCCCGGCGAGCATCTTGCCGGTGAAGATGGCAACCACCCCGGCTTCGCCATGCGGGTCTTGCCGCGGACCGAACACATTCGGGTAGCGCAATACCGTATAGTTCAAACCGTAGTTAACGTGATACATAAAGAGGTAATGCTCCACGGTGTGTTTGCTGGCGCCATACTGGCAAATCGGGTTGATCGCGTCGGTCTCTTCACAGGGAACGCGCTCTGGCTCGCCGTAGACCGCGCCGCCCGTGGAAATATAGACGAAACGTTTGACGCCAAATTCCTTCGCGCATTCAATCAGGTTGATCGAGCCGAGGATGTTGACGTCGGCATCGAACAGCGGTTGCGCCACCGAACGGCGCACATCCATTTGCGCCGCATGATGGCTGATGAAATCGGGGCGTTCCGCCGCGAACAGGTCGCGCACCTTCGGGTCGCGGATATCCATTTTGTAGAATTTCGCGGCTGGGTTCAAATTTGATTCACGCCCCGTGGAGAGATCGTCAAGAATAACAACCTCGAATCCATTTTCAAGGAACACGTCAACGACGTGAGACCCAATGAAGCCAGCCCCTCCCGTAACAAGTATTTTTGCCATGCAATCAATCCTTTGGTGGTTTTAGTATGCGCCGCGACTTCTCAAAACCGCGGGGATGGTTTGGAAGAGCAACTGCAGATCGAGCCAGATGCTCCAATTGCGGATGTAATACATATCCAAGCGAACGCGCTCATCGTAGGAAATATCTGAGCGCCCGCTCACCTGCCATAAGCCGGTGATGCCGGGCTTCACCGTCAACAAGTTCATATCGAACTGCTTATACATCGCCACTTCTTCCGGCGAGATCATGCGCGGTCCCACCAGCGACATGCTCCCCATCAACACATTGAACAACTGGGGCAATTCGTCGAAACTGATCTTGCGGAGGTAAGCGCCGATCCAGGTCACGCGCGGGTCATTCTTCAATTTATGATTGCGCGCCAGTTCTTCTTTTAGTTCCGGGTGACGATCCAGAATTTCATCGCCGTTCACATGCATGGTGCGGAATTTCAAAGCGTAGAATTTGCGACCATTTAACCCCATGACCCGGCGTTTGTGAATGACGGGTCCTCTCGGCGAGGTAATCTTTACCAGGAGCGCAATCAACAAAAAGACAGGGGTCAAGAGAATCACGCTGATGATCGCCAGCACATAGTCGAGGATCGTTTTTAGCATGATGTCTGTTCCGGTCAACCGCACTTTATGCACGTTGACAAGCGGAACATAAGCAAACTCGTTGACCGTCATGCCGGTCGTAATGACTTCATATAGCCCGGACGACATGCGAAGATTTACCGTATCGGAAATCCCATACTTTTTGAAAATTTCCATCAGGTAATCTCGCGTAGAGAACGCGCTGGATGCCAGAATCACTTCGCCGATCTGAAATTGTTCAATGATCTCACCCAACTGATCCACAGAACCGAGGTTTACAAGATTATTGAAGAGCGGCGTAGTGGCGGCAAACTTTTTGTCCACAAAACCGACCACATGCAAGCCGGAAGTTTCCCACTTTTGCAATTGCTCGGCGAGCCATCTCCCTTCCTGGTTGGCGCCGACGATCACGGCGGGTGTCAGGAAGAAACCGTGTCGGCGCAGGAAGTAGACCACCCGTCGCAGGGTAAATCGCCCAATGATGACAAAAATAACCGTAAGGACCCACGCCATCGCCAGCCACCCGCGTGAAACGATCACCCAGGAAAATGTGAAGCCGGCAATGATAATAAATAAAACCCCTTCCGATGAAGCGCGGAACACCTTTGAATATTCGCGCGTGCCCCCGAGAAGGTTCTCGCGGGCATATAGACCGTGTGCCGCAAAAATCACAAGCCATAATATGGCGGCGCGAATGCTTAATTGGTTGTAATGCGGCAATGACACGAACGCGGTTTCATCAAAAATTCCAAAGGGGACGTTAAAGCGGAGAACATACGAAAACCGGAAGGCAAGCAGGATCATCGCCAAATCCAGCAGAACCAGAGCGGCGCGAAAGAGCGCCCACTGGGTATGCCTGGGTATGACCGAGTTTGCTTTCCCGATTTTCTTCCCCAGCGACATGATGTGCATTTTCTCCATATTCGGTCCTGCGGTTACCATTCTGTCTGCTCCTCGAATTCATTAGCCAGATGAACTGTTGCAAAATGAGCCATACCGCTCGGGCTATTTCCATGTTTAGGTTTGGTGGTTTCGCTGTTGCATGACGATACGTTTTCCAAAAAGTTACTTTGGATTTACTCGTCCTACTCCCCCAAAGCGGTGATGGTTGGATTCTGCCTAGCTCCGCTTCACGCGACTGATTTGACTGCTCCCCAACTCTACAGAGACTTGCCTCTTCTGCAAAAAATTCAAAAGCACTCGAACGCGTTCCTGACCGGAGACTGTTCCGTCGAAAATGGCTTCGTATCCCGCGAACAAACCTTCTTTGATAAGGATCGCGTCGCCGGGTTTTAGATCGCTTAGCCGCGTGTTACTGGATGAGTTAATCTCTGCTACTCGCTTTTGCAGGGTGGAAATCAACGGTTCGGGGACGGGAGAAGGCTCCCCGCCGAAACTGACGAGGTTGGCGGCGCCAGGCATCCACTGAAGAGTCGAAGCGTTGACAATGTCCAAATCGACCTGAATGAATAAGTATCCGGGAAAATACGGCTTGAATTTCCTCGAACGCGGGTTGACAGGCGAAACGCGCAGGCGCGGGTAAAAGACCGGCACATCAGCCGCTTCGAACTGTCGGGCAAGGAAATCTTCTTTGTTGGGTTTGCTTCGAATCGCGTACCAGAATGCTGTCACGTGCGCCTCAAAGGGTTGGTTAAAATTGTTACATATACGCAATGTTCGCGTCTTATATTTGTGCTTTTCGCGAAACCTTGCCCATTATAATAGGGTTAATTTTCCAATCTCAATTGTTTATCCCATACAAGGAATCAATTCAATGAAGCGACCAAATAAATTAGCGGGATTTTTTACAACACTAGCGATTTTGCTTTTGTCCTTGTTTTCAACTCCAAAATCTGCGGGAGCGTCTTGCGCCCCAAACCATATTATCTATGTGGCTTCCAGCGGTTCAGGCGCGGGGGGATGTACCTGGGCGACTGCCTTTCCATTCTTACAAGATGCGATCACGCTGGCAACCAGCGGCGACCAGATCTGGGTGGCAAGCGGAACGTACTACCCGGATGAAGGAGTGGGGCAGATCAATAATGATCGCAACAGCACATTTACCCTGAAAGACGGCGTTTCGGTTTACGGCGGTTTCACTGTTGGCGATACCTTGTTGGCTGATCGAGATTCGAATCCGGCAACAAATGGCACCGTGCTCAGCGGCGATATCGATCAGGTTGCTGGTAATGCAAACAATGCGTACACGGTGGTCACTACCAATGGTTTTCTCACCGATACCTACGTATTGGATGGGTTCACCATCACCGGCGGTAACCAAAATTCAGGGAGCGGGGTCGGCGGCGGCATGTATATCCAAAATACCAGTCCCACGCTTGCGAATCTGATCATCACAGCCAACAATGCGAACGGACGCGGCGGCGGCGTATTTCTTATTTCTGTTTCAGCCGTGGAAGCCAATTACAGCAATGCATCGTTCACAGATGTGACCGTCAGCAACAACACAGCCGGTATTGGCGGCGGCATGTATGTGCAAAATGGAAGCCCTGCCTTCACACGAGTGACCTTTACGGGGAATTCTTCGACGGGCGGCGCGGGCGGCGGTTTGAATGTTCAGACCCTGGGCGGTCCCGGCGTGGACGAGCCAAACCTCCCGACATTGTTGGATGTGGTCTTCGCGAACAACACCTCGGTCGGGGGCGGAGGCATGTTCAACAATAACAGCCAGTCCACATTAAACCGCGTGACCTTCAGCGGAAATACCGCCACACGGCGTGGCGGTGGCATGTTGAATGAGTTTTCCAGCCCTACGTTAACCAACGTGACTTTCAGCGGGAACACATCGACTGAAGCATCCGGCGCCACCCCTTGGGGCGGAGGCGGCATGATGAACATTGGCGCAGACCCGGTATTGAACAACGTTACTTTCAATGGGAATAACAGCGTCAACGGCTCCGGTACGGCGGGTGGCGATGCCATCAAAAACGTAACCTTGACCGGTAATGCCAGCACGCCGGTGATTGAAAATAGTATTTTATGGGGTGACGGCGGGATCAACGATGAAGTGCGCAGTGAAGGCACAAGTTCCGCCACGATCGAAGACAGCATCGTGCAAGGCGGTTGCCCGGCATTGGCAACATGCGCGAATGTCATTAATTCAGACCCGGTGTTGAGCGCGTTGGCAAACAACGGCGGGTATACGCAGACCATGGCGATCAGCGTCACCGGCGCCGCGGACGATGCGGCAGATACAACTACAGCAGACTGCGCCGCTACCGATCAACGCGGGACGGCGCGTCCGCAAGGCGTGGCATGCGATATCGGAGCCTATGAGATCGATGATACTGGGACGCCCACGTTGATCTCTTTCACTCGATTTAATCCAGCGACATCGCCCACAAATGCGGATACTTTGGTTTTCAGTGCAACCTTTAGCGAGACCGTGATCAATGTGAGCGTCGGCGATTTCGCCGTGAACGGGACAACCACCGCGACCGTCACTCTCGTCACACCCATTAGCGGAACCGTGTTTGAAATCACCGTCTCGGGCGGCGACCTGGCGGGATTCAATGGAGTTGTCGGGCTTGATCTTGCTGGCGGGCAAGACATTACCGATTCTGTTGGCAATGCACTCCCCGCCGGCGAACCTGCCACCGATGAAACCTACACACTGGATAATTCTGCGCCGGCATTGACCGCGTTTACCCGTCAAACACCCGCCACCAGCCCAACCAATGCCAATACGCTCGTGTTCCGCGCTACTTTCAACGAAACCGTTGTCAATGTGAGCGTCGGCGATTTCGCCGTGAACGGGACAACCACCGCAACCGTCACTCTCGTCACACCCATTAGCGGAAGTGTGTACGATGTCACCGTCTCCGGCGGCGACCTGGCAGGATTCAATGGAGTTGTCGGGCTTGATCTCGCTGGCGGGCAGGATATCGCAGATAGTGTCGGCAACACATTGCCGGCCGGCGAACCTGCCACCGATGAGACCTACACACTGGATAATTCTGCACCGGCATTGACCTCGTTTACCCGTCAAACACCCGCCACCAGCCCAACCAATGCCGATACGCTCGTGTTCCGCGCTACTTTCAACGAAACCGTTGTCAATGTGAGCATCGGCGATTTCGCCGTGAACGGGACAACCACCGCAACCGTCACTCTCGTCACACCCATTAGCGGAAGTGTGTACGATGTCACCGTCTCGGCGGCGACCTGGCAGGATTCAATGGAGTTGTCGGGCTTGATCTCGCTGGCGGGCAAGATATCGCAGATAGTGTCGGCAACACATTGCCGGCCGGCGAACCTGCCACCGATGAAACCTACACACTGGATAATTCTGCGCCGGCATTGACCTCGTTTACCCGTCAAACACCCGCCACCAGCCCAACCAATGCCGATACGCTCGTGTTCCGCGCCACTTTCAACGAAACCGTTGTCAATGTGAGCGTCGGCGATTTCGCCGTGAACGGCGCCACCACAGCAACAGTGACGCTCGTCACACCCATTAGCGGAAGTGTGTACGATATCACCGTCTCGGGCGGCGACCTGGCGGGATTCAATGGAGTTGTCGGGCTTGATCTCGCTGGCGGGCAAGACATTACCGATTCTGTTGGCAATGCGCTCCCCGCCGGGGAACCCGCCACCGATGAGACCTACACACTGGATAATTCTGCGCCTGCGCTGACATCCTTTGCTCGTCAAACTCCTCCCACCTCACCGACCAATGCCGATACGCTCGTGTTCCGGGCGACTTTCAGCGAAACCGTTATCAACGTGAGCGTCGGTGATTTCGCCGTGAACGGGACAACCACCGCGACCGTCACGCTCGTCACACCCATTAGTGGAAGTGTGTACGATATCACCGTCTCCGGCGGCGACCTGGCAGGATTCAACGGCGTGGTTGGCATCGATTTGAGCGGCGCACAGAACATCACCGATTCCCTTGGCAATGCGCTCCCCGCCGGGGAACCCGCCACCGATGAAACCTATACGCTTGACAATGGGGCTCCATCAATCACATCTTTCACACGACAAACCCCTGCCACCACGCCGACCAATGCCGATACGCTCGTGTTCCGCGCGACTTTCAGCGAAACCGTTGTCAACGTGAGCATCGGCGATTTCGCCGTGAACGGGACAACCACCGCGACCGTCACGCTCGTCACACCCATTAGCGGAAGTGTGTACGATATCACCGTCTCCGGCGGCGACCTGGCAGGATTCAACGGCGTGGTTGGCATCGATTTGAGCGGCGCACAGAACATCACCGATTCCCTTGGCAATGCGCTCCCCGCCGGGGAACCTGCCACCGATGAAACCTATACGCTTGACAATGGGGCTCCATCAATCACATCTTTCACACGACAAACCCCTGCCACCAGCCCGACCAATGCCGATACGCTCGTGTTCCGCGCCACTTTCAACGAAACCGTTGTCAACGTGAGCGTCGGCGATTTCGCCGTGAACGGGACAACCACCGCAACCGTCACGCTCGTCACACCCATTAGCGGAAGTGTGTACGATATCACCGTCTCGGGCGGCGACCTGGCGGGATTCAATGGAGTTGTCGGGCTTGATCTCGCTGGCGGGCAGGATATCACCGATTCCCTTGGCAATGCGCTCCCCGCCGGGGAACCCGCCACCGATGAAACCTACACAGTCGACAATACCAGCACATCGCTCATCTCATTCGCTCGTCAAATACCCGCGACCAACCCAACCAACGCAGACGTTCTGGTCTTCCGGGCCACCTTTAGCGAAGATATGCTCAATGTCGATACGGCAGATTTCACGGTCAACGGAACGACCACGGCAACAGTGACACTTGTCACACCCATCAGCGGCTCCGTCTATGACATCACCGTCTCCGGCGGCGACCTGGCAGGATTCAA
Organism: Candidatus Defluviilinea gracilis; assembly: GCA_016716235.1. NCBI lineage: Bacteria > Bacillati > Chloroflexota > Anaerolineae > Anaerolineales > Candidatus Villigracilaceae > Candidatus Defluviilinea > Candidatus Defluviilinea gracilis. The sequence continues at coordinate 355,975 of JADJWS010000001.1, forward strand.
CGGCGTGGTTGGCATCGATTTGAGCGGCGCTCAGAACATCACAGATTCTGTTGGAAACGCGCTCCCCGCCGGCGAACCCGCCACCGATGAAACCTACACAGTCGACAACTCGGGACCCATCGTCACCGCCTCAGTACCGGCAAACACCGCCACCGTAACCGGACCAACCCAGTTAACCGTCACCTACAACGAAGATGTAAAAAATGACGCCTCGGCAGGCGCGGCGAACAACATCGTCAATTACCTGCTGGTCGAAGCCGGCGTGAACGCCGCCTTCGATACGCTTTCATGCCTGGGCGGCGCGGTTGCCGACGATACAGCCATAACGATCAATACCGCCGCCTACACAAACAACGGCGGAAGCGGTCCATTTATTGCCACGCTCGATATCAACGGCGGCATCCCGCTTCCCGTGGGAACGTATCAACTCTACGTGTGCGGAACCACATCCATCGAGAATCTGATCAACCTTGAATTAAACGACGGGCTGGTAGATACGATCATCCGGTTCACAGTGATCGGCGGAGGCGCAGGCGGCGGAGGCGGGGGAAGCGCGCCCGCAAACCAACGCAGCGCTGTGCCAGCCACGGGCTTCCCGCAAGGCATACTCACCACCCTGCCGCTTCAACCTGCGGAAAAAGCCTACACCGCCACAAGCCTGTGGATCGAAATTCCGCGCCTCGGCGTAAAGATGAACATTGTCGGCATCCCACAGACAAAAGACGGCTGGGATGTGACCTGGCTTGCGCGCGATGCCGGCTGGCTCAACGGCTCGGCATTCCCCACCTGGCAGGGCAACTCAGTCCTCACCGGTCACGTATGGACAGAAACCAACAAACCCGGCCCCTTCAACAAACTCAAAGACCTGCAATATGGCGACCAGGTCAAGATCCACGCCTTCGGTCAAGTATTCATTTACGAGATCCGCGAATCGGCATTGATCTCCTCCACCGACACAACATCAATGATGAAGCACGAGGAAAAAACCTGGCTCACCCTCATCACCTGCGAAGGGTTCAACGCCAAGACAGGCGACTACCTCTACCGCCGCATGGCGCGCGCCGTGCTGGTCAGCGTGATCGCAGACAAATAACGCCCGTAAATAAAAGCTCTTCCCCGTTAATGACGGGAGACCCATAAAATCAAAAGAGTCCATCGTTGAACCGGTGGACTCTTTTGATTCAATACGCTTCAGAGATGACAAACACTGGACGCGAATACCCCGCGCCCAATGGATGAAAATCAAATCGCTTCATTTCCGACGGGAAACCTGACAACCGCGCCTCGGCTTTTTTCCCCGCGTATATGGTATTTTTGAGCAGGTTCTAGCCTTTTTCATCCTGTATCTTGTATGGAATGGTCATGAGAAACCCGATCGCGATAATAACCTGCCCAATGAGCACTCCCGCCGATTGCCATGGACCGAAATACGGGACGTTCGGCAACGGCTGAGTGCCCAATCCGAAAATATCCGCCATGCCCGTAAACACCGCGATCACATAACCCGTGCTCACCAACCGCAAACCAAAATCGGCAACGATACTCCGTTGCTCCCTGCCCCACAGCGCCATGAGCCCAATAGACCCGCCCACACAGATCATCGCCAACCCAATGAGAAAAACGGAAATTTGAATAAACCCAACCACCGTACTACGATCCCAACCAAACCAGCCGGGTTTTGCCCCCACAGTAAAAATAAACAAGCCCAGCCCAATAAGAATTAGGCTGAGTCGGATTCGCAAACGCGAAACTCGAAAACCGGGTTCGCCGTTCATTTCGGCAAATGCTCTCGTAAAAATCTCAGCCAATTGCCGCCCAAAATATTTTCCGCGTCCGCTTCAGTGTAGCCGCGCTCAAGCAACTTGCCGCGCACCATCTGCAGGTCGGCGATGGTATCCAACTCGGCAGGGATCGACTGCAAGCCAAAGCCGCCGTCGAAATCAGAGCCGATTGCCGCATGGAGGGAATTGCCCGCGATCTGGCACACATGGTCGATGTGAGCCACGTACGCATCCAACGGTACCTCCTCGCGGCTCGCAGTTTTGCGGTTCCAACCTACCTTGAGAAAGGTGTTGAACGGGATGAGCCCCTGCACGCCGCCGCGTTCGATCAACCCTGCAATGACGCGATCAGACACATGGCGGTTTGACTCTGACCCTTTCATCAGCGCGGCGCAATTCGAATGACTTGCCATCACCGCGCCTTCATAACGATCGAGAGACTCCAACGCGGCGGCTTCGTCCATGTGACTCAGGTCGAGGATGAAATTAAAATCTGCCATGGCAGAAATCAACTGGCGCCCTTCGTCGGTCAGCCCGCCGGGTTCGCCGGTGCCGCCGCAGTAGCGCGTTCCCACCCAGGCAAGACCGATCATGCGCAAGCCCAGTTCCCACCATTCGGAGAGTTCCTTAATAGAGCGAATTCCCTCCGCGCCTTCCATGAGCATCACCAATCCCACCGGGGGTCCTTCGTCTTCACGCGCGGGCTGTGACCAATGTTGAAGATGGGAATCCAGTTCGCCCGTCGAGGCGATGAGGCGGAATTTGTCCGGGTGCGAATCCGCAAGTTTGCGATAGGCAGTCGCCTGGTCGCGATAGAGTTTGCGAGCGGTGTCGAAGTCGGGATACCACAGGCTGTCCCACGTTTCTTTTTTTCGCGCGGGGGTGGCGAACAATGTCGAGAATACGACCGCCACATTGCCGCGTTGGTATTCGCGCCATCCGAGCGTGCAATCGCCCATGCGTTCGGGGATGAGGGTGCTCGCTTCGAGGCGGCGCGTTTCAGCCACCGGGCGCGTGTAATCGCGCTTGAAGGTGAGCATGTTCCAGGCAAGGTCCTGGTGAGAGTCAACGATGAGAGTCATACATTCAAAAAAGCGCCCCGCGAGGGCGGGACGCTTGCCTTTTATTTTTCCTCGGTCGATTCGGTCGGCGGATCGAACGGTGAATCTCCCGCAGGATCATCATCTTCGGCGTCGAACTCCGCCGCGAGCATTTTGAAATCTTTGTCGGCGAAGGCGGCCGAGTCCACTTTGCGAAGGCTCAAGCCAATGCGATGCTGGTCGGCGTCGATGCGGATGACGCGCAGGGTTTTCACATCGCCCTCGTGCAACGCTTCCTTCGGGTGTTCGATGCGCTGTTCTGAAATTTCGGAGATGTGAATAAGACCTTCCACATCTTCGTCGAGGCGGGCAAACGCGCCAAACTTCGTCAGGCGCGTGATCTTGCCTTCCACAAGTTGACCGACGCTGTACTTTTCGATGCGCGCGCGCCACGGATCGTCTTGTAAAGCGCGCACCGACAAACCGATGCGCTTCTTTTCACGATCGATGTTGATCACCTTCACTTTCACTTCCTGCCCAACTTCGAGCGCTTCGCGCGGGTGATCGATATGATCCCACGAAAGTTCTGAAAGATGCACCAACCCGTCCGCGCCGTTGACGTTGATGAAGGCGCCGAAACTGGCGAGGCTGGTCACGCGCCCGGTATAGACCTGGCCTTCCTGCAATTCGTCGATGACGCGCTCTTTCAACGACTGGCGCGATTCGGCGCTGGCCGCGCGTTCCGAAACGATCAGGCGGCGGCGTTCTCGGTCCACTTCAATCACACGAATGGAGATGGGTTGCCCTACCATCTTCTGATATTTTTGCTCGGGTGTTTCGCCGGCGATCTGGCTTCGGCGCAACGCCCCGATCTGTGACGATGGGAGAAATCCGCGCAAGCCTTCCACAGCCGCGATCAGCCCGCCCTTATTGAAGCCGATGATCTTGGTTTCGATCACCACCGCGTCGGTGATAAGTTTTTCCACGTCGTCCCATGAAATTTGTTCCTGCGCGCGTTTGAGGGAGAGGACAACGTTCCCGTTCGCGTCTTCGGGATTGATCACGAACGCATGGACTTCCTGCCCGACCGACAACGCCTCGATCTCCGCCGGGGTGAGTTGATCCAATTCTCGACCGGAGACCACACCCTCAGATTTCGCGCCAATGCTGATGAGAATCTGGCTGGGGCTGATGCTGGCAATTGTCCCTTTGCGAATCTCGCCAGCCTGTGGCAGGTCGACGTTTAATTCCTGCTCATTGAGCAGTGATTCCATGGTTTGATTGTTCGCATGATTTTGTTCTCCCTGCGGATTGCGATCGCTCCCTTGGGTAGGCAGGGCTTGGTTTTCGTCTGTCACTTGATACTCCGGTTGATAAAAATGTAAGCGGGATTATACAGGTGAATGTACAAGTTGACAACCCGCCCAGACAACCATGTGAAAAAAAATATTCGGGATGGCGGAGAAACTCCCGCCGGATTCACCTCACCGGCTTTAGTTTGGGAATTTTTCAAACACGCGTTATAATCACGCTTCGGAGTCACATTAATGCCACCTATTTTTCCCTTCACAGCTATTGTAGGACAGGAGCGCATGAAACGCGCTCTGATCTTAAACGCCGTAGATACGCGTATCGGCGGCGTGCTTATTCGCGGCGAACGCGGCACTGCCAAATCCACCGCGTCGCGCTCGCTTGCCGCGCTGCTTCCCAGCGTTAAAGTAGTGGACGATTGCCGCTTCGGGTGCGACCCCGACAAGCCCAACACCTGGTGCACCGAATGTAAGGAACGGTTCGCCGGCAACAAAAAAATTCCATCGCACACGCGCACAACCTCGTTCGTAAACCTGCCCGTTTCCGCCACCGAAGACCGCGTGGTCGGCACGCTTGATATCGAGCAGGCGATTCAAAAAGGCGAACGACACTTTGAGCCGGGCGTGCTCGCCGGCGCGAATCGCGGCTTGCTCTACATTGACGAAGTCAATTTGTTGGACGATCACGTGGTAGATGTTCTCCTGGACTCTGCCGCGATGGGAACCAACATGGTCGAACGCGAAGGGATTTCGTTCTCACACCCCGCCCGCTTCATTCTCGTGGGGACGATGAATCCCGAGGAAGGCGAGCTTCGCCCGCAATTGTTAGATCGTTTCGCCCTCTCGGTGGATATCGTCGGCATCCGCGACGCGCGCGAACGCGTGATGATCATGGAACGCAACCTGGGTTTCGAACAAGACGCGGAGTCGTTCCGTCAGCAGTGGAAACTGAAAGAGGATGAGCTATCGCGCCAAATCGAAAAAGGACGCGAACTCGTCGGCGAAGTTAAACATACCAGCCGCGATTTGCTGTCCATCGCCGCGTTGACCGCATCTCTCAATGTGGACGGTCACCGCGCCGACTTGGTCATCTTGAAAGCCGCGCGCGCCCAAGCCGCATTTGAAGGTCGCACAAAGATCAACGACCACGATATCGCGCTTGCCGCCGAACTGGCGCTCCCCCACCGCATCAAACGGACTCCTTTCCAGCAAGCCGAGATGACGACCGAGCAATTGCAGGAACGCATCGAGCAATTGGCGGGGCAGTCTATGCCGGATGAGTCTGAAGCGGACGAGTCTGAGTCTCAGCAGAATAAAACCGAAGAAAAAAAAACTTAAAGCTCGAAGATGAGCGCGAGGAAGGTCCGCAGGAGGGCAAGCCTGAGCCAATGCCGCAGGATGTGTTTGCGAACACGTCGGCGAATTGGTGGGAAGGCGGACAGAAAGTAAAAGCGGGAGAGAAGTTCCAACCCCGCAAATTAAACACGCCTCTCGATAAACTCACCCGCAAACAGGCGGGACGGCGTTCGCTTACCAAAACCGAGCGCAAACACGGACGGTATATCAAAGCGCGTCCCGCCGGTGAAAAGAAGGACGATATCGCCTTCGATGCCACCATTCGCGCCGCCGCGCCTCACCAGAAAAAACGGACAGAAAAAAGAAAACGGCTTGCTTTTGCCATCGAGTCGTCGGACTTGCAACGCAAGATCCGCGTGAAGCGCGTGGCAAATCTTGTATTGTTTTTGGTGGACGCTTCGTGGTCCATGGCGGTCGCTGAGCGCATGAACGCGACGAAGGGCGCGATCTTGTCATTGCTCACGGACGCGTATCAACGCCGCGACCGAGTTGGGCTGATCGTCTTCCAAAAAGATCGGGCGACGCTCGTGTTGCCCCCAACAAATTCGGTTCAACTTGCCCAGCGCGCGTTGATGGACATCCCCGTCGGCGGGAAGACCCCGCTTTCGGCGGGCTTGTTCATGGCGGCGGATGTGTTGCGGCAAGAGAAACTCCATCACCCCGATGTGGAACCATTGTTGATCGTTCTCACCGACGGCGCGGGGAACGTGTCCATTGGCACAATGCCCCCGCAAGAGGAATCGTACAAATTCGCCGAACTCATCGCCAACGAAAAGATCAAATGTGTGGTCATCAACATGGAACACGCCGCTTTCGATCAGGGACTCGCGCAACAATTGGCGAATCACCTCAAAGCGCCGTGTTACGCGCTCAGCGAGTTAAAAGCGGAGAATTTGTATCATGCGGTGAAGGATGAGATGGCGAAGCCGATGAAGAAGTGACGAAACAGAGACCTCCGAGATTTTAAAAATCTCGGAGGTCTGCGTTGAGAAAAACGAAGAGACTGTCACCTTGCAGGTGACAGTCTCTTTTTAAACAAAATAAAGCATCAGGCAAGCGATCCCCGCGCAGATGGTTAGGAGCAAGAGCAGGGCAATGACTGCAAGTCGTTGCGGGGTGGCGCCGCGTAGATCGTCGCGGTATTGCCCTACGTGCCCTAGGCTAATGAGTAAAGATGCAATGAACTCGAAAAGTTCAGCCAATGAACTCGCTCCGTTAAACCAGTGGTTGGCGTGGATGGGGGATTCAAAAAAAAAAAAGGGGGGGGGAGGTGTAGCTGGTGGGCGGTATATCCGGAACTGCGCGCGGGACTGATTACTCGACCACCCTGTTTGTTACGATGATTTTCCCTTCAACAATTCATCCACCAGCGCCGCGGGAACCTGCACGGCGACTACCTCTCCTTTCACAGTGACAACACCATTGGCAACGATCCATTCTTCGATGACGACTTTACGCCCTTTGTGTTCTTTCACTTTGCCGCGCACTTCGAGTTCGATGCCGAGCGGAGTTGGTTTGAGGTAATCCACATGCAGAGACGCGGTGAGAAAGCGCGTGTTGGGATCCGAATTGGGGTCCGTTTCTTTCGCGGCGCGATAGGCGACTCCGGCGGCTGTCCCGGTGCCGTGACAGTCAATGAGGGAGGCGAGCAGTCCGCCGTAGACGTAGCCGGGGATGGCGATGTGGTACGGCTTGGGCATGAAACGACAAACAGACTCATCGCCGTCCCAATAACTTTGGATGTGATGCCCGTGTTCGTTGAGGGTGCCGCACCCATAGCAGTGGGCGTAGGATTCGGGGTAATACTCTTGGAAGGCTTTTTGGGTCATTGGTTTTCCTTTTTGTCATGGAGTTCCGGTCACCGCCGTACTCACAGGGAGCGAGGCCGGGGATGAGGTTTCCGCCGGGGAGGGCGAGACAGTTGCACTCGGGGTGGGAATCGCATTGGGCGCGTCGCCTTGTATGACGAATTGCCCCACCACCTTGTAGTCGAGTCCAACAAAGATTTGCACTTCGTACGCGCCGGGTAGAAACTGATCGGCCGGCGCCTCCCATTCGGTGAACCCGTACCCGCCGGTCTCGCCGTCCCAGGGGATGGTTTCGTAATGTGCGAGTTGTCCGTCGCGCAACCAAAGCGCGGTCCATTGGGAGCCGGGGACCATTTCGGCATAGGTGAATACAGCGCACATGTAATGAACCGGGGTTTGAAAGACAGCCGCCGCTTCGAACTCGACAAAGTTGGAGCAATTTTCAGTGAACTGCAATGGGCTAAAGACCGCGTTCGGGTTTGGCGTGACCACGCTTTCGAATAACGCTTCGATGGCAAGCGGAATGAACGGGGTTGGCGTGATGGTGGGCGTGTCGGTGACGGATGGGGTGTTGGTGATCGTCGGCGATAACGTGATGGTGGGTGAAAGCGTGATGGTGGGCGAAAGCGTGATGGTCGGTGACAGGGTGATGGTCGGCGAGGGAGGAAAATACCGATACGCCACAGGTTCGCCAAAAATGGATAGCCAAATGGCAAACGCGAGCGTCAACACGCCGAGAACGAATGTGACTAATCCGCCGCGTTGTCGTTTGATCTTGATGCGGTAGAACGAAAGTTTTCGCGCGGAGATAAATGCGCGCAGGCCTGAACGCATCACAACGAACGCGCCGATGAAGAGGAAGAAAACGGCGGCAATGATTCCCGCGCGGATATCCATGGAAAAGATTATAGCAGGGGGGATGGAAAAGGATGAAGATCGAATTGGGTAGTTGGGTAGTTGGGTAGTTGGGTAGTTGGGTAGTTGGGTGGTCATGAAAACGCTAGCGCGCGTACTTATTACTTGTTTACTTGTTTACTTGTTTACTTTTTTGCTTGTTTGCCTGTTTGCTTGTTTGCCTGTTTGCCTGTTTGCTTGTTTGCCTGTTTGCTTGTTTGCCTGTTTGCCTGTTTGCTTGTTTGCCTGTTTGCCTGTTTGCTTGTTTGCCTGTTTGCTTGTTTGCCTGTTTGCTTGTTTGCTCATGAACGTTAGGGCGGTGTTGGGGTGCGTGTTGGGGTGCGTGTTGGGGTACGCGTGCGGGTGAATGTGGAGGTTAGCGTTGGGCGCGGCGTGCGCGTCGAAGTCAATGTTGGCGTGAGGCTTGGCGTGAAGGTTTGTGTCGGCGTTGAACTCGCGGTTTGGCTCGGCGTGACGGTCGCAGTCATTGTGTATGTGGAAGTCGGTCGCGGGGTGCGGGTGAATGTGGAGGTTAGCGTTGGGCGCGGCGTGCGCGTCGAGGTGAGTGAGGGTGTGACGCTCGGTGTGAACGTTAATGTTGAAGTATGAGTGGCTGTTGCGGTAAAGGTCTGCGTCGGTGTAAAGGTCGAGGTGGGCGTGGAGGTGATGGTCGGCGTGAATGTGATAGTTTTCGTGGGCTGGCGTGTGTCTGTAGGGCGCGGCGTCAAACTCGGCTTGACCGTTGAGGTGGGGATCGGCGTGCGTGAGGCAGTGAAGGTCGCCGATGGGATCGGCGTGTTGGTGATCGTGGAGGTGGAGGTGAATGTGGCTGTGGGTCGAGGCGTGCGCGTTTGAGTCGGCGCAATGGTTGGACGCGGCGTGCGCGTGAACGTGGGTGTCAATGTGGGACGCGCTGTGCGCGTGGTTGTAGGCGTGGAGGTGGATGAAGGCGCGGCGGTTTCAGTCGCTACGGGTGAGAAGGTTGGGGATGGGGTAAACGTTCCGGTGGCTGAGGCAGTTACACTGGGCGTGTGACTCGGCGACGGCGTCGCGGTCACGGTGGCGGTTGGGCGCTCCGTCGCGGTCTGGGTTGGGGGCGAGGTGGTCGTCGGTATCGCGGTTGCCGTGTTTGTTGCCGAGGGCGTGGGAGACGGGGGAAAGATTTGATTTGCAAGGGGTCTGCCAAACAAGGCGGAGGCGCCGCTGGCAACCAACGCGAAGAATGCGACCATGAGCCATTGACGACCAAAGCGCATGTACGATTGTCGCTTGCGATAGAACACCATGGCGCGAGCCGCTTGAATCGAACGAATGCCCACGCGCGCCGCGAGCAATGCCGCGATCGCAAAGAACACAACGAGACCGATGACGAGAATGCCCGCACTCATAAGGCGAAGATTATAATGCCTTGTTGCGGCGTGTGGCAGTCACTTGCGGAGCGCCCATCACCTCATTTACAATGGATATATGAAAGAACTCGTTTTCCTCAAACTGGGCGGCTCGCTGATCACCGATAAAACCAAGCCTTACACTCCCCTGCTGGATGTGATGGACGATCTCGCCTTGCAGATTAAAACCGCGCTTCAAACCCACCCCGACCTGCGCGTGCTCGTTGGACACGGCGCCGGCTCTTTTGGCCACGTGCCCGCGAGCGAATATAAAACGCGCGATGGACTCCCGCCGCGCGCCACGCCGTTGGTCTATCGCCAGCGCGACGACACGCAAGACAGTTACTGGAAGGGTTTTGCCGAGGTCTGGTATCAGGCGTCCACGTTGAATCGATTCGTGATGGAGGCATTCCACAAAGCGGATGTGCGCGCGATTTCTCTGCCGCCCTCGTCCAGCGTGATCTCAAGTAACGGGCAAGTGTCGGTCTGGGATACGACGCCGATCCGCATGGCTCTCGCAGCGGATATCGTGCCGGTGGTGTTCGGCGACACCATCTTCGATGAAGTGCGCGGCGGGACGATCCTTTCTACCGAGGATTTATTTATGTACCTCGCCAACGCGCTTCACCCCGACCGAATCTTGCTCGCGGGGTTGGAAGCCGCCGTCTGGGAAGACTTCCCCGCGCGCACGAAGAAGGTGGGAAAGATCACACCCGCTTCGTTCAACGAGATTCAATCGGGCGTCGGCAAGTCTGCGGCGGCAGATGTGACCGGTGGCATGGAGTCGAAAGTGAAGCAGATGCTTGCGTTGGTCAAAAAGCATGAAAACCTCACCGTACAAATTTTCTCCAGCGATGAGCCGGGGAATCTTGTCCGCGTGTTGGGAGGCGAAACGTTGGGGACGGTGATCAGTTCGTAGAAAGTAGAAAGTAGTAACGACTTTAGTCGTTACGTACACCTCAGACGAGAACTTGTATTGAGCGCCGAATAAAACCATAAAAAACCGGCCAGGTGGGGAAAGCGGGGGGGTTAATCTGATATCCAAAAGGACTTACGCAGGTGCGCAGTTGCAGGGCGGTGGCAGCAACTGCCGCCACTTGTAAGTCCTGCAAAGTCGTTTTTAGCGCAAAGTCAGGCGACTCAAGTCGCCACTACAAATAATTCAGAGGAGACACCATGGCAACAAAAACCAGCAAGGGGAAGAAATCTGTGAAGAAACTCGTTCGGAAGGTCAAAGCGGCGAAGAAAGCGCCAGCATTCAAGCCAACCAAATTGAAATTGCTACGACCGGTCCCTTCCAATATCGAGATCGCGCAGGCGGCAACGGTCAAGCCGATTCTACAAATAGCGAAAGAGTTGGGAATCCGCGAGAACGAACTGGAGTTATACGGTCCCTACAAAGCCAAGATCAAACTCGAAATTCTCGAGCGCCTCAAGGACAAACCCAACGGCAAATATGTGGTCGTGACCGCCATCACGCCGACCCCGCTTGGCGAAGGCAAAAGCACCACCACCGTAGGCTTGTCGCAAGCGCTGGGCGCGCACCTCGGCAGAAAATCGGTTGCCGCCATCCGCCAGCCCTCACAGGGACCGATCTTCGGGATCAAAGGCGGCGCGGCTGGCGGCGGATATTCGCAGGTTATCCCGATGGAAGATTTCAACCTGCATCTCACCGGCGACAACCACGCCATCACCGCCGCGCACAACCTGGTCGCCGCCGCGCTGGATGTGCGCGTGATGCACGAAAAACAACAAGACGGCGAAAAGATGTTCAACGCGCTCTGCCCGATGGACAAAAAAGGCAACCGCAAATTCTCGCCCACCATGTTGCGCCGCGTGAAAAAACTCGGCATCAACAAAACCAATCCCAATGACCTCACGCCCGAAGAACGGAGTCGCTTCGCGCGGCTCGACATCGACGAAGCCACCATCACCTGGCGGCGCGTGCTGGATACCAACGACCGCTTCCTGCGCGAAATTCAAGTGGGACTTGGCAAAGACGAAGCGGGATACGAACACCGCTCCGGCTACGACATTACGGTTGCTTCAGAGATCATGGCGATCCTCGCGCTGACGACGAGCGTCAAAGATATGCGCGAACGCTTCGGCAAGATGGTTGTCGCCACGAACAAGAACGGCGAAGCCGTGACGGTGGAAGACCTCGGCGTGGCGGGCGCGGTCACCGTGTTGATGAAGGACGCGATCAAGCCGAACCTGATGCAGACTCTCGAAGGCAACCCCGCCACGGTTCACGCCGGACCGTTTGCCAACATCGCCCATGGCAACAGTTCCATCCTCGCCGATAAGATCGCGCTCAAACTCGTCGGCAAGGACGGTTTTGTCTGCACCGAAGCCGGCTTCGGCGCGGATATCGGCATGGAAAAATTCTTCAACATCAAATGCCGTTACTCCGGTTTGATCCCGCATGTGGTGGTGATGGTTACCACCGTCCGCGCGTTGAAAATGCACGGTGGCGGACCGAAAGTGGTGGCGGGTAAACCTCTCCCAACGGAATACACCGACGAGAATCTCGAACTGCTTCGCGCGGGCTTGCCTAACCTGGAACGTCACATCGAGAACGCGCGCAAGTTCGGCGTGAATGTGGTCGTGGCGGTCAACTCGTTCGCCACCGACACCAAAAACGAAGTGGAACTCATCCGCGATGCCGCGCTGAAGATGGGCGCCAGCGACGCGGTCGTTTCGACTCACTGGGCAGACGGCGGCGCGGGCGCGAAGAAATTGGCGGAAGCGGTGGTGAAAGCGGCGGAGATGCCGAGCAAGTTCCATTTCCTGTATCCGCTGGAGAACAACATCAAGAGCAAAATCGAAGATATCGCCGTCAAGCTCTACCGCGCCGATGGCGTGGACTACACCCCCGAAGCCGAAGAACAGATCGCGCGTTACACCCGCCTCGGGTTCGATCAACTTCCCATCTGCATGGCGAAGACGCATCTCTCGTTCACAACGGACGCCAGCAAGAAAGGCGCGCCGACGGGATTCCGCATCACAGTGCGCGAGATCCGCGCAAGCGTGGGCGCGGGATTCCTCTATCCCATCCTCGGCGATATGCGCACGATGCCGGGCTTGCCCACCCGTCCCGCCTTCTTCGATGTGGATTTGGATTTGAAGACCGGTAAAGTAGTGGGATTGTTCTAAAAACTCAGCCACAGAGCGCGCAGAGACTCTGAGAAAAAACTCAAAGAACTCTGTGCTCTCTGTGGCTATTTCTTTAGCGCCACCTTATAGATCTCCCCTTCTTCGATCTTGACAACCAACTCAAGGTCTGCGATCTCTGCCAGCAGTTTCGGGGGGACGGCATTGCGATAAATGCTGTTCGGCAGAATCCAGATGATGTAGCCGGGCTTATCGTGGGGCCAGCCTGAATAATTTTGCTTGATCTCATCCAATTCCATCGTGAACGAACGCGGCATGATCGGCGACTCGCGCCTCGTGAAAAACCAGACGCCGTCGGTATAGTTGCTGTACAACGTCGCATCGGGATTTTCTATTGCAATCCTTTGCATCGCTTTGATGATCGGATTCTCGTGAAAGGCGCGGTTGTTGTAAACGTTGTATCCGCTCGCCTCGCCGTTTTGCATTGAGGCGGAAACATATTTCACCAAACTCCAGGCGGGGTAAACTGCCAGCCAGAGGAAGAAAACCGCCGCGCCGAGTTTTTGGAGCGTGAGTTGATTCCATTTCAGATGAGGGAGAATCAGTGAATCAAAAGTAACGAACAACATCACCAGCACAAGCGAGAGTAAGCCGACATAATAGCGATCCGAGAAAAGATCAACGTGGTCCTCGGTGGTGACGGAGTACATCAGCCCGAGGATTGTCCAAGCGAAGAACGCCCACGAGACGAACGGGATCGGTTGCATCATCGTCCACGCAAAAGTTTTCCAATTCTCTTTTTTGTTGAGCAACAAAAGAATTACTGCGATTATGCCGACCACGATCCATGGATTGTCGAAGAGCGGTTGAAGCGCTGGATGATTCGGAATGAACCAGTGCAGAATCTTCGCCAGCGACAGGCGCAGGTTTTCGAGCGGATTCACGATGGAGCCGCTCACGCCCCAGAAGGAGTTATATTTGCCGATGTTGTGAAATCCAATCCACGCGGCGATGGGAATGAGGGATAGAACGCCAAACAGAAACGATTCGCGGATGCCGCGCCAGATGTCCCTGCGGTGGGCGAAGAGGATGAAACAGCCCCCCGCCGCGATGAGACTCGCCCCAAGATAACGTTGAAGAGGGGCAAGAGCCGACATGGCGATCATCCACCACAACGCGCGGCGCGAACGAGTCTGCAAATAGTCCGCGCTGGCGAAGAGGAAGATCATCGAAAAGGTGACGAAGAGCGGCTCGGAGGAAATGTTCGCGTGGATGCGAATCGCCATGTCCGAAGTGAGGATGAAGAGCGCACCGAGAAATTGACGGAGCGGTTTATCGGGGAAGGCGTAATAGACCAACGCGCCGTTGAGAAAAATATTTGCGGCGAACGTGATGATGTTGAGCCAGCTCGCTGCGAAAAGCACATCGAGACCCGTGAGGCGACTCACGCCCGCAATTTCAAGCGGATACAACGGGGGCCACCACAAAAGCGGACGCCCGGTGTGATCGAAGAAGCCTTTGCCGTCCAACAGGTTTTGAGAGATCGATAAATATTTCGTAGCGTCTGCCGACACGCCAGGACCGTACCTCGACATAACCAGCGCGGCGATCAACGCGCCCGTCAGCGAAATGGCGAGCAAAAGCCACAAGTACTTTTTATCCATTGAATACGGCATGTTTTCATTATAATGGAGGGCATGACCCCGCTCCCCGCGCAAACCATCGAAGAAGCCCTTGAGTTGATGCAGGATAAAAAACTCACCGCGTCAGACCTCGCTTCTGCCTGCCTCGGCAATATCAAGCGACTCAACCTCAAACTGAACGCGTTCATCACCGTGCAGGATTCGTTCGCGCGCAGTGTGGCAAGCACGATGATCCCCGCCTCAACTCCCCGCGCCACCTACGCGGACGTTCTGCGCGGCATCCCCATCGCCGTCAAGGATCTATTCGACACGGCGGGGATACGCACCACAGCCGGCTCGAAATTTTTCGCAGATCACATCCCCGATGAGGACGCCTTTGTGGTGGAGAAACTCAACTCTGCCGGCGCGTTCATCATCGGCAAGACCAACACGCACGAGATCGCGCTCGGCGTAACCGGGAACAATCCCCATTTCGGCACAGCCCGCAACCCGCGCGATCTCACCCGCATCCCCGGCGGCTCCTCGAGCGGGTCAGCCATCGCGGTGGCGACCGGCATGGCGCTCGGCGCGCTCGGCACCGACACCGGCGGCTCGATCCGCATCCCGGCTTCGCTATGCGGCGTGGTCGGGTTCAAACCCACGTATGGGCGCGTCAGCCTGCGCGGCGTGTTCCCCCTCTCGTGGAATCTCGACCACGTTGGTCCGCTGACTCGAAGCGTGAAAGATGCGGCGCTGTTGTTGCAGGCTATCTCGTCGTATGACGCGTTCGACCCCGCCTCGATCAAAATGTTGAACGGCGATTATCTCGGTCATCTGACAGATGATATGGCGGGCAGGCGCATCGCGTTCGCTGTGGGCGACTATTTTGCAAGCGCGGACGCGGACGTGTTGCAAGCCGCGCGCGATGCGGCAAACGTATTTGAGGGCATGGGGTGCATCGTCGAAGAGATCGGCATGGATTGGTTGCGCGACGCCGCATCTGCCAATAAGACCATGACGCAAGCCGATGGCGCGGCGGCGCACCGCGATCGCTTGAAGGAACATCCCGAATGGTTCGGCGAGGATGTGCGCCGCCGGTTGCAAGAGGGCGCGAAGACCACCTCCACCGAATACGCGTTGGCGAGGCGGACTCAAGCCGAAATGAAGAAACGATTCGAGTTGTTCTTCGAAGCGCACGATTTGCTGATCCTGCCGACCACGCCCATCCCCGCGCCGACCATCGAAGGTCACGACGCGGTGGAGCAAGCCGCGCGGCTGACGCGCTTCACCGCGCCGTTCAACCTCACGGGTCTGCCTGCGCTCTCCATCCCATGCGGATTCACTTCCAGCGGACTACCCCTCGGCTTGCAGATCGTCTCGCGCGCCTGGGGCGACGCGAAAGTTTTGAACGCCGGGTACGCCTTCGAGCAGGCGACGGAATGGGGCGAAAAATCTCGTAGTATGGTCTAACAAAAACCGCCCCGGCGAATTTTGCCGGGGCGGTTCTCAACGTCATAAAATCCTGCAAACCTTTTCTAGCAATCAGGATAATAATAGGCGTCACCCGATTGGGGAGGCATTGATACGCCACAATGCACCCACGTTTCCGGGCTGTTCGGCAAAAACTCAAAATCGTAGTCCTCATTCCAATACATGTTATGGTAATCTTCGATCACATCGCCATATTGCGCCGGGACATCCTGGCAGTAGTCTCCAATGTGCTGCCAGTACGTGAAATTTAAAGCCCAATCGAATACGTTATAACAATATGTAGTGGGTCTCGTGAACGGCGCGACATAGGTCCAGAAAGTCGAACCGCCAAACATGACAGTCACATTGCCTTGCGCGTTTCTCGAAGCGGTACAGCGGACGGTTTCATCATCCAATTGCCGGCAATCCAGCCCGTAATCTTCCCCGCCTTGCACATGCGCGGAACCTTTCAAGTGCGCCCCGGAAAACTCGCCGGACACCTTGAAGAGGAATACGGTCCCGTTCATGCCCGCAGTCGCGCTGAGCAGGGTCAAAGCGGAGCCTGCCGAAGGCGCCGCCAAAACATTGCCGGTGACCATTGTCAACATCGAAAGCGCGAGACAAATAACAAACAACTTCTTCTTCATAATTAACTCCTTTTGGGTTTATCGCTCAACCTTGTTGAGCGTGATATGCAATCATGACGCTCGACTCAACAATCGAATACATAGAAAGCCACCTCTTTGCCAAGTTGTAAGGCTGGTTCAGAATGGTATGATTTCCCCATGCCGCTCGAAACGAAACCCCGCTTCTACCTCCCCGAATTGGACAGGTTGCGATTTATCGCGCCAACTTCCCGTCAGTTTACAGGTCGTCGCGCGCGATCAACATCATGTACTCCGATCTTGTATAAGCCCTGACCCAATTCGCAGCAGAGATCACGGGGGACATTGCGTTGACGAGCGAACACAAGCGCAAAGTTTCTCACACCAAAGAAAATTTCCACAATTATCTGTTGGCGGCGCGCAAACGGTGGGAACATCAGGAATATCTCCCCCACCACCCGGCTTCCTCGTCGGAATGATGCAATTCGGGATGCCCACATTCTGCACCACCGACACAACTCCCTGCGCGGGGTATGGCACGCAGACATTTTGACCGGGGAGATAATACGTACCTACCGGGCATTGCGGAAGCGGAACACTGCCATCCTGCCCCGGTTGAGCCGAGCAACATTGACTGTTCGGGTCATAGTTATAACCCGGCAAACACTGTCCTGGCCAGCCTTGTGAAACGCATTGATTTCCCTGTTGCTGGAACCCTAGCGGGCACGCCGGACTGCCCGGCAAAGATTGCTGGCAATCGGCTTTAATCGAAATGGTCGTCGGCGAAAGACAACTGTATTGACCGGGATTGCCGGTGGGCGAACAAGTCCCCGCATCCACCGCCGCTCCCGGGGGACCGGTAAAACTCACATTCGCCGAGCCAGCCTGATTCACACAGATCGGCACAACTTGAATCGCTACCGTGGGGCAGGTCTCTGAAGGCGCGCCTCCGCCGCCAGGCGAGCCGGGCGCGGCGTCCTGTCCGTACACCAACGCGGCGGCGCACATCGGCGCAAAATACATCGGGTCTTCCACCACACAGCGGAAGCCGAGATCGTTGCGTTGCTCCACCGGGGCAAGCGAGAGGCGCCGCGCCGATTCGGATTCGTACGCGGGGGAGTTGAATCCGCTGGAGCGCACAGACCGACGGAGGGCAAGATCGGGACCCAGCGGGT
Organism: Candidatus Defluviilinea gracilis; assembly: GCA_016716235.1. Classification (NCBI taxonomy): domain Bacteria; kingdom Bacillati; phylum Chloroflexota; class Anaerolineae; order Anaerolineales; family Candidatus Villigracilaceae; genus Candidatus Defluviilinea; species Candidatus Defluviilinea gracilis. Next base: position 373,538 of record JADJWS010000001.1, read on the forward strand.
CGTCCAGCGGCGAATTGTTGTAATAGTTGGCATCGTACCAATCCGCCACCCATTCATACACATTACCCGCCATATCGAAGGCTTCGTAATAACTCTGCCCCGCAGGGTGATCGATCACTTTCGATGTTTCGTATTCACACGTGCCATAGTTCACCAGATCGCACTGCGGCGTCGCGTCGCCCCACGGATAAATGTTCCCATCCGGTCCGCGCGCGGCTTTTTCCCATTCGGCTTCGGTCGGCAAACGCCCATTCACGAACGAACAATACTCCGAGGCTTGCTGATAATTCACGCCCGTCACCGGATGATTCGCCCGCACCGGGTCGCCATAGCCGCCGTTCTTATCGACATTTGGCGGCGAGCATTTGCCCAACAAAACACACAGCGCATATTGCGAATTCGTGACCTTCGAACGATATAACCAAAAATCGCTGACATTGACTTCATGCTCAGGGTTATCGTCCCCGCCATGCCCCATGGTGAACGGACCGCCCGGCACCGCCACGAGCGTGCTCCCATCCACATACAGGAATTTCGATCCCACTTCCATCGGAGGACCGGAAAGGTCGACCGGCGCCTGCGTGATCGTCTGCGGCTGTGTCGGCTGGATCGGGACTTCCGTCAAGACAGGCGGTTCAGTCCCGACGGGAGGCTGGATCGCGCTCCCCGGCTCGCTCGTCGCCTGAGGCATCGCCCCCAAATTGCATGCGGACATGAGGAACGCGCCGATAAAAAATATCGAGACGATACTATTCAACTTCTTCATGGAGAAAATTCCTTGCGAGAGTCTGAAGTTCACAATGATGTAATTATACAAGCCGCCCTGAAACCTGAACCCTTACAAATGGGTGATGAAGTTTTCGCCACATTCGATCAGCGCGCAACCCTGAGGGCGACAACTCACCGCCGGTACAACGCCATCTCCCACACGAACAACCTGCGCGTGGATATTCTTTTCAACCCCTCTTTATTCAGCAACGCCTCCATCTCCGCTACGGGATGCACAAATACGCGAAATGGGTCTCTGCGAATCCGCTGAATCAAATTTGCCGCTTTCACCACCACTTTCGACAACCACGTCTCGCGCGGATAGGTGAGAGCGATTGCTTGACGACTCTTCGACGAAGCCGCTTTCAACAACTCACGAAAGTTCGGGTAACAACACACCACACGATCCAGCGTGACCACATCCACCTGCGGAAGTTCATCCGCCACATCCGTAAAATCGGCATGGATGAATTTCACCTGCGCCTCATGCCCCAGCCGCTTTGCCTCCTCCGTCGCCACCATGAGATACGCCGACGACGCGTCCACATGCGTTGCCTCTCGCGCCACATCGTTGAGCAACTCGTGGTGAATCGCCCCGATCCCCCCGCCGATATCCAACAGCGCGGCATCCTTCAACCCCAATGAACGCACCGCTTCGAGGATTAATCGGGTTTGTTTGGCGGGACCACGGCGGCGATAATCTCTGAGATTCGCTTTGGCTGACGCCTCAGTGAAGGTGTTGTTTTCAATTTCACAGCAATTACAGGGCATAAGACCTCCGCTCAAGATCAAGGAGAATGAAACTCGATCAGCCGTAAACTTCCATCAAAAAACCATCGTCCACCCGCCGCATCAAAAGCGGGCGAAAATAACGACGGCGCATAAGGATATACTCTGAATTTGTCTGGCACATCCATTAGGTCCAACAATGTCGGCATAATGTTGCTGTGACTCGCCAGAAAATTCTCGTCAGAGGATGCGGGCAGGTTGCGCCCCAGCATGAGGAGCGGGATAGTCGCCTCCATTGGCGTGTCATTGCAATGCAACCAACTTACGCCGTTTTCGAATAGCGTCTGCCCGTGATCGGATGTATACAGGATCGTCGTATCCGTAAGGATTTGAGGATCTGCCAACAGCCGCTCAAAGAACGCGTTCACATTGTACATCACGCCGTTATCATACGGGTTGGTCACCAACTCGGGTTGGCTGGTGTACTCGCCGGGGACTGGACCCCAGAGTTCGAAACCCGCAGGGTACGAGTTTTCATATAAAAAATGGACGCCGCGTTTGTTCAACACAATAAAATTCCCTGTATCGTTCATCGTTCGCTCCACGATCCAGTCTGCCGCGCGAAAATCACTTTGAATATCATCGCCCAGGTCTTTCGCTTTGATCCATACATCGATATATTCAAGATCGTCCGGGGTCAGCCCATTCCAAAAGGTGTTCGTTTGGGCATCCATGTAAACCGTTTCATATCCCATTGCCTTCGCGTATTGGAATACAGTGGGATGCGTTTCCACCATCCCAAATTCATCCACTCCAGGACGAACCCCGGTCAAGATCAAGGCATTGGAAGGGTAACTGCACGTCGCGCCTGCCACAGCCAGTCCCCAATTCCGAATTGAATCGCTGTGGCGAAGCAATTCATCCAGAACGGGCGTTGTCGCGCGGGCGTATCCATTAACGCTGAGGTGGTCGCCGCGGATGCTTTCATCGATCACCAAAACAATGTTGTTTTGCGGCGCAACGGATTGTTGAAAGCCGACATCTGCCCGCGCAGACGGTCGGAGCTCATTAAAAATAAAACGCGGTATCGTCTGGTAAAACGAGGAGACGGATGTTCCTAAACTGAGCGACTTGCCTGTCAATGTATATGAAAAACAAAGCGCCGCCAGAAATAGAAATAAGCTCCAAGCTCTACGCCCGTTGTGGGTTGTCCTCTCTTTTTCCCAAAAAACAAATAATACAATAACAAATCCTGCAACAGGGAAAATGAACCGCCAGTCAAAATACAATGCCCCTGCCCCCGTCCATGTGCTATAGGGTGTCGAGAAAGCGATATGTAAGTCTACATCTGACATGAACCGTTTTACAGCCTTCCAGAATCCATATTCGACGAGAGACGAAACAGTAAGTAAAATTACTGGAATAATCTGAATGTTGCGGGGAAGTTTTAACGATACCCAAGTGAACCAAAAGAAGATCCCAAGCGATGCGATACCAGACAAAACCGCGACCAACTTCTCGTCGAACGGACGCAAGGTCATGGTAAGTTGAAAAAAGCGGAACTGCTGAAAGTCAAACAGGGTTTCTTCGAAACTATATAAGAACGTCACAAACAAAAGCGCGCCCGTGAACGCTCGGTTGGAAAACACCCTCTTGAAACGCGAAAAATTTCCCGCCATAGTATTACAACTGTTCCGTTATCTTCTCGTAAAACTCCAACGACCCCGGATTGATCAACGCATCCCGATTGCTCACCGCCCGCCCGTTCAAAATATTCGTCACCGCGCTTTCAACTTTCTTCATGTTCAACGTGTACGGAATCTCCGGTGTTTCGAGAATCACCGCAGGGACGTGCCTCGGTGAGGCATTCTCTCGCAACGTCCTTTTGATTTTGTCTTTCAACTCATCCGTGAGCAAAAATCCCGCCGCGAGTTTGACGAACAGGATCACGCGCTGGTCGTCCTGATAGTTCTGTCCCACCGCGAGGCTGTCTGCAATTTCGGGCAGGTTCTCCATCTGCGCATAAATCTCCGCTGTGCCGATGCGCACGCCTGAAGGTTTCAACACCGCATCCGAGCGCCCGTAGAACGTCACGCCGCCGGTGTCTTTGTGGATCAACACATAATCACCGTGACGCCACACACCGGGATACACATCGAAGTACGCCTTGTGATATTTCGAGCCGTCAGGGTCATTCCAAAAATACAACGGCATCGAAGGCGCAGGCGCTTCACAGACCAACTCGCCCTGCTCATCGAAAATCGGCTGTCCCTTTTCATTATAGGACTTTATCTTCATCCCCAACGCCGCGCTCTGCAACTCCCCCGCATACACAGGGACAATGGGACTCCCCGCCGCGAAACAGCCGTTGATGTCCGTGCCGCCCGCGATGGAATTGAAGTGCAAGTCTGCTTTGATCTCTTTGTACACGTATTCAAACCCATCCGCGGAGAGCGGCGAACCCGTCTGCGAGATTTCGCGCAGGGACGATAGATCAAAACTCGCGCGCGGAGAGATGCCTTCTTTTTTCAAGAAGTGGATATAACTGGCGCTGCACCCGAAGATGGAAATTTTCTCATCTTGAATCAACTTCCACATCGCGCCCGCGTCGGGGAAGTTCGGGTTGCCGTCATAAAGAACAATCGTCGCGCCGACCGCCAGCGAACTGACCAGCCAATTCCACATCATCCAACTACACGATGTGATGTAGAAAATCTTGTCGCTTCGTTTGAGGTCGGTATGCAAGATCAATTCCTTGAGGTGATTGATCAGCACTCCGCCCGCCGACTGCACAAGGCACTTCGGCTTGCCCGTCGTCCCCGACGAGAACATGATGTAGTGCGGATGATCGAACGGCAACTGCTCAAACTGGATTTCAAGATTTTTCTCTTTCGCAAGAAAATCTTCATAATGAACCGAATTGGGGATTTGAGAAATATCAGGCTTCTCGCGCGTGTACGAAACGACGATCACTTTTTTCAACGATGAGATTCCCCGCGCCACCTCCGCCGCGTGAGCCAGCGTATCGAACGCCTTGCCTTTGTAGAAATATCCATCCGCGGTGATCATCACCTTTGGCGCGACTTGTCCCAGCCGTTCAACCGCCGCGCCGGGACCGATGTCGGTGGCGCACGAAGCCCACGTGGCGCCGAGGCTTGCCGCCGCCAACATGCAAACGACCGTCTCGATCAGATTCGGCATGTATCCCACCACCCGATCACCCACATCAACGCCCGACTCTTTCAACGAATGCGCCAGCCGCGCCACCGAGTCATATAACTCGGCATACGTCATCCGCTTCGAGGTTTGCGTCTCGCCGATGAAAACGAATGCCGCATGATCGTCACGATAGCGCAGAAGGTTTTCGGCGAAGTTCAACTTCGCGCCGGGGAACCACTTTGCGCCCGGGAAGACGGATAAATCCGTCACTACGGAGTCGAATCGCTTTGAGGCTTTGATCTCGGCTAAGTCCCATACTTCCGCCCAAAAGTCAGCGAGATTTTCCACCGACCACTGATATAAATCCGAATACGAAGCGAGATTCAACCTCCGCCGCGCATTGACCGCGTCCATGAAGCGCGTGATGTTCGTGTCTCGTTTACGTTGTTCGGTGGGAATCCATAATGGAGTTCGCATGTTCATCTCCTCCCCGTCATTATATGACTATTTTTGCAGACAGCCGATGAGTTGATTGACAGCGCCCTGCGGTTCGGATTTCGTCAACGCCAGCACGGGGACTTCCGCAACTGAATACACTTCGCGCATATCACCCGCCACCCATTGTCGTGGCAGGATTCCAACGGCATTTGATTCACTATTCAGCACATCAGACATCTGTTGCGGATTGACTGCCACAAACGCGGACGACGAAACGCTTCTTCCCTCCATTACAAGTTGGTCGAACACCTTCTGCACATCCGCCTCTGACGCATACACCCACACCTGCGCGGATGGGTCGCCAAGTCCCATGAACAACGCGCGCGCCTCGTCGAGAGTCAAATTTTGGAGCGGGCTTTGACGATCTGTCACGATCAATATTTCCTCTTCGTCAATCTGATACGCAAACGAAGATAAAAATTCTGGCTCACCAATTTGCAACGCGATGTCGGCGGAGTTGGGATCGTCCACGCGGACGAGGGTGGCAACCGAATCCGCGCAGGCATAGAGATCGCTCAACCACGGCTCGGCGGCGAAGGTCGAATAGACGGAGACAACTTGAGGCGGGGTCTGAGGCGGGTTCGTCGAGCAGGAAAATAAAAGGAAAGAGAAAAGCGCCGCCCTGAGCTTGTCGAAGGGAAGAAAGAAAAAAAACGTGGGGCGGATTGCGCGAAGCGATCTGCCCGTTCGGTCTGCAGGATACTTGTTCTTTTCACAATTAGTCGAACAATAAATCGAACCACTGAGACACGGAAGCGCTGAGAAAAACCAATTAAAAAAACTCCGTGACTCAGTGTCTCCGTGGTTCAAAACAGAGCGCAACGATTGCTCGGTTAAGTTCTTAATATGCAACCATCCCGCGCCGCGATTCACCACTTCTCGATCAACTCCGCGATCAACTTTGTTTTTTGTTCAAGGCTGTCTGCAAAAATAAATTCGCGCTCCGAGTGATAGCCCTCGCCCACCGCGCCCATGCCGTCGAGCAAGGGAATGCCGAGCGGCGCGACAAAATTTCCATCCGACGCGCCGCCTGTGCCGCCCGCCATGAGTTCCATGCCGATTCGCGCCGCGATAGTTTTCGCTTTTTCAAACGTGGATTTCATCCGCTCATCGAACGGCATCGGCGGACGATTCAAATCGCCAACGACCTCAATAGATGTTCCATCGAGAACGGGTTTGAGTTTTTGCATTTCCGATTCGAGTCGCTCCCACTCGCCCGCCTGCATCACGCGCACATCCACTTCGATGCGCGCTTCCTCTGGCACAACATTCGACACCGTGCCTCCGCGCATCACGCCGACATTCACCGTTGTTTGTTTTTCATAATCGGTCAGTTTTTGAATCGCGATCACTTGATGCGACATCTCTTCGATGGCGTTGCGTCCCGCCTGATGATCGCCGCCCGCATGCGCCGCGCGTCCGTGAACCGTGACCGAAAATCCGCCCGTGCCTTTGCGCCATGTTTTCAGCGAGCCGTCGAGCAACGCGCCTTCCATCACCAACACCAGCGCGGACTCTTTCGCCAGCGACTCAATTAATTCGCGCGATGTGTGACTGCCGATCTCTTCATCGGATGTGCATAACAACGTGACCGAACGCTTCAACCCCGACCTTTGAGCTGACTCGACTGCGGCAAGCGCGATGGCAATCCCAGCCTTCATATCCAGCGTGCCAGGACCGAAAATTTTCCCGTCCTCTTCGCGGTAGGGAGTTTTTTGAATCGTGCCGATGGGGAAGACGGTGTCCATGTGGCAGAGAATTAAAATTGAAGGTTGAGGGTCAAAGGTCGAAGGTCGGGCTGGCGAGAACCGAGCTAAGACATGATCGCCAGTTTCCTTGTTGGAGATGACTTCAACCTGCCCGCCCAATTTGCGCGCTTCTTCAGCGACAATGACTCCGACGCGGTCAACGGCGGATTTATCGTGCGACGGAGATTCGGTTTCGACGAGGGTCTTTAGGAGTTGCGTTAGTTTCATGGTTTCATAGTTCCATAGTCAATAAAGTTATCAGTGAACAGTGATCAGTTTGGCTTCAGGAAAATATCAGAACGACGGTACCCACAACTGCGCAATAAACGGCAAACACATACAGTGACCGTTTGCTCAAGTAATCAATCAGCCATTTGATCGCGAACCAGCCGACAATTGCCGCAGTGACGAATCCAACCGCGAGCAGGGGGAGGAATCCGCTGAGGTAGGGCATGTTCATCACATCCAACATTTCATATCCGCCCGCCGCGAGCATGACGGGAACTGACATCAAAAAGGCAAACCGCGCCGCAGACGGGCGGTCGAGTCCGCGAAACATGCCGCCTGAAATCGTTGTTCCACTACGCGAGGCGCCGGGGAAGACGGCGATAATTTGGAACAAGCCGATCACCAGAGCATCGAGCCACGTCATTGATTCGAGATTTCGATTCTTCTTAGTCAACAATTCAGCCAGCGTGAGTAGAATCGCGGCAGAGAATAATCGAATGGAGGCTTGAAGCATAGGTTGTTGGAACAACGCTTCGACTGCGTCTTTGAGCAAGTAGCCAGCGAGTAACGCAGGGATGGTGGCGATAAGTATGTACCAGCCAAGTAAAGATTCAGGTTTCAAGTTCCAAGTTTCACGCGGCTTGGTCAGCATGGAACGTGAAACTTGGAACGTGGAACTCACGATAGTGAGCAAATCCTTCCAGTAAAACGCAAAAAGGGACACGAGCGTTCCGAGTTGGACGATTACGAGGAACGAGAACATCGCGCCATCGGCGGGGATGCCCAAGAGTTTTTGCCCGATCAATAAATGCGCAGTGGACGAAACGGGAATGAATTCGGTCAGTCCCTGAATAATGCCGAGGAGGAAGGCATGGAGGAGGGTCATTTTTATTCTTCAATACCATCAACTGCAATTGCTTGATTACAGACCTTGCATTCAATTGTTATGCCGATCATTTTTATTTTGCCTCGTTGATAGTGACCAACCTGAATTATCAATTTTCTCCCACAGACAGGGCATGGATAAGTCTGTTCTGAGGTAAATTCGGCGGGCTTTTTCATGAGTTTGTCAGCAATTTTGAAAATTGCATCATCCCATAATCCGTTATTCATGGATTTTTTTACGCTCTGCATTCCCCTGCCATTGACTCAACAACTCAGGCACCCGCGACTCGAACGAACCATCCGCGATGTAGACCCGCATCTGCTCCATCAATCGAATCAATGCGCGCAAATTGTGAATGGAGATCAATGTTCCAGCAAGCAATTCTTTTGCCACGATCAAGTGGCGGATGTAAGCCCGCGTAAAAGTTTTGCAGGCGTAGCAATCGCAAGTCTCGTCAATTGGCTTTTCATCACGCGCAAACGTCGCGTTCATCAAGTTGAGGCGACCTTCAGGCGCAAAAGCGGAGTGGTGACGGGCTAAGCGAGTCGGCAGAACGCAATCGAAGATGTCAATGCCGCGAGCCACGCCGTTGATCAAATCTTCGGGCGTGCCGACTCCCATCAGGTAGCGCGGCTTGTTTTCGGGCAGAAGAGGAACAACCACGTCGAGCGTGTCGTGCATCTCTTGTTTGGTCTCGCCGACGGAGAGTCCGCCGATGGCGATGCCGGGGGTGCCGAGCGAAGCAATGAAGTTGGCAGACTCAGCCCGAAGGTCAGCTTGAACGCCGCCTTGCACGATCCCGAATAATGCCTGGTCGCGCCGCGTCTGCGCTTTGAGAGAACGTTCCGCCCAGCGATGAGTCCTGTGCATGGCGAGTTTGGAGTAGGCGTGGTCATTGGGGTCGGAACATTCGTCGAATGCCATGATGATGTCCGCGCCGAGATTTTCTTGAATCGCAACGGATTTTTCAGGCGTGAAGCGATGCGTCGAACCGTCAATGTGACTCTTGAAGGTCACGCCGTCGTCGTCGATCTTGCGAGTCTGCGCGAGCGAGAACACTTGAAAGCCGCCCGAGTCGGTGAGCATGGGACGTCCCCACTGCATGAACTTGTGCAAGCCGCCCATGTCGCGCACGAGTTCGTCGCCGGGACGCAGGTAGAGATGATAGGTGTTGCTCAGCACGAGCGAGGCGTTGATGTCCTTGAGATGCTCAGGTGTGAGGGTTTTTACAGTGGCTTGCGTGCCGACGGGCGCGAAGACAGGCGTGAGGAGGTCGCCGTGCGGCGTGGAGAAAATCCCCGCGCGCGCGCGATTGTTTTTGGAGGTGATTTGGAAGGAGAACATCGGGCATGATTATAACGGGTGACCGAATAACGATGAGTGATAAAATCCTAAACACAGCAACTCCTGCCCAGTCGAATTTGTTCTATAGCGCGTAAGCGAGAAGCGACCCGTCAACTTTGAGGGGTAATTGGCGATTGGTAATTGGAGATTAGAGAAATGTACGACGGCTGTGCGGCGGCGATCCAATACGCGGTGGAACATCCTGAGATTTTGATTCCGTTTGGGAGCGATTATCACGGGGCGCAGAGTCATATCTACGTGCCAGCGGATGTTTGTCCGTTTCGATAAAATAGAATCGGCTCTACCGTTTTTAACGGGAAACCATTTTTCAAACACAAAGGACACGACGGTCACAAAGGAAAAACACAAGGCATCTAGGCTCTTTTCTCCCTTTGTGTACTTTGTGTCCTTCGTGGTGAGGCTCTTTGCCGTTGATTACGGGACACCCATAGAATCCAAAAGACCTGACATGTCTTGTCTACGCGATGGTCAACCATAACTTTCGCGCGGACATGGGTCATGATTTATTAACTCCTCGCGGAGACATGTCAGGTCTGGCAATTCAGGCTTGGAAAGCAGTGCTATAATCGCTTCATTGGAAAAGGCAGGTAGAAATGGCTATGCCCGTTCTCAATCAAATCGTCGAGCAAGTCAAAGCGCTTCCTGACAACTTACAACACCAAGTGCTGACATTCGTCCGTTCTTTGCGAACCGTCGCGGGGCGTGGCACGCATGGTTCTTTGTTGATGCAATTTGCGGGCGGGATCTCCATGGACGATGTCCGCACGATGCGCGAGGCAATCGAAGAAGATTGCGAGCGGGTGGACGGGGATGAGTGGTAGTTTTCTGCTTGATCCCAGTGTACTGATCGAACTATTCGCGCAGGATGGGAATGTATTAACTCGACTCGAAAAAGCAGATAGCACGTTTATTCCAAGCATTGCCTTGGGGGAATTGCATTACGGGGCAAGAAAATCATCTCGTGTTGAAAAGAACCTCGAGCAACTCGAGAAACTCGCCTCCCAAACCGCGATTCTTCCCTGCGATGCCGAGACATCGTATTGGTACGGCATTGTCAAAAACGAACTAAGAAAAACAGGACAACCCATCCCCGAAAACGATATTTGGATCGCGGCGATTGCACTACAACACGGGCTCACATTGGCAACGCGCGACAAGCATTTCATGGTTGTTGAAAATTTAGTTTCCGAAATGTGGTAACCCTTCGTCGAGAAGGGCTTTAGTTCATTGATTTAAGCAGAAGTTCGCCTTTCCTCTTTCTTCTTTCCTCATTTCAATACCACTCAACATTTGCCTTCACCCTTCATCCTTCATAATTCATCCTTCATAATTCATCCTTCCAAAATGATCTACGATTTCATCATCATCGGCTCAGGCTTCGGGGGAAGCGTTTCCGCCATGCGGCTCACCGAAAAAGGATATTCCGTTCTCGTTCTCGAAAAAGGCAAACGCTACGACGATAAAGATTTCGCCAAAACCAACTGGCAGTTCTGGAAATATCTCTGGCTCCCCGCCCTCCGCGCGCATGGCATTTTGCAGGTCAGCATTCTCAAAGGCGCGATGATCCTGCACGGCGCGGGCGTCGGCGGCGGAAGTTTGGGATACGCCAACGTGCTCGAAGTTCCCAGCAACGAGACGTTCGCAACCGCCGCGTGGAATCAAAATGTGAAATGGGGCGACATGCTCCTTCCGCACTACGAGACGGCAAAGAAGATGCTCGGCGTGGCGCGCAATCCCAAACTCTGGAAAGCGGATGAAGTCCTCAAACAAATTGCGGATGAACGCGGCATGGGACACACCTTCCGCGCGACGGATGTCGGTTCATTCTTCGGGGAGGCTGGGGTCACCGTCCCCGATCCTTTTTTCGGCGGCGACGGACCCGCCCGCGCAGGCTGTATCCATTGCGGCGGTTGCATGGTGGGATGTCGTCACAACGCGAAGAATACGCTCCCGAAAAATTATTTGTACTTCGCAGAGAAGAACGGCGCGGAGGTGCGGGCGGAGGTTGAAGTCATTGACGTGCGACCTTTGACCTTTGACAACATCAAGTCACAGGTCGCAAGTCAAAGGTCTGATGCTCGTTACGAAATCATCTATCAACCCTCCACCTCCCCATTCAAACGCAAACAAACAGTTTTTGCCAAGAATGTCATCTTCTCCGCTGGCGTGATGGGGACGATGAAATTGTTATTGAACCTGCGAGACGTGAAAAAGTCACTGCCGAATCTTTCGCCGCGACTCGGCGACATGGTGCGCACAAACTCCGAAGCCTTGCTCGGCTCGATTGCCCGCACATCAGACGTGGATTTTTCGCAAGGCGTTTCGATCTCCTCCATCATGAACGCGGACGAGGTGACTCGCGTCGAACCTGTCCGCTACCCAAACGGCTCGTCGCTGATGCGTTTCCTCGGCGCGCCGCTCGTCTCCGATGTGACGAATGTCCCCGCCCGCCTCGTCCGTTCGCTCGCGTGGATTCTCCGCCACCCCATTGACTACCTCCGCGCGATGGTCTTCCCCAACTGGGCGAGCAAAGTGACCATCCTGCTCGTCATGCAACACGTGGACAATCACATGAAATTCCGCATCGGGCGCAGTCCGCTCACGCTCTTCCGCCGCGGCTTGGTCGCCCAACCCGACGCCGATCACCAAATCCACGCGCGGGTGGACGCGGGTCACGATGTGACGCGTGAATTTGCAAAGCGAATTAACGGCGCAGCGCTCGGCTCCATCACCGAGAACGCGTTCAACCTCCCCACCACCGCGCACATCCTCGGCGGCGCGCCGATGGGACAAAACGCCGAAGAAAGCGTTGTGAACGAAAACTTCCAAGTCCACAACTACGAAGGCATGTACATCATAGACGGCTCGATCATGCCCGCCAACCCTGGCGTCAACCCGTCGCTGACGATCACCGCGCTGGCGGAATATGCGATGAGTCGGATTCAGAGTAAACAAGTAAACAGGTAGACATGGAAACACGTAACCCGCATCTTTCCTCTTTCATCCTTCATAATTCACCCTTCATCCTTTACAATGCACACCATGCCCACCTTTTCCCCCTCCCTCTCCTTCGCCCAAGAACTCGACTCCCTCGACCCCCTCGCCTCCTACCGCGAGCGCTTCGTCATCACCGACCCCGACCTCATCTACCTCGACGGCAACTCGCTGGGCATGATGCCCAAAGTCGCGCAAGAGCGAGCAAAACAAGTTGTCGAAGAACAATGGGGCAACGACCTCATCCGCGGCTGGAACAAAGGCTGGTGGGACGCGCCGCAACGCGTCGGCGACAAGATCGGCAAACTCATCGGCGCGGAGGCGGGTCAAGTGATCGTCACCGACACCGTATCCAGCAACCTCTTCAAACTCGCCACCGCCGCGCTCACACATCAACCCAACAAAAAACGAATCATCACAGATACTTTTAACTTTCCATCTGACCTTTACATTCTTCAAGGAATACAAAATCTATTATCCCCCTCTCCCCGCGGGAGAGGGGCTAGGGGTGAGGGCGAATACGAAATCCTTCGCATCACCCCCGCCGACAACGACATCACCCCCAACCTCCTCCAACTCGAAGGCTCCATCAACGAAAACACCGCCCTCGTCACACTCTCGCATGTCGTATTCAAAAGCGGATACATCTACGACATGCAAGCAGTTACCAAACTCGCGCATGAACGAGGCGCGCTCGTGCTATGGGATCTGAGTCACTCCGTCGGCTCCGTCCCCATCGAACTCGACCACTGCAACGCCGACTTCGCCATCGGCTGCACCTACAAATATCTCAACGGCGGACCAGGCGCGCCCGCCTTCCTCTACGTCAACAAAAAAATTCAAGACAAACTCACCTCGCCCATCTGGGGTTGGTGGGGACAAAAAAATCCGTTCGACTTCGGTCTCGACTACGAACCCGCCGACGGCGCGCAAAGATTCTTGGTCGGCACACAACCGATGATCTCCCTCCTCACAATGGAAGCGGGCATCGAACCGACTCTGCAAGCGGGCATGGACGCCATCCGCGCCAAATCCATTTTGATGACAGACTACGCTTCTTTCCTGACGGATAGCTGGCTCGCCCCTCTCGGCTTTTCCCTCGGCTCCCCACGTGACTCTGCCAAGCGCGGCTCACACATCTCCATCCGCCACGCCGACGGCTACCGCATCAACCGCGCCCTCATCGAAGAGATGAACGTTATCCCCGACTTCCGCGAACCCGACAACATCCGCCTCGGCTTTTCATCACTCTATACCTCCTTCGCCGAAATTCGGGAAGGCTTTGAACGCATCAAACGCGTGATGGATGAAAAGCGATACGAGAAATATCCGAAGCAAAAGTTGACCGTCACCTGATGACATCCAAGACTCGCGCGCGAATCATCGAACATCCCTTTGCCTCCCTTCTACAAGGCGGCAGGTTGGATTCCTACGAGGAAACCAAAAACACGATCGTGTTGCGCGTTCAAGGATTCCAGCCGCTGTCCTCCAAATTGATCCGCAAAGATGGGAAAATCATCGAGCGCGTCAAGGCAAAGTTCATTCCGTTGGAATTGACCTTCTCAACAATCTCCAAACTCAAACGGGACGATTTTTTCACCAACCTCGACAAATACAGCATGGACGATTCATCGCGAACCATCGCCTACATGTATTCATGGCGTCAGCCCAATAAAAAAGATGTATTCTACATGTTTGGTTTGCGCCTCCCTGTCGGGGCGGATATGTCATTTCTGGCGCGAAAAGTGACTTGCAAGATTAGCCGCGTTGTCCAAAAACCCTTCACCATCGAACGCGATTGGTCGCCCGCTCCGCCCATGACGAACAGATTGGTTCCCGAATTCAAGGCGATCAACAAGAAATACGGTGGCGATCCCGTCAACATCAAACGAAACGGCATTGAAATACGCCGCAGGCTGTTCGTCGGTGGAGTGCATGTACAACCCAAGTCGCGCCCGCAAGTGGACGCAGCGCTCAACCTCGGAGAAAAACCCAGCCGCTGGGTAAGGTCGGGAAAAGATTTACATCCAAACGACAGGGCAATCGAACACGGTGAGGGCTCGCAAGGGATGACAGTGGAACAAATCCGTGAGGAGGTGGGCTGGGTGATCGAGCGATTGAGAAACGATCAACGCGTCCTTGTCCACTGTGTGGCAGGGATGAATCGTTCCGTTACAATTTGCTGTGCCACATTGATCCTTTTGGAAAGGCTGAACGCCGAAGAGGCGCTTGCCCGTGTCCGCCAACATCACCCGTGGGCGCGACCCGATTCGCATCACTGGCTGGCGCTCCGCTGGCTGGCAACATCAAAAGGGAAAATCTCATAGCCCCCAACGCGGCCATTTGAGTTGTCTGCATTTGACAATTGAGGAAGATGCTATAATTTCAAAAGAAACAGGAGAACGACCATGACTCAAACTTTTACAGCCGTAATCCATAAGGAAGACAATTGGTATGTGGCAGATTGTCCCGAAGTGGGAACCGTGAGTCAAGGGGAAACAATCGAAGAGGCTGTTGCGAATCTCAAAGAAGCCACAGAACTCTACTTAGAAGAATTCCCGCTGAAAGAATTTAATCGCCGATTATTGACCACGTTCGACGTGGCAGTGTATGCCTAGTTTGCCGCATCTATCAGGGCGGGAGATCGTCCGCGCGTTGGAAAGGCTTGGCTTTGTTCAAGCGCGCCAGCGTGGAAGCCATGTTGTAATGAAGAAATCTACAAATGAGGGAACTGTTGGTTGTGTCGTGCCAATGCACAATGAAGTGGCAATTGGAACATTACACAGTATCCTCAAACAAGCAAGAATTTCAGCGGAAGATTTTCTGAAGGTTGTGAAGTAAAAACGCTATGGAATCCAAACCCGACACCATCAAAGTATCTGCCAATCATAAAGAAGAGATATCCGCCAACCGCGCGGACTTGTTCGTGACCGTCAAAGGGTCGTCGCTCGTCAGCGGGGACGCGGCGATGAAAAAAGCCAAAGAGGTGAATCAACTCGTCGAAGCAGTGACCAGCCTCGGGGTCAAATCGGAAGCGATCCACTTGCAGGGAGTCCACATCGAGACGTCGAGCGGCGCGTTGCTCAAATCATCCAGCGCGACGTATCGGCTGAAAATCCAGTGTGAAAAATTGGATTCGCTCGCCGAGATACTCGATGTTATCTCAGAGCAAAAGAACGCCACGTTGGAACGCATCGTGTGGAAGTACAACGAAGATGAAGCGCGCGAACGCGGCTTGCTCGCGGCGTTGGAAAAAGCCAAAAGCAAAGCGGACAAAGTGGCGAAGGCGATGGGCGTGAAAATTCTTGGCGTGTACGACCTGATCGAAAATACTTTCGACGAAGAGATGCCGTATCCGCAATTTGCGGCGATGCAGGCGGCGCCGATGAAACGTTCCGTGGGCATCACCCCCGAACCCAGCCTCGGCATGGACATTCAACACAGCAAGACGATCAATGTGAACGTAGAGATTTGGTATCGCGTGAGCGCGTTGTAAACCCAAGAGACTCAGCCACAGATTACACGGATTTACACAAATTAAGCCAACCCTGAATAGAGGGTTGGCTTTTCGATTTTCTCATCACGTAAAGAAATAAAAAATCCGTGACAATTCGTGGAATCTGTGGCTAAAGAATTTATTTCCGCGCCAACACAATCACAGACGCGCCATCGGCAGAAGTGATGGTCAGCGTATCGCCATCCAGCGAAAAGGTTGCGGCGCCAGCGAAAACGCTGAGGATGGCAGACTCTTGCACGCTCGCGTTGCCAATGCACGCCATCTTCGTCGAGATGAATGGGGCAAAAACGATGTTGCTACCCTCCAACGTGTATCCGCCATTGAATTGATTGCAACCCACATTGCCGCTGATCTTTTCAGCGTCAAACAAAATGGATGTGTCAATGCTCGGGTCGGCAGATGTTGGGCTGGAGGCTGAGCCATACGAAACGAGTCCCCATTCCCCCGCGAGGGATGGGGTCGCGGCGGGGGCGCACGCGGCAAGCATAAGCACAGCAACGATCAACAGATAGAATTTTTTCATGATATTCCTCGTAAATTTGTTTTCATTTTATCTGACGATATTTTCTCACAAATGTTCCCCAACGGCACGCGGCTATCTCCTCAAATGATTGGTTGAGAAAAAGCCTTGGAACGCGAATGCCGCTGATGAACGAATAACGCGAATTTTAAAAGTGTTATTGCGCCATTCGCGTTAAAAAATTTCTCCCTTTGATAGAACCATGAACGCGGCATCAGCCTCTAGCGCTTTTTTCTACAACAGAACTTACGCAGTTGGCAGGGGCTGTCTAAAAAGGGGAGGACAGCCCCTCCTCAGTTGGGGAAAAGTTTAATACAATAGGGAGATGAACAACCGAAACCTCACCTTCAAGCCGTACGCAATGGAGCAGTTGAGTCTGCTGCCGCCGAGTTTGGAAGAATTAATCCCTGAAAAACATCTGGTACGGGTGGTCAATCGCGTCGTGGATGAGCTGGACATCGAGCCGCTTTTAGCAAAATACAAAGGGGGCGGGACGAGCAGTTATCATCCGCGCATGATGTTGAAGGTGATTGTGTATGCCTACACCCAGAAGATCTATTCGTCGCGGAAGATCGAAAAAGCGCTGTGGGAGAATATTGGCTTCATGTGGATCAGCGGGGGCAACCCGGACTTTCACACGATCAACAACTTTCGGAGCGACACGTTGAAGGAAGCGGTGCGGAAAGTGTTCGCTTCGATGATGGAGCTTCTGGTGGAAGAGGGCTACGTGAAGATGGAGAATTACTTTGTGGATGGGAGCAAGCTGGGCGCAACTCCAACCCGCACAAAGTGGTGTGGGCGAAGAAGACGCAGAAATACAAGGAGAAACTACAACAGCAAATTCAGGCGTTGCTGGATGAAATCGAGCAGGTGAACGAACGCGAGAATGCAGTATACGGGGAGGAAAACCTGGGAGAACTGGGCGAGCAAAGCGAGTTGACGCCGAGAAGGTGAAGCGGAAAGCGGCGGAGATCAACGCCCAGTTGAAGGGAAAAGCCGCTGACGCCGGAACAGAAAAAGGCAATGAAGAAATTGGAGCAGGAGGATGTGCCGCGTTTGGAGAAGTACGAAGAGCAAGAACGCATTCTGGCGGGACGCAACAGCTATTCGAAAACCGACCCGCAGCCAGCAGTCTGCGCATGAAGGAAGACCGGGCGGCGCGCAAGCCGCTGGCGCGCCGGGCTTATAACGTGCAAATAGGAACCGAAGGACAGTTTGTGGTGGGCTATAGCCTCCACCAACAAGCCGACGATACCAGTTGCTTCATTCCCCATATGCAACAACAGCAGTTTCCGCAGGGCAAACAATTCAAAAACGTGTCTGGCGACGCAGGCTACGGCAGCGAAGAAAACTATGCCTATTTGGAAAAGCACGGCATGGGGAACTACCTCAAATACAACACCTTCCACCAGGAGCAACACCCGCCGCGCAAACCCGAACTGCTTGAGAAGATGCGCTTCAAGTCAACCTGCTTTCCCTACGATCAGGACAAGGATCAGTTCGTGTGTCCCGCCCACCATCGCATGGTCTATATCGAAACCAAACCCTACCAATCCAAAAACGGCTTCTTATCTGAACGGCGGGTTTATGAATGTTTGGAGTGTGCCGCCTGCCCTCTCAAACCCAAATGCACCAAAGCCAAAGGCAATCGCCAAATGCAAGTCGGATTTGAACTCCGCCGCTATCGTCAGCAAGCCAAAGACAACCTGCTTTCCGAGCAGGGTATGGCCTTGCGTAAATTACGAAGCATTGAACCCGAAACGGTCTTCGGGGACGTGAAACAGAACATGGGCTTCCGAAGGTTCATGCTCCGAGGGTTGAAAAAAGTGGATGTGGAGTGGGGTCTGGTGTGCATGGCGCACAATTTACGAAAACTGGCGATCCAATGACCGCCAGTTTTTTTGTCTCTTGCTCCGTTTACGCCGTTTTCTCAACTTGTTCTTCCCCTTTTTAGACAACCCCGCCGCCGCAGTGCAACTACGGCGCAACAGGTTCAACTGCGTAAGTCCTATACAAATGATAAAATCGCTCCTCTCAAAGGAACAAGGGCATGACTTCGGAATCCATTCTCGTTGAACAACTCAGCAAAACGTATCAAGTCCCCGAACGCGAAGGCGGATTCGGCGCGGCGGTGCGCGGCTTCTTCAAACGCAAATACAAAGATGTGAAAGCCGTGCAGGAAGTGAACTTCAAGATCGAGCAGGGAGAGATCGTCGGCTTCCTCGGTCCGAACGGCGCGGGGAAAACGACCACACTCAAAATGTTATCGGGTCTGCTCCACCCCACTGGAGGCAAAGCCGCCGTGCTGGGATTCACTCCGTGGGAACTCAAACCCGATTACCTGCGCTCGATGACCCTCGTGATGGGACAACGCAACCGTTTATCGTGGGACATCCCCGCGGCGGATTCGTATTTGCTCGCGCAAGCCATCTATCGCCTCTCGGATGACGATTATAAAAAGACATACAAAGAACTCGACGAACTTCTCGAACTCGAACCGTTGATGAAGAAACCCGTCCGCAACCTTTCGCTGGGCGAGCGGATGAAGGTGGAGATCGCGGCGGGATTGTTACATCGTCCCAAAGTGTTATTTCTCGATGAGCCAACGATCGGACTCGACATTTCAGGGCAGGTGAAGATCCGCGAGTTCTTGCGCGAGTACAACAAACGCACAGGCGCGACGATCCTGCTGACGAGTCATTACATGGCAGATGTGACCGCGTTGTGCGAACGGATCATCATCATCCATCACGGTCAACTCAAATATGACGGCGGCATCGCCAACCTTTCGCGTCGCATTGCGCCATTCAAATTGATCGGCGTGCGACTTGCCCTGAGCGAAGACGAAGGGTTGGAGAAGTCGAACGGACGCGATCTGTCGCAGTATGGCGAACCAGTTCAAAATGAGGAAGACGCGGAGAAGGTTTACATCCGAGTCAAATCGGAGGACGTCACCAAAGTCACATCGCGCATGTTGTCCGACCTCCCCATCCACGACATCACGATTGCCGATCCACCGATCGAAGATGTGATCGAACGGGCTTTCAACGAGTAAAGTTATGTCGTTGCGAGGGCGCTCTGCTCTTCGCCCGAAGCAATCTCCTCAACGTGTTGGAGATTGCTTCGTCGGAAAGAGCATCCTCCTCGCAACGACATGAGGTGAATCATGTTTAACATCTTCAAACGACTCTGGCAAGTGAACTGGGCGGAGCAATGGCAATACCGCGCCAACCTCATCATGTATATTTTGTACTGGCTCGTGTCGCCGATCATTTATCTCGCGGTGTGGACGAGCATCGCCTCCGCCAACGGCGACGTGAACGGACTGACCGCCAACGATTTTGTCACCTATTATATGATCCTGCTCATCGTCGATCAACTCACCAGCAACATCATCATTCACATCTTCGGATACAAAGTGCAAGACGGCTCGCTCTCGGGCGAACTCATCAAACCGATCCATCCGATGCTGACGAACACGCTCGTGAACGACATCGCTTTCAAGACGTTGAACTTCATGCTGTTGATTCCGATCTGGATCGGACTCACGCTTCTCTTCAAGCCTCAATTTGATTCAGTTTCCTTGAGCGGAATCGCCCTTGCGATCCCCGCCATCGTGCTTGGGTACTCCATCAACTTTTTACTTTCTGGCATCATCACCTCCCTCGCCTTCTGGACGACGCGCGTGTATTCGATTCACGAATTTTATTACGCGCTGACCTTGTTATTTGCGGGCTCCTTTGTGCCGCTGCAATTGATGCCCGAGGTCGTCCAAAACATTGCCCGCGTTCTACCGTTTCAATTATTCATGTATCTGCCGATTCAGATCATTCAGGGAAATCTCTCGACGAGCGAAATCACGCAGGGATACGCGACAGGCATCCTCTGGCTCGCCGCCGCCCTGATCGGGTTCCGATTCGTCTGGCGCGAGGGTGTCAAACGCTATTCGGCGGTCGGAGCCTGACATGCGCGCCTTCAAACTTATTTTCACCCTGATCAAGATCAACGTTCAAATGGCGGCGGCGTATCGCGCCGATACTGTCGTGAATATTTTGCTCAACCTGATGTGGCTCGGCTGGGAACTGCTCACCCTCAGCATTATCTTCAGCAACACACAAACCATCGGCGGCTGGGGCTTCGGCGAATTGATCGCCCTGCTCGGCGTGTTCCGCCTCGTCAACACGATGATGGTCGCGCTGATCTGGCCCAACACCGAAAAATTCAACGCATCCATCCGCGACGGTTCGATGGATTACACCATCCTGCAACCCGTCAACAGCATGTTCCTCGTCACGTTTTCGCGCATCACCATCTGGCGCGTCTGGGATTTACTCCTTGCCATCGTGTTGATCGCCGTCGGCATCAACATCTCGGGAGATTTGGTCACCCCGCTCAGTTTCGCGCACTTCGTCTTGCTCGCCGTCTCAGGCGTGATCATCATCTACAGTTTGTGGATCGTGCTTATCGCCCTCACCTTTTGGTTCACCAAATTCGACAACAACGTGACCATCCTCCACGCCCTGCTCGACGCGGGACGCTACCCATCCACTGTGTATCCCGTCTGGTTGCAGATCATCGTCACTTTCCTGATCCCCATCGCGGTGGCAACGACGATTCCCCTCCAAGCCTTGCGCGGCGAACTCGAGGGCTGGCGCATCGTGATGTTCTTCGCCATCGGCATCGCCAGTTTTATCGTTGCATCACAAGTTTGGAAACGGGGATTGAAACAGTATAGCGGAGCGAGCAGTTAAAAACGTAAGGCGAGATTAATCTCGCCTTACTTCTACAATTGATGTTTATGTAGAGCGCGCGCTCTAGCGCGCTTATATAAATGGTTCTATTTCTTCGCCAGCACAGCCACAGAACTTCCATCCGCCGAGGTGACGGTCAACGTATTGCCGTTCAATGTATAGGATGTGGTTCCAACGAATACAGCGAGGGTAACCTGTTCCTGTTCGCCTGCCGCGCCTTCGCAAAACATCAACGTCGAAAACAGAGCGCCGAATGTGATCGTGCCGTCGCCAGTTTTGTAGTCGCCGCCGAAGCCATTACAACCGACATTTCCATTCACTTGACCATCGTCGCCAAAGATGATGGAGGTCTCCACATCGGGCGCGGCGGGCGTCGGGTTGGCTGGGTCGCCATAGGATTCAAGAGTCCACTCCCCAACGATCGAAGCGGGTTTAGCGGAGGAACATGCGGCAAAAACAATTGCCATCACAGAAAGTAACATAAAAATCTTTTTCATTATCATCTCCAAATATGTTGTTACTGAATGGACGAATTTCCACACAAAAAGTTCCCGATGATAGCAGACGATGGACGACAGACAATTGACCATGATAGCGTCCAATCGTCAATGGTCTACTGTCCAATTTGGTTGAAATTTCTCCGCGCGAACAACGTAATCCCCGCCGCCGCTGAGACGTTCAACGACTCCACTTTTTTATTGATGGGGATCCGCGCCTTCAAACTCGCGGCATTTTCGATCTCGGGCGAGCATCCCTCTTTTTCACTGCCGAAGACGATGAGCAGACGTTCATTGATAGACGCGATCTCATCCACTGTTTTGTCCGCATCCGCAGACGTGACCAGCAAAGGTTGATTGTTTTGCTTGCAATAATCAATTAACTGATTTGTTGTCGCGGTCATCACGGGCAACGAGAACAGGTAGCCTCTGCTCGCGCGGATCAACCTGCGGTCGTATATATCTAATGGATCCATATTCAGCAGGATCATCCCGCCGACGCCCAACGCCAACGATGTGCGGATGATGTTGCCGATGTTCCCCGAAATGCTCACATCTTCCAGCACAACAACATCTTTCGTGATGGATTTCAATTTTTCCAACCCGATTGGCTTGGGAGTTTCAGCAATGGCAAAGATGCGCGATAGTTTATCGTTCTCGAACAGTTTCTTCGTTGTCCGTTTTGCTACTTCGTGGATGGTCGCGCCTGCGGTGAGTTTCTCTCTCAGGTTGTCGGAAACTTTGTCGTCGCCCGAAAAATAAACCGACTCGATCTCGATCTCCGCTTCGAGGGCTTGGGAGATGTTCTCCTCATCATCAATGATGATTTGGTTGAGTTCGCGCCGTCCCTCGCGCGTGAGCAGTTTGCGGATGGGTCCCGCGAGGGGATGGTTGAGCGAATCAACGAAGAATGGGTTGTTTGCGGAGGGTTCGTTCATATCAAGCATGATAACCGTGTCGAGAGTCGGGGTCAAGAAAGTTCATCTTCGGTTGGCGGTTCAAATAGTTTTGCCCACGATTCCAAATCCTCTCTGCGGACAAAGAACGTTCCCGACGGCAAGTTCATATTTCGCTCGGAGAGCCTTCGCCACAGTTCGTTAAGTTCAACATCTAAAACATGCAACTCCACCTTTGCGCCGAACGCCTCAGCTTCCGCTCGAAATCGGGATCGCTCTTCGCGTGACCAAAACCCATTTTCCAAAATCACGTCAACTCCAAGCGCAAGGATGCGTTTTGCAAAACTCCATTGAATGGACTATACAATATCCCGCAATCTGTCCATTTCTTCTCTATCGTCTGGGTCAAGGAGAATTTCCGCAATCCACTCATCGGGGCAGAACCGCACGGCGCCTTCCGATGTTTCAAGTTGTTTTGCAAGCGTTGTTTTACCCGAGCCTGGTAATCCACAAATCAGGTGAAGAGTTGCCATACATCACAAAGTAACTTGTGCAAGATTCACGTATGAGTCTATGTTCCGCAGTTTTGCTTCGGTAGCGAACCATCCACGAATAGAAACCACGAATTCTCGAATGGCGACGCGTCAATTCGTTTATTCGTGTGTATTCGTGGACGGTAGCCACTCTCACAAAAGAATATGTCTCGATTAGAAGTGTTCTTGCGTGACATCAGTAACGAGGACAATAAAAATAAACGGATACTTCATCAAGCCTGTGAAAGTTCAAGCGGATAGACCTTCTCGGCTTTGAGAATATTGGACGCGTACATCAGACAAGCGGCGATATCTTCGTGGGTGATGCCTGGGTAATTCCGCAGGATTTCGCTTTCATCCCAACCTTGACCAAGCAGTTCGACGATAAACTCGACCGCGAGTCTGGTTCCTTTGATGACTGGTTTGCCAACAAGGATTTTTGGATCAACGATGATTCTTTGCTTCCAGTCCATAGTTTGCTCCTTTTTTAAAGGCTACAACTCTGATTTTAGCACGGATGAAACTTGGGAAATTAAGGCAATCCCCATAAAATAACCGTAGATGGGTATTCTGGTCCAGCGCCCTCTGAGGCAGACACTAAAAATTGCCCATCGAACGAAAATTCAAGGCTGATCACTTTAGTTTTGTGTCCAGTTAACTCGGCTACCATTTCCCAAGTATCTGTTCGCCAAATTCTGACTCGACGGTCTATTCCGCCTGCCGCCAATAGACTTCCATCGGGCGAATAAGCAACAGTAAAAGTTTTAAATTGTGGATTAAAGCCTTCGACCTCTTTTTCGTTTTCCAAATCCCAAACATATATCTCACCTGCATCGCCTACCACGATGAACTTCCCATCTGGTGAAAATTCAAGATCTAAAATCGGGAACATGCTATTATCAATTACTTTCGGTTCGTTCCAGTCTGCCGTATCCCAAATCCGTATCGCTTCATCTTGTCCTGCGGCAGCCAACAATTTGCCGTCAGGAGAAAATGCCACAACATTAATACGGGCGACAGAATCTTTTTGGTCGGGTTGGATTTTTGTATCGAGCAAACGAGAAAATGTCTCCGTTTCGTATGCTTGGACATGCCCATCTGCATTTCCGATTGCCAGCAAGTTCCCGTCAGGCGACCATTGAACATCATTGATAACATGGCTCAATCTATCAGTTTGAAATTCAAACTGAGTAATAATTTCACCCGTGCTTAAATCGAAAATTGCCATCACAGTATCGACGCCCGAGGAGGGCAGAATTCGCATTGCCAACAACTTCCCATCTGGAGAAATTGCTATAGGTGGAAAAGGATATTCCGAGATACCTAATGGGCTGTTTGACACTTTATTTTTCTTCTCCCAAAGATAAAGCAATGAATCCTGTCCGTCGCTACTTGTTATAAATGAATTTGTATTAGGGATAAAAATATTACGGATTGGCGTCTGGTGGTCAGTGATGGTTTCCAGCGCAACAATAGTTGCAGCAGTGTCAGGGTTAATGGATGGCGCAGGGATTGCTGTTGGGGTCGGCGAAGGTTCAGGCGTAGATGTAGGTTGTTGCGTCGGCGTCGGGGACAGGTCAGTGGTTTGTGTTGGCGCGTTTGTAATTTCGGAAGTTGCAGGGTTTTCCGAAGGCGTTCTAAGACATGCAGATAAAAACAATACACTAATCAGCGAAACCAGAATTATTTTTCTCATACTTTTTCCTTGTAATTTGAATCGAACAGCCGCCATCATACTCAAGAAGATATGAATTTGACCTTTCACGTAGATTACAATTCAATAATGACAGTGATTTATCAAGACCAACACATCCTCGTCCTCAACAAACCCGCAGGGATTCCCGTTCTGCCTGATGGGTGGGAGAAGGATTCGCCGTATTTGGTGAAGATGCTGGAGGAGGAGTTCGGGAAAATGTGGATCATTCACCGCTTGGACAAGATCACCAGCGGGGTGATGGTCTTCGCGCGAGATGCGGAGAGTCACCGCGCGTTGAATATGCAGTTCGAGAATCACGAGGTAGAGAAGGTCTATCATGCGATCGTGGAGGGGAATCCAACGTGGGAGGAGAGAACGGCGAAGCATCCGTTGCGAGTCAATGTGGGGCATAAGCATCGGACAGCCGTGGACGACAGGAACGGGAAGCCGTCGGAGACGCGATTCAGGCTGAGGGAACTGTATCAAGCCGCGGCGTTGGTTGAAGCGATGCCGAAGACGGGGAGAACGCATCAGGTACGAGTCCATGCAAAGGCGGTGGGGCATCCGCTGGTGGGAGATGTCCTGTATGGCGCGGCGGAGTCGAATATTATTGCGCGTCCCGCGTTGCATGCGCTGTCGTTGACGCTCACACATCCAAACACTCACGAAAGACTCACCTTCAAAGCGGAGTACCCGCAGGACTTTGCCACAGCGTTGAAACTTTTGTAAGTTGAACGCGCTCAACTTCCTGTGGTATCCTTCGCCCGATGATTCCAAACCCTTCGACTTCGCTCAGGACAGGTTTGCCTCGCCTCGATATTTTGCCCATCGAAAGTTTGATCTTGCATGAAGACCACGACGCGCAAAGGAGCGCCCCGCTGATCGAAAAACTGCGCGGCGCGGGGGTTCTGCGCAACCCGCCCATCGTGATGCCATTAACGGACGGCACAGAACGGTACATGGTGCTGGACGGCGCGAACCGCGTCACATCGTTGCATGAGTTGGACTTTCCGCATCTTGTGGCGCAGGTTGTGCAAGCAGACGACCAAAACGTAAATTTACAAACATGGAATCATGTTGTCTGGGGGATGAGCGCGAAATCGTTGATGAGCGAACTTCGCAAACTCAAAGGCGTCGATGTTGTCAAAGTCGACACGCATAAATCGGTGGACGCGCCGAAGTACGCGCCTGTCAACGCGCGCCTGCCCGATGGGAAGTTGTATTTACTCCTGGAAGAGCCTACCGACCTTGCGAATCATATCGCCACGCTTCATGCGATTGTGAACGCGTACAAAACGTCCGCGTCGCTCGATCGCACCAGTCAGACGTTGATCGAACCGTTCCGCGAAGTTCACCAAGACCTGACCGCGTTGATTATCTTTCCGCGTTTCAAGATTCGCACCCTGCTCAAACTGGCGGGGAGGAAGATCGTTCTGCCCACCGGCATCACACGCTTCACCGTTTCGCCGCGCACGTTGCATTTGAATTATCCACTGCACGAGTTGTCGAGCGGAAAGCCGATCGAATACAAAAGGGAATACCTCAAGAAGTGGGTGGATGAGCGCGTGATGAAGAAGGGCGTGCGTTTATACGCCGAAGCGACATTTTTGTTCGATGAGTAACAACTAGAGATTAGAGACTGGAGATTAGTGGATAAGAGAATTAGAGGATTAGAGGATTAGAGGATTCGTCGCCACACATTGTCCCGATGGTCTTCGGGAGAGAACACAGAGAGATGTGAGCTTTTGGTTTATTCACTTTGACGACTCTTCCTGACTAAGGAACTATGGCTCTACCGTTTTTAACGGGAAACCTTTTTTTCAAACACAAAGGACACGACGGTCACAAAGGAAAACCCAAGGAATCTAGGCTCTTTTTTGCCTTTGTGTACTTTGTGCCCTTCGTGGTGAAGCTCTTTCCCGTTAATTACGGGAGACCCGGAACTATTCAACTACTCGACTATTCAACTACTTAACTACCATGGATTTCTTTTTTGCCGAAGACAATTTGAAACGCATGACGCCTGCGGAGACGCGGATCACGTCGCTCGCGGCGGAGCCGTACCCCGATGGCTATCGCGCGCGAGTGAACATCGAAGTTACGCCGTTTCAAAAGAGACCGCACATCGAAGTGGCGTTGAAAGACGCGAACGGCGGCGAGGTTGCCTCTGCAAGCATCGTCGAGCCGATGGGATGGAAACTCGAGCTCACCATGCACATCCGCGCTGAGGAGTTGAAGAATCCATACACGCTGGAGGCAAAGTTATATTATCCCGACGGACCTGCGCAAGAACCGGTCAAATTTTCCTTCGACGTAAAACCGCCTCAGCCCGGTTCTAGTTAATCGACATTTTCAATGCGCAAACCTTTTACCAGACTAACTCTCATTATCCCCCTGCTCCTGATTCTTTCATCGTGCTTGCAACCTGGCGAGGATCCGTCCACTCCGCAGGCGTTTTCGCAAACCCCTTCCACAGCCGATTCCGCCCTGCCGATCTCTAGCGGCGCGCGCGAGACGCTCATCTTTTCGATCGAGGAAGACGGCTACGCCCACCTCTTTGCATTCATCCCGAACCAGATGCCGCTCACACGTTTGACCGGCGATAAGTGGGACGACATCACGCCTGCCATCAGCCCGGATGGAACGCGGATCGCGTTCGCGTCCAACCGCAGTGGATACTGGGACCTCTATCTCTTCGACGCCTCCAACGGGGAAGTGACCCGGCTCACCGACACACCGGAATATGAGGGCGCGCCAACCTGGTCGCCGGACGGCTCATTCCTCGCTTTCGAAGCCTACCTCGAGGATAGTCTTGAGGTCGTGATTGGGCCGGCGGGGAATCCGCGAGAGGGCGCAATCTTGTTGACTTCCTCCGCAACCGCAGACCATTCGCCGGCGTGGTCGCCGGGCGGGCGGCAGATCGTATTCGTGTCGGATGGCGAGATCATCCTTGCCGACCTGGATAAAACCGACAACACGCGTTACGCCAACTTAAGCAACACAGCAGACGCGGCGGAATCGCATCCGGTCTGGTCGCAGGATGGGACTCGGTTGATGTGGGCGGCATCCAGCCAGAATGTGGGGAGAAGCGGGATTTACCTCTGGGATTCAACGCGCAACGCGCCCGCCGTCTGGGTCGCTGACGGGAATTATCCCGCATGGAATCCATCGGGAGACAATTTCATCACCACGTTTAACACGCCAAATGAAACCTATCTGGCGAATTATTCGCTGGATGGAAACCTGCTCGAACCGCTGGCAACCTTCCCCAGTTCGTTACGAGGCTTCGACTGGGCAAACCTGATCCTGGCAGAGCCTTTGCCGGCGATCGTTCAACAAACTGCGGGAATCACCCCCGCCCCGCTTTGGGTGTCGAACATTGCCGCGTCCTCCGAAGGCGCGGGGCGCGATTCACTCGTGAGTTTGAACAACGTGCAAGCGCCGTACCCGCAATTGAGCGACCGGGTGGACGAGGCATTCAACGCTTTGCGCGAGCGCGTCATTCTCGAATCGGGCTGGGATGCGCTCGCCAGCCTCGAGAACGCGTATGTTCCGATCACCACAGCGCTCGACCCGGGCTTCGAGGAATCGTGGCTATATACTGGGCGCGCTTTCGCCATCAATTCGTTGATGACCAACGCCGGCTGGATGGTTGCCGCGCGCGAAGATTACGGCGCGCAAACGTATTGGCGATTGTACATCCGAGCGCAGGCGCAGGATGGTTCGCTCGGCGAGCCGCTCCGCGCAAACCCGTGGGACCTCTCGGCGCGATATAACCTCGACCCGAAAGTGTACGAACAAGGCGGCAAGTACAGCGCCGTGCCTGCGGGGTATTGGGTGGATGTGACCGCGCTCGCCCTCCAGTACGGCTGGCAACGCGTCCCGGCGCTCCCCAACTGGCGGACGTTTTATCGAGGCGCGCGTTTCACCGAATTCGCGCTTACTGACGGGCTTGATTTTTATTCGGCGCTTTTGCAACTATATCCGCCCGATGTGTTGCTCACGCCCACGCGTTTGCTCCCGCCCACATTCACGCCGACCGTCACCTCCACCTTCACGCCGACCATCACGTTGACGCGCACGCCGCGGATTACGCAAACCACATCGTTGACGCCGACCATCACGCGAACGACCGCGCCAACCACCACGCCGATTCCAACCAACACAATAATGCCCACGGTCACGCCGCCGACGATCATTCCATGAGGAAGGTATTGAATGTAGGGTTCGCGTGGTCTCGCCTGTTTGGCTACAGTTCCTCCAAGAACAAGAGGATAGGTTTTATTTTCGGGTTGGCGATTCTAAGTTTGCTCGCCTCTTGCGTTCCCGCAACGCCGGGCAACGCGAGCCAGACCCCAACGGGGGTGATTGCCGGGGATGCGAATCAGCTACCTAGCGAGTCGGAAGCGACGCCGCGTCCCACGATCGAACCGTTTCGATTCATCCTGCCAACGCCCGGAGCAGAGCCGGTTTCGGGGTGGCGTCCGCCTCTGTACCCGATACCCTGGTCTGTTTCGCCGTATGATCATTTTTACTTCGCGCGCCCCATCGCGGCGGATAACGTCAACTGGCCCCTGGCGGAATATCGCTATGGCGGCGTGTTCTTCGCGCCGAATATTGTGCACACCGGCGTGGATATCGATGCGGCGGAGGGCGCTCCCATTCTCGCGGCAGGGGCGGGGACGGTTGTTTCGGCGGGTTGGGGCTTGTATACCGAAGTGCCCGGCAACGAGTCGGATCCGTATGGGCTGGCGGTGGTAGTTCGTCACGATTTTGGCTACAAGGGTCAATCGTTGTTCACAATTTACGCGCACATGAGCGCGATCTCGGCTGTTGAAGGTCAACACGTGGACACCGGCGATGTGATCGGCTTGGTCGGCGATACCGGCGCGACGACGGGACCGCATTTACATTTTGAGATCCGCTTGGGGAAAAACTCCTTCTACAACACATTCAACCCGGAGTTGTGGATGGCTCCGCCACAGGGTTGGGGCGTGTTGGTGGGTCGTATCACAGACGAAAAAGGCAAGTTGTTGAATCAATATTCCGTTGAGGTGCGGCCATTGCCCTCTGAAACGCCGTTGCGAAAAGTTCTCACCTACGCCGAAGGTTCGGTCAACGCCGATCCGTATTATCAAGAAAATTTGGTATTAAGCGACCTGCCCGCAGGGGTGTACAAAATCCTGATGGAATACAAAGAGAAGGATATGCAGTTCTTTGTGGAAATCTTCCCGGGGCAGGTCACTTACTTCACGTTTACAGACAAGGACGGGTTTCAACTAACCCCGCCGCCCGTGCCGACGCTGGATTTTCTGCCGGGGACGGCTACCGCCGTACCTTGACGCACAGAACATCTGTGCTATACTCTCGGCTACACAACATTAAGACTCTTACACTGTATTGGAGAAACACACCATGTCCCCTCGAAAATCTAAAACCGCTGTTGAAGAACAGGAACAACCCTCCCGCAATGTGGATGGCGCCAAACGCGCCGTGCTCGATAAAGCGCTCGGAGACATCCTCAAACGCTACGGCGATGGTTCCATCATCCGTCTCGGCGAAGCGCAACACATGCAAACCGAGACCTTCCCCACCGGCTCGCTCTCGCTTGACATTGCCCTCGGCGTGGGCGGCATCCCGCGTGGGCGTGTGATCGAAATCTATGGGCCCGAATCTTCCGGCAAGACCACCATCTGCCAGCACATCATAGCCGAAGTGCAAAAACTGGGCGGCACCGCCGCCTTCATCGACATGGAACACGCCCTCGACCCGGTCTACGCCGCGCGCGTGGGAGTGGATATCGACAACCTGCTCGTTTCACAACCCGATACCGGCGAACAAGCCCTCGAAATCACCGAAACCCTCGTCCGCTCGGGCGGCGTGGATATTGTCGTTGTAGACTCGGTTGCCGCGCTCGTGCCCCGCTCCGAAATCGAAGGCGACATGGGCGACGCCACCATGGGCGTGCAAGCAAGGCTCATGTCGCAGGCGCTCCGCAAACTTTCCGGTGCCATCAACCAGACCAAAACCGCCGTCGTTTTCACCAACCAACTCCGCTCGAAGATTGGCGTGATGTTCGGCAACCCCGAAACCACCACAGGCGGCAACGCCCTCAAGTTTTACGCCTCCGTGCGCCTCGATGTCCGCCGCATCCAAGCCATCAAGGTGGGCGAGGAAGTCATCGGTAACCGTACCCGCGTCAAAGTGGTCAAGAACAAAGTCGCGCCTCCGTTCCGCACCGCCGAATTCGACATCATGTTCAACGAAGGCATCTCGCGCGCCGGCGACATCCTCGACCTGGCAACCAAATTCGAGATCGTCCAGAAACGCGGCGCGTTCTTCTCCTATGGCGATCAACGCCTCGGTCAGGGGCGCGAAAACGCGAAAGACTTCCTCCGCTCGAACCCCGCGCTCATGGCTGAGATCGACGGCGTCATCCGCCAGAAAGCCTTAAGCGGCGAGATCGCCATGCCGCTCGAAATCGGCGGCGGCGAGGATGGCGGCGGATCCGACGAAGAAGCATAAATAATTCATGGGCGGACCGTTGTGTCCGCCTTTTTTATTTTTGACATGCTCCGCTTCATTTCGAAATTCATCCTGATTCTCCTCCCCGGCGTTTTCCTCGCCTCAGCCTGCTCGCCTGCGGATACGCCCACCCCGTTCATTCCGCCAACATCCCAGTCCCTGCTCATCGAACCCACGTTCATCATCCAACCCACACAAAATATCGTGACGGCACAATCTACGCCGTTGCCAACCATCGCCCCAACATCAGAAGCGGAAACCTGCGTCAACGATCTCACCTATATCGAAGACTTGACCATACCCGACAACACCTTCGTCACCTACGGCGCAGTCATCGACAAGCAATGGCTGGTGCAAAACAGCGGCACCTGCGACTGGGACTCAACGTATCGCTTCATCCACATCGGCGGCGCAGACTTGGGCGCCCAAACGGAAGCGTCGCTGTTCCCCGCCCGCGCCGGCATGAACGCCACCATTCAAATCATATTCACCGCGCCATTCACCGATGGAGAGTATGAATCCGCGTGGCAGGCATTCGACCCTGGCGGTCTCGCCTTTGGCGACCCGATCTATATCCGTGTGAATGTTGTTGCGCCATGAGAAAGCGATGCGCCAGCCGTTGAACTGCCGACGCATGATCAATAGGACTTACGCCGTTGAATCTGTTGCGTCGTAGTTGCACTGCGGCGACGGCAGTACAACTGCCCGCCAACCGCGTAAGTCCTGATCAAAATGCCATTATGTTCTTCTCCAGTTCAACTGCGGGAAGAACAGGAGAGAACGCATGCCCCCCCGAACCGACTTCCCCATCGTATTCGAACAATTGAAAAATATTCTCAAACCCTACGCGCCCAAACTCACCGTAAAAATGGATAACCAGAATGTGTTCTATCTCGATGGACCCTACAGCCAGAAATGGAAGAAGGAACTGTACTTCGCGTCCACCCACATCAAGAAAAATTATGTTTCCTTCTATCTCATGCCTGTTTACATGTACCCCGATCTATTGAAAGACATCAGTCCCGCGTTGAAAAAGCGAATGCAAGGGAAATCCTGTTTCAACTTCAAACGGGTCGAACCTGAGTTGTTTAAAGAACTCGCCGCGCTAACAAAGAGGGGCTTCGAACGATTCATGAAAGACGTATCGGTCTCGTGAATGGGTAACTCATGAACAGAACTCGGAGATTTTTGAAATCTCCGAGTTCTGTATAACGGGGCAAGGTCAAACTTTCTCACGATTGAACTGCGTTTCATACAACTGCGCATACAGCCCATTCAACGCAATCAACTCCTCATGTGTGCCGCGCTCGACGATCTTTCCTCGATCCATCACTAAAATCAAATCAGCCGCCAAGATTGTGGAGAGGCGATGGGCAATGACAATGCTTGTGCGTCCCGCCATCACGCGCTTCAACGCTTCTTGAATGAGCGATTCGGATTCGGAATCGAGATGGCTTGTCGCTTCATCCAAAACCAGAATACGCGGGTCTTTGAGGATGACGCGGGCGAGGGCGATGCGTTGTTTTTCGCCGCCGCTGAGACGGTAGCCGCGCTCACCCACAATGGTGTCGTAGCCGTCGGGCAGGTCCATGATGAATTGATGGATGTTGGCGGCGCGCGCGGCGGATTCAATTTCAGATTGAGTCGCGTCAATTTTTGCGTACGTCAAGTTCGTGCGGATGGTGTCGTGGAAGAGATACGTCTCCTGCGTCACCATGCCGATCGCGTTCGCTAACGAATCGAGCGTCACATCTTTGAGGTCGCGCCCGTCAATGCGGATGACCCCGTCGGTTGGATCGTAGAGGCGCGGGATGAGATAGGTGGTGGTTGTTTTGCCCGCGCCAGAGGGACCGACGAGGGCGATCAACTGTCCAGGATGGGCGACGAAGGAGATTCGCTCGAGGGCTACATCGCGGGCTTGAGAGGGCGAGTCAGTTTCCCCGTCGGATAAAGAACCGCTTCTCTCCTCCCGATGATTGGTCGCAGACCCTCGACCATTTCCGCCCTTCGACATTTGTCGTCCATCATCCGCAGTCTTCTTATCCGCCAACGACAAGACCGCGCCGACATCTTCGTGGCGTCCGTAACGTTTTACATCCTTCAACAATTTGGAGGGGTCAATGTGATAGTCGAACGAGACGTTGTCGAATTCGAGTTCGCCGCGCACATCACGCAGAGGCGTCGCATTTTGTTTTTCGACGATGTCCTGCGGCAGGTCAATGACTTCGAACACGCGCTCGAACGAAACCATGCTGGTCGAAAATTCGACGGGCGCGCCCGCGAGACCTTGAAGCGTGCCGTAGAGTTGACCGAGATACGAACCGAACGCAACGATGGTGCCGACAGTGAACGTGCCCGCGATGACGTACCAGCCGCCGAGACCATAAACGAGCGCAGTGCCAACCGCAGTGATGAGACCGAAGATGACGAAGAACGTCGAGCCGACGACGGCGCGGCGGATGCCGATGTCGCGCACGCTCGCGGCGCGTTGACGGAAACGATTCTCCTCTTCGCGCGTGCGCCCAAAGAGTTTGACGAGAAGCGCGCCGCCGATATTGAGGGTCTCGTTCATGTGCGCGTTCATCTGCGCGTTGGTATCCATGGCTTGACGCGCAATATCGCGCAAGGTGTTACCGAGTCGTTGCGCGGTGATGATGAACAACGGAAGAATGACGATGCTGATCAGAGTTAATCGCCACTCCATCGTGAGCATAACCGCGAGCAATGCAATCGCTTCAATTAAGTTCGTCACGATGTTGACGATGGTATTGCTGATGGCATTCTGCGCGCCGACC
This sequence comes from Candidatus Defluviilinea gracilis, assembly GCA_016716235.1. NCBI lineage: Bacteria > Bacillati > Chloroflexota > Anaerolineae > Anaerolineales > Candidatus Villigracilaceae > Candidatus Defluviilinea > Candidatus Defluviilinea gracilis. The sequence continues at coordinate 407,643 of JADJWS010000001.1, forward strand.
ACGTCGTTGTTGAGGCGGGACATCAATTCGCCCGATTTTGTGTTGGTGAAAAATCGCAGTGACATGTGTTGCAAGCGCGAGAATAACGTTGAACGCAGATCGTAGATCACACCTTCGCCGACGGCTGAGTTCAAACGACGCTGAAAGACGTTAACGACGCCCGTCAGCGCGGGGATCGCCAGCAACGCCACGCCCAGCCAGACGAGTCGATTCACATCCTTGGCGGGAATCACTACGTCAATCATATTGCGGAAAATCAGCGGCGTCAGCAGGGACAGACCTGTGGTGAGGAGGATCGTGACGAGCATCCCTGCGATGTGCCACCAGTATCCGCGCGCATACGAGAGAACGCGCAGTAAAAGTTGTTTGGTTACTTTGGGCTTTTCGTCGCCCGAACGCATGTAGGAAAACCAGCCGTAGCCGTGCATAGGAACTCCTGGGAGGTGGTAATTGGTGATTGGTGATTGGTAATTGGTGGTCGAGTAGCCCCGAATGGTTTTAAGAGGGGCGTATCGAGACTAGAGATTGGAGACTGGAGACTTTTCCAACCTTTGAGAATTGGAGGATTAGAGAATTGTTCGACTATAAGACGAGAGGACTAAATTGGCAACTGGACGAAGGGGGAGGTTAATGAAAGTCTGATGCGATGCAGAGGATGTATAATCGCATCAAGATCTTCGAAAAACCTGGAGGCGCAATGACCGCAAATAATTTATCTTCCGCGACAACTGGCAAGATGGCGATCACAACAGGTATCATATACATCCTCGCGGCTGTTCTTCTGATCATCTTCTTCGCGGTGGGGCAGCCGTTCGGAACGCTGAACGATATCTTCAACGGCTTGGCAGGAATTTTCAGCGGAATTTTGGCATGGATGTTGTTTGTTGAACACCGTGCAACATCGCCTTCACTGTTTCGAGTGGGAATCGTCCTTGCGTGGGTAGGTGTTATCACCGTGGTAATTGGCTCTGTGCTTGTGATCTCACAGATCACAGGCTGGGTTCTTGCAGGGCTGTACTCCTCGGCAGGCAGCGCGTTGATCGGTCTGTGGGTACTGGTATTCAGTTATTCGATGCTGAAAAATAACTTCTTGAATCGCAACCTGAATATTTGGGGGCTAGTCGCGGGCGTACTGATGGTTACTGGATTAGCCGTACTTCCCGGGATATTTTCAGGTTTCGACTCGGAAACGACTGTCCCCTGGTATCTCTACGTTGCTGGTTTGAACGCGCTTGGAGGGATTATGTATATTATCTGGTGCATCAGGCTGGGACGCGCGTTGTTGCGCAAGTAAAATTCGAGTCTGTCGGACTACTTGAGCACTTCCCTCAATTGCAGATCGGAGAAGGCGACATCCAGAGTTGATTTCTCGGTCGGGACGACAGCCAGATAGAGTTTGCCGCGCTTGAATTGATCGTCTTTGAATGAAGTTGCCAGCACCCCGTTCAAGTAGACGCGGAACTGCCCTCCGTCGCAGAGGACGCGCAAACGGTTCGTCTCGTTCATCCCTGCTCGCAGGGCGGTGTGATTCGCCCACGGCAGTAAATCTTCCCATTTCAGTTCGTTCTTCTCATCTTTTTTATAATAGCCAATGGTGTACGATCCCAACACGGAGACCAACACTGCATACCCACCGTTATCAGAGAAGCGCGCATAAAACCCCGCGCGGATGATGTTCTCGTCGCCGCCAGTGAATTTCATGTTGATGCTGGCGTCGAAGTCATCCAAGAACCCCGAACTTTTCAACACATAATAGGAATTGGGACTGGGTTTGTAACTTCCGCGCAACTCGGAGGGACTGCCTTTGTAGAAGGTGAGCAGTTCCTCGTTGATCACTTCCCAGCCTGGCATGGTTTTACTGCTGAAATCCGCGCCGAGGATCAAATCTCCCATGTCGGGTTCGGGCGTGAGGGTCTTCGGCACGCGGAAACTGGTGCCGCAAAATTCACACGAGACCAAGTCCGATGCTTTGATGGCTTTTTGAGGGAGCGCCGCTCCGCAGTTGGGGCAGTTGAGTGCTTGCATAGGTTGCTGGATTGTAAAGCAGAATTGGCATGTGGACAACGTAGAGTAAGTGGCAAGTTGGGTCAACTGGATGAAAGGAGAGGTTAATGAAAGTCTGATAGTGCCATAGGTGGGGATATAATATTCACAAGCAGATTGCGCGTGAAATGAATCAGCGAAAGAATTTGCTTGCTTACTTGCTTGGAGGAAAATTTATGACCGCACAAACTGAGACGAAAGAACGTATTGTTTGCGAGACTTGCGAGCGCTTGACATGGAACCAAATAATCTTTAGTCAAGAGTTTCAGTTCATGGTTTATGATGGTGAAGCATATTTGGGTGACGAAAAATCAACTTGGCAAATTCTCCAATGTCTTGGCTGTGGTTCTGTTACAGCAAGAGAAATGGCTGACCTCAAATTCGGCGATAATGAAACTCACTACGAGAGGCTTTATCCTAAACGTACTGATCATAAAGTGAAATTTTACGTCAAATTATCTGGAAAAATGCGCCGTTTATACAATGAGACATCGGATGCTTTCAATAGCCAGAACTTCATACTCTGCGCTGCTGGATTAAGGGCTTTGCTAGAAAGCGTTTGTTTAGATAAAAGAATAACCGAGGGCCCAAATGAACATGGTCAAATCGTAAAGACGTTGGACGGTAAAATTAATAGTTTATCCAAAATTATTCCACCAGAGATTGTAAAGAACTTGCATAGTTTCCGTTTTCTTGGCAATCAAGCGCTTCATGAATTAGAAATACCAATCGAATCAGATTTAAGGATTGCTTTGGATGTCATTGAAGATATTATGAACGTTGTTTACGAGTTGAATTTCAAGTCAAAGTATTTGTTTCAGAGAACATCTAAGAAAAAAATGAGGCGTCGCAGGGATTAGAAGATACCATCATCTGAACGGGCTTCGTAGGAATAGCCGTGGATTCTGCATATGCCTGTCAGGGTATCTACGGGCAGGGATGAGACTGCAAATTCAGGTGACTGTGACTTTTGAAATGACAGCCATCTTTTGGCTATGTCTGAAACTGAACAAGTGGAGAGGTCGAGGAAAGTAGGACACAAGAGGAGTATAATTTACCGAATAAGTTAATTTTCGGATTAATTCGTTGGGAGAATTTCAATGTCAAAATTCTTGTTTGAAGAAAGCCATTTTTTGGTTGATCCTAATCAATGTTTTCTGATAATGCCGTTTAACCCTGAACTTCGTAACGTTTACGATGCCATAGAAGGAATCGTGGTTGACAAATGTGGATTAAAATGTGTTCGTCCTGATAAACTTTCTGGCTCTAATCGCATTACAAGCGATATATGGAAATTCGTAAACGAGTCGAGATTTGTTATTGCTGACTTAACAGATCGAAATCCAAACGTGTTTTATGAAGTTGGAATTGCGCACGCGCGAAACAAGCCTGTTATTTTTATTACACAGAATCCATCCTTAGAAGTGCCTTTCGACGTAAGAGAAATACGCCATATACCCTATGACCTACAAAATCTTGGCAAGATTGCCAGTGAATTACCTAGCTATATTAAGGAAGCATTAACCACTATCCCTGCAAACTGGAATAAAAATTTCCTTCCCCCAAACCAGTCTGGCTCTTACGTAAAGATTACATCGCTTGAGGTACCAGAAACCGTATCGCAAGGGCAGCCATTTGAGATAACAATTATTGCTAAAAATTATGGGGCACATGCAAAGCAAGGTTATTTTTCTGCCTCTTTTCCATCCATGGTTGATAAGGTAGAGATAATAGAAAGCAGTGAGTCTATTCAAACACAAACAGGAACTAAAGGTGGTCGATGGAGTGGAGGAAGAGTAGTATTAAAATATCCAATTGCTGAGGGCTACAAATATTCAAACGACTCATATAGTTGGGCTAATGGGGAAGAGTTTTTTATGAAAGTTCGTGCTTACTCAAACAAAAGTGGTTTACTAAGATATTTTGTGAATGCATGTGCACAGGATATGTTGTCTGGTCAATGGCAATATGATCCGAGCGATAAAGACAGATTTGATGTTGATCAACGTAATGAGACTGTGTACTCAGGCATAATTCAAGTAATCTAGCACTATTTATTCGCAATAAAAGCGCCTCGATAGATGTTGTCTTTCTCTACATGTTTGAAGTAATCCCCTCCTGGAAGTCCTCCTTCCCCACCGCCCATGCAGGGATTTTGATCACGCGGAACATCTCCATCCCGCTCACCCGCACGGGATTCAAATCCCGTGCTACACATACGAAGCCGACTGAAGTCGGCAAGCCCGCTTGAGCGGACTTTGTATGAATAGCCCGACGATTCATCGTCGGGCGGGCATGACAAAGAGACCTCTCAAATGTTCAACATAACCCCTAACTGGAAATCAACCTTCCCCAACGCCCACGCAGGGATATTGGTCATGCGGAACATCTCCAACCTCTCGCACCCGCACGGGATTCAAATCCCGTGCTACACATACGAAGCCGACTGAAGTCGGCTAGTCCGCTTGAGCGGACTTCGTAAAAATAGCCCGATGATTAATCGTCGGGCGGGCATGTTGAAATCCAGGTGACTGTCACGTCGGACGTGACAGTCACCTTTTTATCGACATGACAGCCAACTTTTAAAAGATATAATCGGGCAACCTCAATTCAACGGAGACCCCCATGCCCAACAAAACGCCCGCCATCATCTCTGCCGTAATAACTTTCATTCTGTTGATCATCATCAGCGCGATGCTTTCATTCGGTCAACTCATCGCGCTCAACGGGTTCAGCGAACGCGTCGGCACGATCTCACTCGCCACATCATTGATCTGTCAGGGCATCGGCAACATCCTCGCGATCATCGTCGCGTGGCGGCTGACGATCCGCTTCATCACAAAATCGAATTGGAGCAACATCGCCGCAACGCTCGTCTCCGCGCTGGCTGGCACACTCACGGGCGCAGGTCTAGCCTTCATCGCGATCATCGTCTCGATCTTCCTCGCCGAGCAAATCCGATGAACCAGCGCGAGATCATCCAAAAGACCGCCGACTACATCAAGCAGAAATTTTCGGACGACTCGTCGGGGCACGATTGGTGGCACATCTATCGCGTCTGGCAAACCGCCCTCCGCATTTGCGAGATCGAACAAGCGGATGCCTTCATCGTCCAACTCGCGGCTCTGCTTCACGATCTGGATGATTGGAAGTTCAACGCTTCGGAAGATGAAACCCCGCTTCGCGCGCAGGGTTGGCTGGATTCGCTTTCCCTCGACCCCTCCACCACTGACGCGGTGTGCCGCATCATCAAGCACATCTCCTACAAGGGTGCAAACGTCGAAAACAAAATGGACTCGCTCGAAGGCTTCATCGTCCAAGACGCCGACAGACTCGACGCCATCGGCGCGATCGGCATCGCCCGCGCCTTCGCGTACGGCGGATACAAAAATCGTCCGTTGTATGATCCCGCGTCCTCCCCACAACTGCATCAGACCTTCGAGCAATACAAAAACAGCAACAGCGACACGATCAACCACTTCCATGAAAAATTATTGTTGCTGAAAGACAAAATGAACACCGCCACCGCCAAACGCATCGCAGAGCAACGTCACGAAGTGATGGTGCAATTCTTGAATCAATTCATGGACGAGATACGGAATGCGGACTTCAGTCCGCTACCATAAAATTTCAGTCCGCTGACATAACAAACTTTTGTTAGCCAGAAAAGCAGACTGAAGTCTGCGCTCCGAAATTTGCACAAATTTTCATGCTCACCTCTCACCTCCTCCGCGCCTACGCATGGATGCAATCCCGCCACCCTGACATCTTATGGCGCGGAGACGCCTCCCGCCGCGAGATCGCCCTCACCTTCGACGATGGTCCGCATCCGCGCGATACGCCTGAGGTGTTGGATGTGCTGGCAAAGCACGCAGTCCGCGCGACATTCTTTTTGATCGGGAAAGACGTTGAGAAGAATCAAAGTCTCGCGAAGCAAATCCACACGGGCGGGCATGAGATTGGAATCCATTGCTATCGTCATGTTCCATTTCCGTTTGAGAAGCCCGATGTGTTACGCAAGCAATTGGAGAAAACGAAAACGCTGATCTCGCAAGCGTGCGGAATCCCACCGATAGAAATACGCGACGTCCGCCCGCCGTATGGAGCGTTCACCTCCAAAACAAAATCCCTGCTCGCCGAGTGGGGCTATCGCCTCGTGATGTGGAATTGCATCCCGCCGCATTTCACCCAACCGCTATCGTGGACAATTCAACAAATCCTGAACGCGTCCATCTCAGGCTCGATCATCGTCCTGCACGACGGGCACGGACACGGCTCGAAAGCCGCGCAGATCGTCGAAACCATCGTGCCGACAATAAAATCGCAGGGGTTCGAATTTGTTACGATCAAGCACATGCAATATAAGACAAGGAGGTGAAACATGCGTCGCCGCGCCAAAGCCGAAAGGGAGATCAAGGCTGGGGTTGGCGCGGCAGGTCAACCCGTCGGAAATGAAGCGGCGTGGGGTCGTCGAAGATTTATCAATCATTGCGTGTTTAGAATTTATGTTCTATAATCAGCGCAACGCAAAGTTTCACTCAAGGAGTTGACACGATGATGACCTCTCTCGAAAAAGCAGTCCAGACTCAAGTAGCCAACATCCAAAAGAAAACGGGGATGACTCTCAAAGAGTTATCCGCGCTCGCCAAGAAGAGCGGGCTGACCAAACACGGCGAACTGCGCGACATGTTCAAGGAGAAGCTCGGTCTTGGTCACGGCGACGCGAACACGCTCGTGCATGAAATTCTGAAATCGGACGGCTCGCACATGGCAGAGGGCAAAAGCGCCGATGCCGTGTTGGATGAAATTTACACGGGTGCGAAGGCGAGCTTCCGCCCCATTCATGAAAAGTTGATGAAGGCGATCGGAGAATTTGGAGAATTCGAAATCGCCCCGAAGAAGGGCTATGTGAGTCTGCGGCGCAAAAAACAATTCGCGATGATCGGACCGAAGACCAACACGCGTTTCGAAGTGGGTATCAACGCCAAAGACTTCAAAAAGAACAAACGCCTACAAGCGCAACCGTCAGGGAGCATGTGCAATTACATCGTCGCGCTTACCGACGCGAAAGAAGTGGACGCCGAATTGGTCGCGTGGATTAAATCTGCTTATGAAGGCGCGGGATAAATAATCGCACAAGAGTCATGAAATTATTGCTTACTTCTGCGGGCATCAGGAATACCAGCATTCAAAACACACTCGTTGAATTACTGGGCAAACCAATTGCCGACTCCAATGCTCTCTGCATCCCCACTGCGGGATATGGTCACCCTCAAGTCAATCCTGGCATGGCATGGCGCTTCATCAGCGGACAAGAGCCCAGAACCCCCATGTGCGAATTGGGCTGGAAGTCATTGGGAGTCCTTGAACTCACCGCGTTGCCCAGCATTGACAAAGAACGCTGGGTCTCGTGGGTGCAAGAGACAGATGTTCTGCTGGTGAATGGAGGCGATCCTTTATATCTGTGCCATTGGATGAAACAGTCTGGGCTGGCGGAACTTCTTCCGTCACTGCGCGAGACCGTTTGGGTTGGGTTGAGCGGAGGAAGCATGGTGATGTCCCCGCGCATCGGAGCGGATTTCGTCAATTGGAAAGCGCCCACTGGCGGCGATGAAACGTTGGGAGTTGTGGACTTCTCGATCTTTCCGCATCTGGATCATCCAGACCTGCCTGAAAACACCATGGCAGATGCAGAAAAATGGGCGGCAGGCATGTCTGTGCCGTGCTACGCGATTGACGATGAAACCGCCATCAAGGTGGTGGACGGAACTGCCGAGGTTGTTTCTGAGGGACACTGGAAATTGTTTGCGCGCTGATCGGGATTCTCAAGTTCGATTCTCTAACTTTCACCCAAATAATCGTCTGCCAGCTTAAAAAGCGGCTGTCTTTTTGTAACTTTTTCGCGTTCGGGGGATAATATCTATGTAACGGCATGGTCACTAATTTTCATGAACTGTACCAGAAGTACTCACAGGATGTGTACCGCTTTGCCTATTGGGTATGCGGCAACTCGCAGGACGCCGAGGACATTACCGCCGAAACCTTTGTCCGCGCGTTGACCTCCTCCGCAGAAATCCGATCCGAGACCGTCAAAGGCTACCTGCTGACCATCGCAAAAAATCTGGCATACAAAAAATCGAGGCGCGAGAAAAGGTTGATTTCATTAGACGAAGAGAACATCGAATCTGATTCGCGCCCAGCCCAACAGGCGGAAGATTCGGCAAGCGTGCGAACCGCCATGCGTTTTATCCAAACGCTTCCAGATGCGGATCGTATGGCATTGATATTAAGGATTGGACACAACCTGCCCTACGAGGAGATCGCCGCCATGTTGAATATTTCGCTTACCGCGGCAAAAGTCAAAGTACACCGCGCGAGAATCAAATTGACTGAATACGTGCAAGAACAAGAGGAACCGCAACCATGAAAATCACACGCGACATCATCACCGACCTGTTACCCGTCTATCTTGCGGACGAAGCGAGCGCAGACACCCGCGCCCTCGTCGAGGATTTTTTCAAGCAAGATCCTGAATTTGCGAAACTGGCGCTCAAGCGGGAACATCCGCTTGAACAGCCGCCGATCAATCTAACAAAGGAAAACGAAATGAAAACACTTGAAAGAACGAAAAAACTCCTGACCAAACGATCATGGTATATGGGCTTCGCGATCTTCTTCACCTTATTGCCCTTGTCTATCAGAGGAGACGAACAAGGCATATATTGGATGTGGGCAGGCACGCCTATGATCCCCATTGCAAGCATTGTGGTCGCCGTCATCATGTGGATTTCCTACGCGAGAACGAACCACAAATTGAACGGCTCCGACCTGTAGGCAAGAGCGGTCGCCTTTCCCTACCCCTCTTCTTCAAGGAGAGGGGACACCGCCTCCGCTTCATCCTCAGACTTCGAGTTGGCGCGGCTGACGAAGAACAGCGCGGGCGTCAACAGCAGTCCCGACGCGGCAAGCGACGCGACAGCGGAACTCGCCGCGGCGATCACTGCGACGATGGGTCCGCCCAGCATCTGCCCAATCGCATCCACCTGACCGAACATCGAGTGAACTGTCGCGCGGACTTTTGAATCCAGTTTCTGGTTCACCCACGCGGTTTGCAGAGGAATGCGAACGTCGCGCAACGCGTCGAGGACGAGGTATAACGCGAGACTGAGGAAGAGCAGAGGAGAGAGGGCAAACCCCAACATGGCAACGGAGATCAGCGCGGTAACAACAAACATCGCGCGTCCGATCGCGATTGGGTTGGTTGAGTCGACTCGTTTTTCGACAACGTGAACCGCGAAGATGGTCAGAAGCGCGCCTGCCGCGCGAAGAACGGCAAAGAACGCCACTTGATTGTTTCCAAACAAAATCGGCAGGCTGAATTGATCCAACAAATGTTTTACCCACAGACGGTCGAAGCCCTCGCTGTAGATCCCGTAGAATAACCCAACGCCGACAATGCTCATCAAACGCGGCTTGGAGCGGACCGCCTCCGCGCCCTGTTTGAAGGTATGCCACATGTGTTGCCAGGTGTTGCGGTCTTCGCGCGGGGTGGGATGAAAATTTTTCTCGGGCATGATGAAGATCAGGATCACGCCGATCGACAGTACGCCCCCCGCGCCGACGAGGATGGGCATGGCAACATTGTTCACGCCAACCAGCGCGGCAAGCGTCATGCCGATCAACGACGCGTATAAACCAACGCGCATGCCGCGCAGAAATAATTTATTGGCATCCTCTTCGCCGATCTCATCAGTGATCCACGCTTGTGTTGCGCCGCTGGTGAAGGTGTAGCCCAACCCCCAAATGATCTGCGCGAGTAGAATCGGGATGAACGCGGGGAAGAGTCCCCTCCACGAGAAAGCCGATGCCCATCAACACATAGCCGATGATGATCGAAAGCCTGCGCGAATACACGTCTGCCACGATGCCTGTCGGCACTTCAAACACAAATGCTGAAATTTCCAGCGCCGTGCCGACGAGGATCAATTGAACAGGTGTCAGCCCCGCAATGGTCGCTTCATACAATGATGTGACGACGAACATCATCGAGAAGCACGCGGAGGCGGCGAACTCGATAAAGAGGTAGACGCGGGATGGGGAGATGCGATTCACAAAAACAGAGATTGGAGATTAGAGACTGGGGATTCGAGACTAGAGAATGGATTTGAGTTGCTTCAATACGGATTCGACTTCCGTGAATTGGATGCCCTTCATGCCGAGTCTTTCGCAGGCTTCGATGTTTGCGGGCATGTCGTCCACGAACACCGCTTCGTTCGGCTTGACTTGCAGTTGATCCAATGCGATGCGGTAGATCTTCTCGTCTGGCTTTGCCACTTTCACTTCGGCCGAGATGACGATGGAGTCGAACACGTCGGCGAATTTTTCGCGTTCCATATAGGCGCGCAAACCGTCCCACGCGTTCGAGATGGCGCCCACTTTGCGCTTCGGCTTGAGCGACCGCATAAACTCCAGCAAGTTTCGGTCGATGATGTCGCCGCCGAAAAATTCCTCCCGCACGCGCATAACCTCGTTGGCAGGCAGTTTGAGAGCCTTCATCACATTCAGCCAGTGTTCCTGTTCGGTGATCTCCCCCACCGAGGCGCGCGCCGCCGAACTGTTCGACCCTCCGCCGAAGACGAGCTTCTCGATGTCTTCGTAATCCATGCCAAATTGCTCAGCGAGCCTTTGGCGCGGCGCCTGATGCTCAGTGCGGACGATCACTCCGCCGAGGTCAAAGAATACAGCGCGGATGGTCATTTCTTTTTTGCCGCCGATGTCTTCGCAGGATTTTTTTTCTCGGCTACTTGTTTCTTTGCGACAGTCGGCTGAGGATTCGATTCGGCTGGGGAAACAGGAGCAGGCTCAGGCGCGGGAAGAGGCGCCTCATTCTGCGGGTGAGCCTGCATCTCCGCCTCGAACTGTTTCAACGCCTCGCGCCAGTTCGGGAAGAATATCTCCATGCGTTTGCGCTCGACACGTGTGGCGCGCCGACAGCGCGGACAGTGCGCGTCGTAGTGAGTCAGTTTATGCGCGTCCATTTCCTGCAGGGCGTCGAGCATTTGCACGCGGCTGAGGGTGTAGGGTGTTTGGCAAAACGAACATTTGATGTTCATGGTGTCTCCTTGTGGGGAAATAAACCTGACAGGTTTTCTCAAGAACCGAGTCGGGAGTGTGGACTGCGAAGCAGAATTACTTGATCGAGCATGGCTTCGCGGAAACCTGTCAGGTTTTATATTGATTAAGTATAGCCTATTCTTGCATTTCAAACTCGCGTCCGGGGCGCAGTTCTTTTTCAACGATGATATCTTCGACATCCACTTTCATGCCGACCTTTTGATAGAGCCGCGTCGCGCCGGTGGGATTCGACGCATCGACCGCCAAGCCGACGCGCGTCGTGCCGCGTGTGTAGAATTCATTGAACGAGTGAAGCAGAAGCGCCTCCGCCAATCCGCGCTTGCGCCATGGACGCCGAACGCCAAGCGCTCCCACCCAGCCAATCCCGTTGCGGACGCGGGTTTGCGAGAAGCCCGCGATCTGGTCGTCATCCCACGCCACATGCCACAGCGAGGGATCAAAATCTTCACGCCTTATTTTTCGCATCTGCCAGTTATTGAAGTTGCCCGGCGTGTGACCCCAGTGATCTTCAAAGGCTTCCTCCTGGGCTTGAAAAAGGAGATAAGCGTGCGCGTCCACATCGAATGGCATCAATTCGATTCCATCGGGAAATGTCTTGACCTGCGGCGCTTCGGCGAGATCGATCTCCATCATCCAGTGATAACGGATAATTTGATAGCCCTCGCCTTCGAACATTCCGCGCACATTTTGATCATGGGCATTGGTTCCCGCGCGGATGTACACGCGCGCGTCGGGGTCGGCAAGTTGCATTTCACGGCGGGCGCGTTCATCGAGCGCGCGCAACATCGCCGCGCCGATCCCGCGTCCGCGAAAATCGGGATGCACATATCCATCGGCATTGAAGTAGGCATGCGCGTGGCGGCTGACGAATTCTTCGTATCCCACCACGCGCCCGTCGGCGGTTATCGCTACCCAAGCATCGGTTTCGAGGGTGAAGCCTTCCGATTTCCATTCAGTTTCCAGTTCTTCTTGCGTCATGATCGAAACTTCGTCGCCATCGGCGGTCAGCACATCGCGGATCAGACCGGTCACCGCGACGGCATCGCTCCATTGCGCCGGGCGCAGACGGAGAGCGGGGTCGAGCAATATTGATTCAGTTTGCAGTTTTGTTTCCATGTTTAACCATGCCTTCATAGAGTAAGCCGCTGATGAACAGTAGGTTTCAGCGACCTGTCAAGTTTCATGTTACTTCAACCACAGCCAATTCCTTACCGGGGCGGAATTCTTTTTCGTATTGATTGAACTGACGCTGGACTCGCATGCCCGCGCGTTCGTACAGTTTCAACGCGCCGGTGAGACTGCTCGCATCCACGCCGAGACCTGCGCGTTTTTTGCCGTCGGCATGGAACGCGGCGAAGGCATGTTTGAGTAAGGCGTAGCCAAGTCCATGCTTGCGCCATGCGCGGCGCACGCCGAGTTCGCCCACCCAACCCGATTCGGCATCCTCCGCGTCTTCGCGGCGGCAAATGCAGATGCCAGCCATTCGATCTCCGTCCATAGCGACGAACCACATCGCCGGGCTGTAGCCGGGATCTTCGACCATGTTATGTTTATATTCGGCAAAGCCTTTTTCAAACGGTTGTTCGATAAACCCAAAGTGGTCGTTGAAGGTATCTACGAACGTTCGATAGACTTCCTCCATTTCGGTTTCAGGATCGAACGGGCGGATGATGATCCCATCCGGTAATGGCGGCACAACAGGCGGTGAATCCAAATCTGTGACCATGCGATAGAACGAGCGGATATGTTTCCATCCGAGTCCCTCCATGAGCGCAACACCGGTTTCGTTGTGCGCCTCTGTGCCTGTGCGCGGCGCGACGCGCAACTCTGTCGCGCATTTTTCTAATGCGATGTGCGCATGATCCTCAGCCCATGAGTTTAGATGACTCCCGATTCCCTTTCCCCAGTGACCGGGGTGCACGATCCCAAAGATCCAGGGGTGAACGGGCGGAAGTTGAGTCATCCAACATTCGATGAACCCAGCGAGAGTCCCATCTTCCGCAAAGATCATACGCATATCGGTCTCGGGATTGAATCCTTCGTTTTGCCAATCGAGGCGGAGCAATTCAGGGTCGTTCAAGTCCACGCTCCCATTCAGGCGCATGGAATGAAGGTTCAACAGATCAAAAGCGATCTTGTAATCGTCAATATATCCGCCGCGCGCGGTGTAGCCCGCAGGGAGCGGCAGAATGTTTTGTTTTTCAAGAATTGCGTTCATTGTTTTTTTCCTTTTGTTTACCGATCTACGCTACTCAACCTTCGCGCTTGCTCGCAATGCAATATTCTCCTAACCTTGAAACGCAAGATAAATCTTGCGCTACTGTTCCGCGAGCCATTCTTCGCGCAAGACGCCCATGAACAACATGTCCCAGCGCCTGCCTTCCTTGTTCAGAAATTTCCGCATTCGTCCTTCGTGGCGGAAGCCCGCTTTTTCATAGGAGCGGATCGCGCGCGGGTTGTACTCGAACACCGCCAGCGTCACTCGGCGCAGGTTGACTTCGAGAAATGCATATTGCAAAAGCAGTCGCATCATCTCGGTGCCATAGCCCTTGCCCCAGTTCTCGCGCTCGCCGATGGTCAAGCCGACGAACGCATCTCCGCCCGCCCAGTTGACCACATGCAGGATCATCTCGCCGATCAGGGCATCGTCTTGCAAACGCCGCACGCCGAAGAAATAGATGCTCGCGTCGAGTTCATCCATGTCTTTCTCAATGTGCTTTGTCACACCGGTTGCAGAGGGCATCCGCGCGGGACCGGTATCCATCAACCGCCAATATTCCGAATCGCGCGTCCATCGTGAGAAGGCTTTGCCCATCTCTTCAGGGTCGTATGCCGCGAGACGCACCAACTTGCCAACGATAAGATCGTTCATTCGTCCGCCTTTTGCATCGCCAGCCATTCGTCGCGCAGGATGCCCATCCACAACGAATCGTGACGCGTCCCTTCGCGCTGAACGTCCCGGCGCGTGCGCCCTTCGAGCCGGAACCCGGCTTTCTCATAAGCCTTCAACGCGCGCGGGTTATAGTCCATCAAGCCGAGCGAGACGCGCTGCGCTCCCAATTCCATGAACGCATAACGCACAGCCAGTTTCATCGCCTCTGTGCCGAAACCCCTGCCCCAATACTCGCGCTCGCCGATGCCGATACCAACCCACACTTCGCGGTGGATCAGGTCGCACCATAAAACGAAAAACCCGATCAGCTTATCGTCTTCCAATGCGCGGATCGAAAAATAGTACCGCTCAGGTTTGAAGCCATTCTCAGCGGCTTTCTCGACCCACTCTTTTACTTTGCGCGCCGAATACATCTCAGCCGGGTCGGCATCTGCCAACCGGTGGAATTCCGAATCGCGCTGCCAATTCGCCTGAATCTTCGAACGCGACTCGGGGTCTTCCGACGTTAAGCGGACAAGTTGCCCGCGAAATAGATCGTTCATCTTATTCTCCTTCGCTTCTTTCTACGGGGAAGCCTGCTTCGCCCATTCATCCTTCAACAAGCCCATCACCAACAAATCCCAACGGCGGGCATCGCGCTCCAGAGATTTTCTCCGGCGCACTTCTTCCACAAAGCCGAACTTTTTCGCCAGCGCCAGTCCCCCCTCGTTGTACTCCGGAATGTACGCAGTGACGCGGAACATGTTCAACTCCGAAAACGCAAAGCGGAGGAGCATTTGCGCCGCTTGTGCGCCGAATCCTTTGCGGCGGTCATCGGGCGCGCCAATGCCGAGGCGGATGGTGCAGTTCCCGTTCGCCCACTCGATACGGTGGATCATCGCTTTGCCGATCAAGCGGTCATCCTCCCGCGCGCGGATCATGAAGTGATAAAAGTCCTTATCGTCCTCCATATCCTTCTCGAGCTTTTCGTAACGCTTCTTCACGATCGCCGCCGACATGGGACGCGCCGGCTCGCTCTCGTACAAGCGCAAGAACGAAGCGTCATGCGTCCACTTGGATTCGACCTCGGGGTCTTTCTCAAAGTCAATGGGGCCGAAGCGAATATCTTTTCCTTCGAATAGTTGTGTAGCAATGCCAGACATGATTTTCTCCATTTCCCCTCTCCCACAGGGAGAGAGCCAGGGTGAGGGAAATAAAAACAGCCACGGGGACGCCGTGGCTGTCGAATACGTAAAAAGTATCCTAACGATGAGCAGGCGCAATCCCGGGTCGGGTAAATTCTTGTTGACCAACAGTGAACTTGCTGAAGAACATGGGTCGCGCCTCCTTCCTTGAAAATTTTGTACGGGCGCGAGTGTAACATGCCGGCAGATTCCCCGTCAAGACACTAGAAAGGCAAAATCTAAATGGTAGCCTGGAAAACCGACACAAATACAATTCCTCTCCACACCGTATTGATCGTTTCCGATCAGCAGAATTCAGTCGCGGCGTGGGATGCCCTCTTCAGCCAGCGGAATTGTATTGTGCTCAGCGAATCAAGCCCGCGATATGCGATTCAAGCCGCCCGTCTGGTTGCCCCGTCTCTTGTGTTGGTGGATATCCAACTTACGCGGGACGAGCGAGTCGAACTCCTTGGAGAGTTGCGCAAAGCCAGCCGCGGTCCTATTATCGTGCTTGTTTCGGCAAACACCGCCCAATTGGCGATCGAAGCCAACGAGTCGGCGGCAGATGAGTACCTGCTCAAACCGGTCAACCCGGCCGTGCTGGTTGTCAAAGCCATGGCATGGCTTGCTCAAGCCCGTTAGCATAAACAGGTATTACGCCTGGCGTTTCTCTCCCTCCTCCTTCTAAGTCCAACACTCCCGTGAACATTCACGGGAGTGTTGGATTCGATCATGGGTTGTTGATGTTGATCAACCCCTGTTGAAGTTTATCGAGCATGTCCTGCGCATCCTTTTGCTTTCCGGGGCTGAGCAGGTTGGGGTCCACGTCGCTCAGCCCCAAGGGAGATTGAACCGTGACGCCTCCCTGCCCCGCTACAAGTTGGGACCAGGCGTTTTGAATTGCCTGGATCACATCCGGCTGAATCGTCATCACCCAGCCGCCGGGGCGCTCGTCTGGGGTGGCTGTGCCGATGAGTAGCGCGCCGGTCGTGCCGATGTATGTCAGCAGGTCTGGGTCTGCCACATCCGGGTAAACGAAAAGCGTGTCCACCTCTCGTTGGAGGATGAGGTAATCGGCGTATGGACCATAGCGCGCGGGGTCTTCATCCGTCGGAATTTCCACGAACTGCGGGTAGCACGATTGCAGGTTTTCCACGAGGCAGAAGGAGGGGAAGAAGATCGGGCGGCATAATCCGCAATGAAACGCCATGCCGTTGCGAAAGGCAACTGCGGCTTGTTGCGCGTCGGCGTTCCCTTTGGGCATGATCATACCGATGCGATAATCTTCGGTGAGGAGCGCGGCAGTATAACCAGCCAGAAAGGCGGCGAGGCCGGTCTGACCTTCACCCCCCAACGCGCTGATGTTGCCGCCGGGCAGAATGCCCGGGATGTTGATCGAGAGGAATTGCACTTGTGGCGCGGCGGCGGCTAAAACCGCAATACCGGGATCGGGCGGAAGCGCAATCACGATCTTTAGCCCTGGTTCCGTTAGGTCTGCTTCTGTGATGGAATCACGCACCTGGAAGCGATATCCTGAACTTTGCGTAAGATCGTATACCGTAGTTTGGTAGAGGTTCGATGTTTCGGGGTCAAGGTTTGCCGGCAGGATGAGCACCGCCAGTGGAATGGTCGGTGTTGCGGTAAGAGTCGGCGGGATGACCGGTGTTTCTGAAGGCAGTGGTGTGGATGTAGCGGATGGCTCATTCGCTCCACAGGCATTCAGAAGGAAGATCAGCAGTAAAGCGGCTCTTTGGAAGATGTTTCGCACAAGGTCTCTCCGGTGTTGGAATGAACAGATTATACACGTTGCAATAAAAGGAATATGGTCGCGCAATAACGCCGGATACGAGAATGTCGGACTCTGCCAAATCGGGGTGAATTTTCGTACTACAATTCAAGGAACCTTCTCGCCTGACAAGACGTCGATTAATTGATCGACTGCTTGTCTTTTGAGCGAATCCCATTTAAAGGAGACAGTATCATGAAATACCGTTGGGTTCCATTGTTGATCGTCAACGTATTCTTGCTGGTGAGTTGCGGAGGAGGGAGCGCTGGCGAACCCGCCTTAGACGCGCCGCAGGAGCCGCAACCCGTCCCCACTCAAGAGGTTGCTTCAACTCCGGACAGCGTCCTTCCCCAACCGACCCCTCAAGAAAAAATCGACTTTTCCAACGCGCCGGTAGAGAAATTTGTCGGCATCGCGAAAAACGATCTTGCCCGCTCTTTGGGAATCACGGTCGAGCAAGTGGAGCTGGTAAACACCCAAGCCGTCACCTGGCTCAATTCCGCGTTGGGATGCCCCGCGCCCGGTAAAATGTATGCGCAAGGACAGGTGCCCGGTTATCGAATCGATTTGTCTGCCAATGGGCAGGAATATACGTATCACACCGATCTAAACGGCAATTTTGTGCTCTGCCCCGCCATAGATCAAGAAGAAGGTTTGCCAATCGGACCAACCACCGGACCGAATATTGGCGTACCGATCCCATAAGCGCATCAGGCTGATTAAGAAATTGCGCCCCGAATGAATTCATTCGGGGCGC
The DNA here is from genome assembly GCA_016716235.1 of Candidatus Defluviilinea gracilis. Classification (NCBI taxonomy): domain Bacteria; kingdom Bacillati; phylum Chloroflexota; class Anaerolineae; order Anaerolineales; family Candidatus Villigracilaceae; genus Candidatus Defluviilinea; species Candidatus Defluviilinea gracilis. Next base: position 425,420 of record JADJWS010000001.1, read on the forward strand.
AATCTTTAACTCTGAACTTGCTGTTATCTTACTTTGGCGCGACGAGCACGTATGCCCAGCCGTTCCATTCACTGACGACCGTGATGGTAACGCCAACGCCAGGCAACGGAACGCTCGACCAGCCGTTGTTGCCGATGGAGGAATCGGGAGCTTCCCAATACCCCAACGTATCGTCGAAGCGGGAATTACCCGGGTAGCCGCCATAGCACTTCTTGACGGAGTTGACGTTCAAACAAATCCGGTCGACACGGTTGACGCCGAATGTCGAGTCGAATGCCTGAACGCGCGGGCGCCATGCCGTTCCATCGGGGCGCAGCATCATATTGGAATGCGCGTCGACCGGCAGGTAGAAGCCGCCGCATGTGCCGGCAGAGCAATAGTCGCCGACGTTGTTATCCGCGAAGGAGTAGTCGAGATACCAGATCAACAAGCCGTCTTGATACGGATAGTGCTCAACCCAATTTCCCTTATTCGGATCATTGAGGAAGCCGAAGTTGTAGGGACCCGTCTTCAGAGACTTGTCGTACCCAATATACTTGCGGTATTCAGCGATGTAGTAGTTGGCGTAGGACTGCGTTACGGTGCCGTTTGTGAGCGAGAAACCGCTGTACGTCCAACCCGGATCGGTCTCGCCGCCATCGACAGGAAGACCGGTCACACTGATTTCATCCACCGAGAAGCCGGTCGTTGCGACAGCGCTGTCAGTCCAATAGCGGAATCCAAGGGTCACGGTCTGGCCGGCATACGCTGAAAGATCGGCGGTCAGATCCACCCATCCGCCGGATGCGCCGGTGATGCCTTCACCAAAGTTCTGACCATTCGGATCGTCATTTGTGGAAAGGTTGGTGGCTACGTTTGTGCCATTGACAGTGAGGTACGCGTAGTCCCATTCCGTCTCGATGTCATAATTCACTTTGGCAGAAAGAGACACAGCGCCGGCGGGCAAGGTCACATCGCGGGTCATGCTATTGTCGAGATCATTCCCAGCGCCGGAGAAATAGTAGTAACTTCCGGCAAAGGGATCGCCGATGAAGCTTTCCACTTCCTTGTCGGGCAAAAGCACGAGAAGCTGTTGCGGGTCGGCAGAGTTAAACTCAGCGGGACCCATCTTCAAGAAGGCTGTCTCGTCGTAGTTTACAACCGCGGCATTCGACCAGCCCAAGTACAGCTTTTCGTATGCGCTCATGTGAATCGGTTTGGTGCCGATACCGTCAGCCGCCTTGCCAGAAGCGCCATAGGAACCACTGGACATAAGAGTCCAGAAGCCCGTGGAGTTCTCAGCGCCGCCGGTGTTACCGGATGTATCGTAGAGATCGGGAAGTCCAAGGTCGTGCGCAAACTCGTGAGCAAATACGCCTACGCCACCGTTCTCAGGTTCAACCGTGTAATCCCCAATCCAGTAACTAGATCCGCCAACTTGAAGACCACCCAATTTATTAAACGCAGGTCCTGCGCTTCCCTGGAGGGTATAGTAGGCATACCAGCGGTGGCTCCAAATGGCATTGGTGCCTTGCGCGCCGCCACCGGTCTCCTCGCCCTCGCCAGCGTGAACAGCCTGGAAGTGGTCGATATAACCATCAGGTTCGTTGAAGTTGGCATCGCCATCGTAATCATAGCGATCCCAGACATCGAATTGACTCAGGTAGGCATCGATCTCGGCGGGGGTTTTGCCAGCGGCAATCTGGTTGTTATACCAGGTTGAGGCGGAATCGCGAATGAAAAGCCAGGTTGTCGCGCAGACAATGCTTCCGCAATAATTTGCGCCGTAGCGAGCCTCGTTATAAGGCACGGTGACCCAATCTTCCACGGTGCCGTTAACCGCATACCGGCCGGACGACTGCTCGATGTAGAAATTGCGCATCGAGTTGGCGCCTGGGGTGGTATCAAAAAGCATTTTGTTGTACATGCTTTGGCTGAAATCGGCTGTCCAGATCGTGGTGTTATCCACCGCGCGATCGGGCTCGGGAATTTCATTGTGAAGAGGTCCGGCTACATCGCCGTAGGAGGAGTGGATCTGAGTGCCGAACTGACCCAGCAGGGTCCAGATCGTATCTTCACCTTCACGCTCCAACTCGACATAGCGGTCTCTATAGAATGGGTAGACGTGTTCGCCCCCATCCAAATAAATACTACCATCCCCCGCCTTACCATGGAACTTCGCTTCCAAGCCCCTCAATGTGGCGGCGTATTGCCGTTCACCAAGCGGATGCGGCGCATTATCGACATCCGAGCCGAGCATCGGGTCGGCTGGAACGGGAGGCGCCGCGCTTGCGATAGGGACGACTGCGATCACTAAAAGCGCCGCAATCATTGTTACATGAAACCACTTTGCTTTCATAACTATTACTCCTCTTATAGTTTGACTTGCAGACTGTGGATTGAATTGTGACTTATTCGATATGGAAAAGGAGACACCTCCTTAATTAAATATCCGCCATACATACAATGGCGGTCTGGCGGTCTTCCAACTCCTACGCAGAAAGGTGGAAGATCCATGACTTTGCGTCCCCACCTCACGGTGGGTTTGCCTTTTTGACAGATTAATAATAAATTAACTCATTGCAAAAAGCAAGTAATGTGTAACCTTTTGCTCGGATGAAATGATGCCCATAAGTCATAGCAATCTTTTATTCTGGAGCGCCTCCAAATGCGCGGAGATTTTGAGATACTTCTCTTTGCATTCTCAGCGCTTCATGAAAGTTCAGGAAACAGTTCGATTTGCCGGGTTACCGGCATTGACGCGGCGCCACAACGCCAGAATTCGGCTTCATGGTCGACGAGGGGGATCGCATTTGGATTTTTTGTCCGCTAATCCTTCTCGGAAAAATTCGCGCAGGTTGGCGAAGAGTAGCGGATTCGCAGACAAAGCGTCATGTTGCGAACATGGAGATTTTCTAATGCGATTGCCCCGCGTGGTCGACTGGGGATCCATTCGGTATAATGCCGCATATGGTCAAACGACTGATCGACAACCTTGACATCATCATCCCGATTGGGATCGCCATACTGTCCATCGTCGGGATGCTCTCTGTCGTATTAATTTTTTTCCTCGGAAAACCGCAGGCGGAAATTTCAGCCGAAGCAACGGCGACGCCTTTTCAATTCCTGTTCCTTGGAACTCTCACTTCGACTAAAGAGCCTACCTCAGCCACCCAACTCCAGAAGGATAAAACCCCCACAATCCCTACACTGCCTACTATCGAAACGAGGCAATCCTCAGACCAGACAATTACGCCTTCGCCTCAACCGCGCTCCGTTTCAGCAGGAACACTTACATCAACATCCGCATCACCTATTACTTTCACGCCGGGCGGGGTTGGCACGCCCACAACTAATGCGACAACATCCTCCGCGATCAAAATTGACGATTTCGACGATTTCATTCTTTACGACGGCGGGTGGATCAGCGAAACAGTCGACGCGGCATATGAAGAAACCCTTTCCATCTCCATCCTCATCGACGACACGGCAACCTTTACTTTCACGGGAACTCAATTCATCATTGGGTATGTGGCAGACCCCCAGTTGGGAACCATGACCATCGCCATCGATGGGAATACTCAAACCCTTAACCAATCCACTGGGTCAGAATGGTCATCCCCCAAATTATCACCGGGCGAACATTCCGTTACCCTCACCCACGCCTCCGGTGAAATTATCTATCTCGATTACATCACCATACTGGGTTCGCCTTGACGCCCAAAGGTATAATTCGACCTTATGTCTAAACGCTTCTTGATCATCTCCATCCTCCTCGCGGCATTGGTCACGGCGATCGCAACCGCCTACTTCATATACCGACCCAATGCCGAACGAGTGATCAAATTCCGCGCATGGATGGACAACCCCGCTTCGCATCCCAAGTGGAAGCTGACGGCCGGTTCCCAATGCGGGCCCGCCCCTTTCCTCTTCCCCACCGACGGGTTTGCCGGCTTCCTATGGGGCGATTCCTTTGGGATTCGTCACACCCACCAAGGCATCGATATCTTCGGCGGGACCGAGGTGGGCATTACGCGCGTGATTTCGGCATACCCCGGCTACCTCACGCGCCTGCCGGAGTGGAAATCTGCCGTGATCGTGCGCGTGCCCAGTGACCCGCTGAACCCCGGCGCGCAGATCTGGCTTTACTACACCCACATGGCTGATCGTTTCGGCAATTCTTTCATTGCGGAAGAATTTCCCGCCGGCGTTTCCGAAATCCCTGTGGAGGCTGGGACATTCCTCGGCTATCAGGGTGATTACTCCGGCGACCCGAACAACCCCGTTGGCATCCACTTGCATTTTTCGATCGTGGAAGACGATGGGACGGGGCAATTTAAAAATGAAATTGAGATCGAAAACACGCTGGACCCGTCGCCCTATTTGGGGTTGCCGTTGAACGCCAAAGAAAACCCCGATCAGGCGCCGGTGTGCGGTTCGTGATTTTTCTTCACAGTGCGGTTGCTCGCCGGAACGCGGCGCATCGAATATATTCAGGATGTGGAATCAGCCTGCTCATGCCGAATCAGATTGAACTGGGGAGTGAAGCGGTTTGTGCGTCCAATATAAAACAGCCGAGGGTATCGTCGGAACCATGTTCGCGTCGTTGGAGGAATGAGGAATAATGAAGGAACTTTTTGATTATCGGGAAAAACTTCTTGCGCGCCTGCTCGAGGCGGCTAAGCAATTCCGCAGTGAATGTCTTGCGGTGAAGGATCCCTTCGCCCCATTGCTGGAAGGCGGCTGGAACGCGCATCAAACTGCCGCGCACATACGCGATGTGGACGCGCAGGCGTATGGCTTGCGAGCGCGCCGCGCGGCGTTGGAGGATAACCCCGAGTTTCAAAATTTTGACGGGGACGCGTATGCCGCGGAGCATTACAACGCGAACGAATCACTGGCAGGCTTGTTGAATGGATTTGTAGCGAGCGTGGAAGCGCTGGTTGAATTTTTGCGGCAACTCCCATCTGCCGCATGGGCGCGCGAATCGCGTCACGTAGAATTAGGGAATGGTTTTACTTTGCAGACCTGGGTGGAACGCGATCTCGCGCACATTGAGGAACATTTGGCGAGTCTGATGAACGGGAAATGACTTTTACCACAGTGGGAAACCGATGAAGCGGAAGAGGGACAGGAAGAACGGTTCGTACATTTGCAAGCCGACCAGGGCGACGATCGCCCCCAACACCGCGCCGGCGAGGATATCCGAAACATAATGCACGCCCATTGCCACGCGAGCCAACGCGACCAATGGCGCCCACAGCCATAAGAGTATGGCAAGCCAGGCGGGACCAAACCACGCGGCGACAACCGCGATGAAGAACGAACGCGCCGCATGCCCGGATGGGAATGAATGCGGATCGGTGTTTCGATAGATGCTTCCCCACTCGCCCTCAGGGCGGCTCCTGCGCACAGTGAATTTGATTCCCATCACCAGCGCCGCCAGCCCCCCGATGCCGACGAACTGAATGACCGCCCATTCTTTCCAAAACGAATTGCCCAATGACCATAAGATTGCCATGGCGATCCACCAAAACCATGAATCGCCGGAGTGCGCGAAGAAGACTGCTACAGCGCGCAATGCGCCTGGCTTTTCAGCCACGCGCATTTGATCGGAAAGACGGGCATCCCTTTCAAGGATGGTTCGGAGGCTCATGCGCGCTTGGCTTTGGGCTTGAGCCGCGCGGTTTTTGAGACAGTCGTCTTCTTCTTGGGCGCGGCGGGTTTCTTTTTCGTTGTTCTCTTCGCCATGGTCCGCGCCTTTGAGGCGGCTTTGCGTTGGGTCTTCGCCAGGTCGGCGCGCAGGAGTTCGAGTTGATGCGGCTTGTCCACATCCATTGCGGCTTCGGCGTAGGGCCAGATGATGGCTCGCCCTTTGATGCCGATGCGCTCGCTGATCCGTCGAACGGCGTCTTCGATGGTGAGTTGTCGCATGAAGAGGGAGAGTAGCAAACCCAGCCCCAGTTTGCTCGCCTGTTTGAGCGGGCTTTTCCGCGCGCCGAGCAGGTCTTCCCAGGTATCCAAATGTTCGGTCGCCATACGGACGTGAGTCACGTTGACGTCTGCGCCGCATACTTCCATATTTTTGAGTTTGGTGTAGGTGCGGTTCGAGCCGGGGAAGCGCGCTTCCATCACATCTTTCAGGCAAATGCCATAATACAGATCGTCTTGCGTTTCCATGGCGGTCTCCACGAGCCAGTCCACCATGTGCGCTTTGAGCGCGGGGATGTCGGAGGACACGATCAGCACGTATTTGCTTTTCTTATCCAACTCAACCGATTTGTTGATGCCTGCCACGATGTTGGAGAGCATGCGTCCCTGGTTGGTGAGGAAATGCAGCGGTTTCTTGCATGTCAGCTCGTTTTTAGGTGAAAGCCCCACAAGGATGACGTTCTTGACGCGTTGCGATTCGCTGAGCGCGTCGAGCACCCATTGCACCATGGGTTTGCCGGCAATATCCACAAGCGCTTTGGCATCGCCCTTCAGGTAGGTGTAGAGCGGGTCTTCCGGGTTGGGTATACCGCCCGCGATCACGACTGCATCCATAAATTCTCCTCCGATTTGCGATTTTGAATTTACGCAGAACGTCCCGAAGGTTCTCGTGAATCAGGTTGGGTTTTTACCAAAACCTTCGGAACGGCGCGTAACATCAGTTAGTTCAATTTTTGTAACTGCGGTTCCAAGCCTAGCTGGTCGATGAGGGCGTTCAATTCGTCGTTCGTCAAGACGCGCCCTTTGCCCGCCACAGCAATGAGCGCCGCTTCGAGCATGTTGGCGCCAAAGGAGCGCCCTTCGATATTGAGCGTGGTGGTGACGAGATATTTCACGCCGCGTTTTTTGAGGAATTCCACATCGGCGGGCGTGGTGGTATTGGTGACGATGATCTTCCCGCGCATGTCTTCCGGCATGTGTTGTTTGACGTATAGAAAATCGCCGCCGGTGACGGTGTTGCCCTGGTAATAGGTTTCGTATTTGGGCGTGACCTTTTCCTGTTTTTCGCCGGTTGGGTAGAGCATACTGAGGGGCATGCGCCCGACGACCGGCATGAGTAGTTTTGCGGTGGTTTTGAGCGCGCTCATGGTGTGAATGGCGAGGGGAATATCCAGGCCGAACATCAGGTCGCCGAAAACGCATTGGTAGCCGGCGTTGATGAATGATTCGGTCATGCCATAGCGGGTGATGCCAGCCACGAGGAAAGCCGTTTTGGGTTGGATCTCGTCGCCGACCTTCTTTTCGAGCCATTGCATGACGCGCGCTTCGAGAGTGTCTTTCACCCCGCTTCCATCCACGTAGGGCGTGCGTTTCACATCCCGCACGAGTTTGAGCGCGCCGTGGAGGGGATAAAACTTCCAGGGGGTGTGCACGCCGAGGTCGATGCCGCCCACGCCGAACGCGTCCACAGTACCGTCCATGTCGCGGAACATTTGACGCGCTTTGTCTTCGTTGCCATCTGTGCCGATGCGTTCGATACGAACGGTTTCGCCCAGCAGGCTAATCTCGACGGTTTTGTTACGGGTGGCTGAACCCAGGCTGATACTGACGGCGCGCTTCATGGAGAGTCCTCCTCAGGATGAGATGACTGATTATAGTCTGAATCAGTTGTCCCCTGCGCGGGAAGCGTGAAGTAAAACGTCGAGCCGTTGCCCGGTTGCGATTCCACCCAGATCTCACCGCCGTGAAATTCGACGATCCGTTTGACGAGGGCAAGGCCGATGCCAGTGCCGTCTGATTTGGGGTCGAGTTTGTTGAATAAGCCGAAGATGCGTTCGTGATGCTCGGGCTCGATTCCCATGCCGTTATCGCGCACAAAAAAAATGGGCATGCCATGTTGCCAACCCGCCACCCCGATCTCGATGATGGGCGTCGGTTGTTCGCCCATGAATTTTGCGGCGTTCCCGACCAGGTTTTGAACGACTTCGAAGATGCGCTGACGATCGCCTTGCGCGTTGGGCAGGTTGTTTTGCGCGCGCACCTCCACCCCGCGTTGATGGATCTGCCCGTGCGATAAGTTCAACACATCAGCCACCAGTTGCTGCATATTGACCAGCGTCGGTTCGTTCATGAGCCTGCCCACTCTCGAAAGTTCGAGCAGGTCGTTGAGTAACTGTTGCATTTTGTCGGTCGCATCCACAATGCGCTGGATGTCGGCTTCCAATCGTTCGGTGTTCCCGGTGAGGGCGTCTTGCTTGAGGTAGCCGAGAAAGCCTCGAATGGTGAAGAGCGGAGATTTGAGATCGTGCGATACGGTGTAGGTGAACCGTTCGAGTTCGGCGTTTTTCGATTCCAATTCGCTGATCAGTTTTCTGCGCTGGTGGAGTTCGCGCTGGAGGGCGGTTTCGTCCAGTTGCCGTTTGATGGCTGTGCCGAGAATATTCCCCGCGACCAGCAACGCGTCGATCTCTGTATTGGTCCATTCTCGCTCGTTGTCCACATCGTCGAATCCGATGGCGCCCCACCATGTGCCAGCCACAAACACCGGAAAGTCCAGGAGCGCTTTCATCCCGCGCCCAAGCAAGGCGTTCATTTGGGTTGCAGTGAGGCGTTTGGCATCGCCAATATAGGGTTGCCCCGCGATCATGGCTTCATACCAATTTTCAAAACCAATTTCGCGCACGGGAATGTTTTGGTATGCCGGGATATGAAGGCCGCTCGATAGCGGAGGCGCGGCCCATTCAAATTGCATCGAAGTGACCAGGGTGCCGTCTGGTAGTTCATGGTTTTCGAACACAAAGACATGGGAGGCATTGACCGTGACGCCCAATTTTTCGAGAACGGCATCGATCTCGTTCCGCCAGTCGGACGATTTCAGGAACCGGTTCGCCGCATCGGCGACCGCTTCGAGGATCGATTCACGGTGACGCAATCTGGCTTCGATTTGTTTCCGTTCCACCAACTCTTTTTGCAGGGCGCGCTCGTCCGCTTGGCGGCGGATGGCGTTACTCAGCAAATTAGCCACCACGCGCAGCGTATCCACTTCAAAATGAGTCCATTCGCGCGCGTTGTCGTAGACGTCGAAACCGACTGTGCCCCACCAGCGCCCTTCCACCACGAGAGGCACTTCTGCATGGGCTTTCATGCCGATATTTTCAAAACGGGGTTTATCTGCGGGCGAATAGGTATTCAAATTACCGGCGTAGGCTTCACCGCGTTGCAGGTGTTCGTTGGCGCTACCCGGCAGAATCTGGATGATATGCGCCTCAGTGTATGAACCGTAATCGGTTGCGGTGGGGAATCCCGGGGCGGTCCATTCGCGGAACAACTTTGCCCGCTCCAAGCCATCGGGACCGGTGAAGTTTTCAAATAAGTAGGCATGCGTGGCATTCATTGCCCTGCCCAGCCGCTCCAAGACAACTTCGATCACATCCTTCCAATTGGAAGAAGTAAGGAACTGTTCGGCGGCAAACATCACCGCTTCGAGCACAAATTCGCGTTGGCGAAGGTTCACTTCGATCAGAGTCCGTTCAGATAACTCAGTTTGCAAATTGGAAAACAAGCGGGAGTTTTCGAGGGCAATACCGATATGCTCGCCCAAGGTCGAGATTAATTTGAAGTCGGCTTCTGTTAATTTCACTCCTTGCGTGCTTTCCACGTTGAGTATCCCCACAAAGGTTCCCTGATCGAATAGCGGTATGCAAATTTCAGAGATGACGCCTTCCACCGCCTGCCGGTACAAGGAATTTGTGGAGACATCCTCAATAAATTCGGGAACGCCAGTCCGCGCGACCTTGCCGATCACGCCTTCCTCGAGGGTAATGGTTGTATAGGGAGTCTCATACCCCACCTGATGTTGCATGATCAATACCCCATCTTGTAGTAAATACAGGCTGACCTGTGTGTACCCGAATGATTCGGCGATCGATTCGACAACATTGAAGATCACCCCGCGTCGATCGATCGATTGCGCCATGGCATTGCGCACCCGGCCGATCAGGGCAAGTTCCTGCGCCTGTTTTTTAGCGGTTTCATAAAGCAGACGATACCGCTGTTCCTCCTCGATCAATGCCCGCTCGGCGCGCTGACGCTCCAATAATTCGGATTGCAAGTCGGAAAACAAACGGGAATTTTCAAGCGCAATGGCAACTTGATCGGCAAAAATGACCGCCAGTTCGGCATGGTGGCGCGTAAATTGATTCGTCTCGCATCCATCCAGGGCGATCACTCCGAAAATTTCCCCGCGCGCCTTCAGCGGTATCGCCAGCCATGAATGAATGTAATTATGCGGCGGGATTTGAAAATCCTTCATTTGGTTCTGCACATCGAGTTTCAACAAATAAGGAACAGCGCCCTTCAAAATCGGAAGGACGGCATTATCATCGTCGATCTCAAACTTATAGTTCCCAACCAGCAACTCGGCAGGCAGGTTCCGCCCCGCGATAAATTTTTGCTCGCGCCCATCGATCCTCCAAATCGACGCGCTATCGTATGGCACGACCCGTTTAATTTGATCGAGGATCTTCTCGATGATTTCCGAAAACTCCAGCGAGCCGACGATGCCCGCCAAACTTTCACGCAGGGTTTCCGATTCTTGATTCTTAACCTCCAACTCGTGGATCAAGTTTTCATCATCATATTCAAGATGCTGGGGCAAGGTTGTAGCGCGGAAAATCAGGAGCGCCGACGCCTCGGAATATGCCGCGATGCGCATTTCATATCCGCGAGGCTCCGGCGCGGCCGGGTAATTGAAAGTCCAATGGGCGGGCAAGTTTGTCATCCAACACAAGGCGAACAGCAGACAAGGCGGCTGAACAAACTTGGGGCGGCAAAAAATCACGGAGGTTTCCTCCCACGCGTTGCGCCTCATCAAAAGGCGGTTGCGCATTTCGAGCGGGGAGGCATGCCAGCACCTCGCCGTCTGCGGAAACTTCAAGGAGCGTATCCGGCAACACGCGCAACAGATCGCGATGGTGTTCCGCCAGCAGAGACTCTTGAACCGTTTTCTTTTTTGATTTCATGAGTTTGATGCGCGCAAAAAGGCGCAGTCAGCATTATAGTGGAATCCCGCCAGAATCGCTTCCCAATTTCGTTGAAATATCAGGGAGCGCAAATAGCCTTGAAGGGTTCCCGGGTCGTCACAATATTCGGCTCCAGCGTTTGGACGATCATGGCGTAATCTCTCGCGCTTCGCACCTGATAAAAATCCTGCGCGCGTTTTACGCCTCCCTCCTCAAACTGGATGGACATCTCCTGCGATGTATCGCCCGTGCTTTCCTCCTTCCACATCCAAACCACATTGGACGGACCGTATGCCGCGATCTCCACAGTGATGGTGACCAGGCGGGGGAACGAGTCGCATGCCACGTTCATCGCCGCCGGGTCGATGCTCACGAGTACGGCTGATACAGTGACCGGAGGCGCTGTCGCCACTGGCACCGCCTCGGTGTTGCCCTCCGTATCGGTGAAGTCGGAGGACAGCCAGCAGATTGTCGATGGATCGCTCGGGTTCCGAACCTGCCACCATGCAAGGTCGGGGCTTTTACCGATCACTTCGGCAAATTTCCCGGGGTTCAGTTCTCCCACAACCGAATAGGCAATGCCCGGACCAAAGCGGCAATTCACGATGTGCTCCTTGGGATAGGCAACCACAAGCCTTAGGGACAATGTCGGCGTGGGGGTGGGCAATGCGTAGGTTAGGAAGGTTTCGATCGGGACGATCGAAGGCGTGGAATTGTCCGCAGGCGGCGTATCCGGTTTCAATGGAGGAAGAGGCGTTTGTGTCCCCGATGGTAAATTGCACGAAGCGGAAATCAACATGAGAACGGCGGCGTATCCTATTATTCTCCTCATTCATCCTCCTTTGTGTCATCATCTTAGCGCGAGAAAAATGCGACCGCAATAGGTCTTATGGTCTGGCAGGAATGTGATACAATGGTTTTAGAACATTTTTTCTGTTTTGAAAGGAAGCCCACATGAGCAAACGAGTCCTGATATTGGTTGGAACGACCAAGGGCGGGTTTATTTTCGAGAGCGATGAGAAACGCAAGAAATGGGAGATGAGCGACATTCTGTTCAAAGGTTGGAATGTGATGCACATGCAAATGGACCCGCGCGACCAGCGGCTGTACGCGGCGACGAGTCACTTTGTATATGGTCCAACCATCCATCACTCGGACGACCTCGGCAACACGTGGACGCAAGCGAAGGAGTCGCCTGCCCTGTCGCGAGGGTCGAAGTCGGGCAGACCAGCCAGCACGATGGATGAAGCGTTCATTTCCGAAGGCGGCGAGAGCATCAAAGAAAAACCTGAGAAGATGATCAAAGTATGGAATATCAAGCCCGGGCGCGCGAGCGAGCCGAATGTGTTGTATGCGGGGGCGCAACCCGCTTCGTTGTTTGTGTCGAAAGATCGCGGCGATACGTGGACTTTGAATGAAAGTCTGTACGATCATCCTCAACGCGGAGAATGGGGACCGGGCGCGGGCGGGTTGACCCTGCACACGATTCTGCTCGACCCAACAAACGATCAGCGCATGTACATTGCCGTGTCAGCCGCAGGATGTTATCGCACCGACGATGGCGGCGTGACGTGGAAACCGTATAACAAAAATGTGCGCGCCGATTTTATGCCCGATAAATATCCGGAGTTCGGTCAATGCGTGCATAAAATGACGATGCACCCGGCAACGCCGAATGTGTTGTATCAGCAAAATCACTGCGGCGTGTATCGCAGTGACAACTTCGGCGAAGATTGGGTTGACATCGGCGAGGGCAAGTTGCCGACGCCTTTTGGTTTTGCGATTGGCGTGCATCCGACGGATCCGCGCACGATTTACACCGTGCCGGAAGAAAGCCAGGAATATCACATCAGCGTGGATGGGCAGTTTGCGGTCTGGCGTAGCCGCGACGCGGGCAATTCGTGGGAAAAACTCACAAAGGGATTACCCGAACGCGCTCACGTGGATGTTCTGCGCGAAGCGATGGGACTCGATTCGTTCGAGGATGCCGGGGTGTACGTCGGCACGAACACGGGTCAACTGTTTTACACGCGCGATTCGGGCGACAATTGGGAATTGCTGGCAGATTTCCTGCCGCCGATCCAATCGGTGGAAGCGGCGGTGGTTGGATGAAAACGTAGGACGAGATGCGCAAAGCGTCTCGTCCTACGTTTGTGTTGCAATAAACTTCCGAGGACAGGATTTCACTACTAATAGAGCGGGAGTATGTTTTTTTCAATCCATGTTGAATCTCGGTTTTCCAGAATCACGCGATAATATTCGATAAAGTTGGTTTCATCCCCGCTATAATAATGTTCGGCCAGGAATAAAGATTTGACCCCATCAGAGTAAACAAATGCAAAGAATATCGCGGCAATCGCTCGTTCTTGGAAGAATCTTTCCAGATCCTCGCTTGTACATTCTCGCTTTGAGCGGGTCTCATAAAACCAGCATTGGCGCACATCTTGCCTGCCCGATGGAACCCCATAGAGCACATTGCCCCTAATCTCTAATTGCGACAGGACAATCAAGACCGGGCGGCTATAACTAATGTCTCGAACTGCAATGCGCGCGACGAATTCTTCCACAGTTTCGTTTTCAAATTGGACGAGAGGGTCCCGGAGTGGGGGAATTCCGATGAATACTTCAGAAGTGGATTGTGGTTGAATCGGCGTGGCGGTAGGGTCAAGTACAACAGTTGGCGCAGGCTCACGGACGCAACTTGGTATGATCAACACGCAAACCAAAGATATGACTGCTATGGACCGATTAACAAACATCGTTCACCTGCCAATTCCGAACTGATACCTTCGCGCTTCACAATTAACATAATAATTCCTTTTGCTTACCACTACATTAAAATCGGTGGTGAAGGTTTTGTTAGAGCCGGCATCATACTCTTCTTTTTCTTTCGCAACCAGCGGAGTTATAATCGCCGAGCAATCGTAAATCGAAAATCTGAAATCGTAAATCGGAGAATCATGCATATCCTCGTAACCAACGACGACGGCGTCCAAGCGCCGGGACTGCTCGCCCTCGCGCAGGAAGTTCGCAAACTTGGCAAAGTGACCGTGTTCGCGCCTGATAAAAATTGGTCTGCATCGGGACATGTGAAAACGCTGGATCGTCCATTGCGCGTGCGCGAAACGACTCTTGCAGATGGAACATCCGCGTTCATGTCTGACGGCGCGCCGTCGGATTGTGTCGCGTTGCCATTGCTTGGGTTTCTCGAAGAAAAAGTTGATCTGGTCGTTTCAGGGATCAATCCCTACTCGAACATCGGTCACGATGTAACTTACTCTGGGACTGTGACCGCCGCGATGGAAGCGGTGATCACTGGCGTGAAGGGAATCGCGTTCTCGCTGGCTTCGCAAGATAAACCTGCGAACACCGTCACCGACTACAGCCACGCCGCGCAAGTGGCACGAGTAGTGACTCAAAAGGTCATCGAGCAGGGACTGGCGGAGGGCGTGGTGTTGAATGTCAACATCCCCTATTTGAGTTTTGATGCGATCAACGGATATGCCATCACGCGGCAGGGAATGCGCGTGTACCGCGACGCGCTCGATAAGCGCATTGACCCGCGCGGGCGTCCCTATTATTGGATCGGCGGCGACGAGCCGACAGGTGTCAATGAAGAGGGAACGGATGTCGGCGCGTTGGCAAGCGGATACGTTTCCATCACGCCGTTGCAATTGGACTTGACGAATTACAAGGCGATGGATGTGTTGAGGAAGTGGGAGTTTTGAGAGCAGTGATCGAGTGAACAGTGAGCAGTGATCAGTAAACCATGTCCTTCCTCAAAAAGCTCTTCTCCAGCGAACCTGCCAAGCCTGAGAAAAAATATCTCACCTTCCATGTGAAATGCAATCGTTGCGGCGAGACTCTCGAATGCCGCGTGGACTTGGACAACGACCTCAGCCTCAACGATGAAGGCAACGGCTACTTTGCCCGCAAGGGATTGATGGGAAGCAATCTGTGCTTTCAACAGATCGAAGTGGAATTAACCTTCGACTCGGCGCGTCAATTACTGGAGAAAACCATCACTGGCGGTCAATTCACCAATCTCTAGTCTCCAATTCTCTAATCCTCTTTTCCTCAATTACCAATTACTACTTACCATGCGCTTTGCCTCCCCTCCCAACCAACAAGCCTATTACGAACAAGTGTGGACTCTTGTGCGGCAAATCCCGCGTGGGAAGGTTGCCTCATACGGACAGATCGCGCTGATGCTCCCTCCGCCGAACGGGGTGGAGTTCGAGGCGTACAAGGCGTTCGGTCCGCGTTGGGTGGGCGGCGCGATGGCGAACTGTCCCGACGATGTGCCGTGGCAGAGAGTCATCAATTCGCAGGGAAAGATCAGCGAACGCGCGGGCGCGGAGAGGCAACGTCAACGTTTGGAGGAGGAGGGTATTATGTTCGTGAAAGACAAGGTGGATATGAAGAAGTACGGCTGGGGCGGGCTGGACGAGACAGACGCGCCGAAGCAGGGGAATTTATTTTAGGAGGCGGAAACATATTCCATTGCAAGGACAGCGACTTTGCTGTAACCATGCGACTGATCGCAAAGTGAACTTTGCGGCACGGGCTCCAATATTTAACTTGACAAGCAGGGCAAGATTCGTACAATAGCCGCCAGCATGAAACCGATCAATAGTTTTCAACATTGCTTGTGTCTATGGCGGGGTTCGTAACCACTGCCTCAGACGTTTCCGCAAGCAGTCAACTCGTCAGGCAGTGAACGCCCCCGCGCATCCATTATGCCGCGCAGGAATTGTTCGCTGTCCTTTTGTTTAAGTTGACTGCTTTTAATTTTAACGAGACCCTACCAAAAAGAGGAAAACATCATGTCGTACGCCTATCCTGAATTTCTTGTGGAGACCGACTGGGTCGCCGAACACGTGAACGATGCGAACGTCCGCATCCTCGAATCGGATGAAGACCCGTTATTGTACGCGGTGGGGCACATCCCCGGCGCCGCGCAAGTAGATTGGTTCAGCACGCTCCAACATCCGTTGCGCCGCGATTTTCTCACCAAAGAAAAGTTCGAGGAGACTCTCTCGAGCCTCGGCATTGCCAACGACACCACCGTCGTTTTTTATGGCGATAAATCCAACTGGTTCGCATGCTACGCGCTGTGGCTGTTCCAATATTACGGACACGAGAATGTGAAGATCATGAACGGCGGGCGCCTCAAGTGGGAGAAGGAGAACCGGCCGCTGGTGAAGGAAATCGCCTCCTATGGGAAAACAGCCTACCGCGCGAAAGAAGCGGATCGGTCCATCCGCGCCTTCCGCGATGAGGTGTTGAAACAGTCCAACGAGAAGAAGCCGCTTGTAGACGTGCGTTCGCCGAAGGAATATTCGGGCGAGTTGATCTCGATGCCGAATTACCCGCAAGAGGGCGCCACACGCGGCGGACACATCCCCGGCGCGGTGAGCATTCCGTGGGCGACCGCCGTGAATGAAGCGGACAGCACGTTTAAGACCCCCGAAGAATTGCGCGCGTTGTATGAAGGGAAGAATATCAAAGCGGACGGCGAGGTGATCGCGTATTGCCGCATCGGCGAACGCTCTTCGCTGACGTGGTTCGTGTTGAAATACCTGCTCGGGTATCCCGCTGTAAAAAACTACGACGGCTCATGGACGGAGTGGGGCAACCTCGTCGACGCGCCGATCGAAAAATAAAATCCTATGAAACACAAAGGACACAAAGGTTTTTTTCCTTCGTGTTCTTTGTGTCCTTCGTGGTGAACATATGCCCATCCCCCTCACCCTCCAAGAGATCGTAGACGATTTCGCTTCGATGACGCGCGAAGAAAAACTGGAAACGCTGATCGGGTACGCCGAGGCCTTCCCGCCCCTGCCCGACCGTTACACAGCGCAACGCGATCGCATGGAAACCGTGCCCGAATGTATGACCGCTGTGTTCCTGGTCGCTGAGAAACAGCCCGATGATACGATCCTTTTTTACTTCGACATTCCGCCGCAATCGCCCACCGTGCGCGGACTGGCTTCGATTCTTCGCGACGGGTTGAACGGCTCCACCCTGGGAGAGATTCTCAGCGTCCCCGCCGATTTCTACCTGCCGATGAATCTACAAGAGGCGGTTTCGCAACAACGCTTGAACGGATTCGTGGGAGTGCTGGCTCACATGAAGCACGCGGCTGTGCATCCGCAATCGGGGTGAAGATAAATCGCCGAGGTAAGCGCAGGGTACGTTGACCCGAAAAGGCATGAAGTATTTGTGAAAGTTGCGATTCCTACAAAAGGAACAAACCGCCGTCGAACTGATAATTCGGCGGCGGTTTGTTGAATTAGAGATGGCTCATGGTATGAGCAATGTGGCGTACATCGAAAAGCGGAAGGTATCCGCCGTGTTCGACGAGGAGAACGCGGCAGGCAGGGACCCGAAGGGGTAGGCATAATAACGACCCGAACCCGCCACAGTCAACCTCCCTGCCAGTGTGTTGTTCTGCGGCAGGAATGCCAGCCAGTAGGTTCCCGCCGGTAGGGATGGTTGAGTCAACACAGTTCGGGTATTCCACCCCGCGACCGGCGTGAAGGCGGCTGTTTCCGCCAGCAAAGCCCCCGGGGCATTCCCCGAATCACTGTAGATGCCAAGCCGCAACTGCCCTCCTGTGGTAGACACATAATAACTCAGGCTTTGGATGGTCGCGCCCTGCGTCAGCGTAACCTGCTGTGCCACCAACTGATTCCCCAACCCTCCATATGGGATGCTCAGCACGTTCGTTTCACCTATGATAACTGTGTCTTCCCCCCAGGTGGGGGTACTCGTGGGCGTAGGGGTAAACGTTGAAGTGACAGGCGGGGTCAAGGTTGCTGTGGGAGTTCGCGTTGAGGTGCTTGTGATGGCTGGCGTGAATGTTGGTGTCGGCGTAGTCGGAGGGTCTACGCTTCGATAAAGAATAACCAACCCCATACTATCGGCAAATACCAGATCGGGCAGTTGGTCTCCATTGAGATCGCCAATCGCCAGATCGTCGGTATTTAAATTCGGCAAGGGGTATAACGCCTCAACGCCCATCACGCCATTTATCTCTTGCAAAAAGACGCCAGCCCGCAACCAACCATTGTGCGCGACAATTACGTCTTCCAAACCGTCAGAGTTAACATCAGCAATATCAACTGCTTCGGGAATATCATAAGCCGGGTAGGAAACAGATGGCTGAAGGTTCCCATTGGCATCTTGCGCAAAAACCGCAATGTTCGAACTTGGGCTGTTGCCTCCATAACTGAGCGTAATATCCAACCGTCCATCGCCGGTTACGTCTCCAATCGCAATTCCCTTACTGAGGCAGGGTGATGCGCATGCCGCAATGGAGTAATTCGAGGCTGTAGTCAGCGATCCATTCGTATTTTGGAGATACACCATGAGGTTGCTGTTCACATACCCCTGTCCGTTCATCTTGACGACATCGTTCAAGCCATCGCCATTGACATCTCCGATGGCTAGATCGTCAAACCCGGCGGCTACAGATGGATAGGTTGTCATGGCATTGAGCGCGCCATCCGGCTGTTGGATAAAGACGCCAATGGTCGCATGGGTGTGATGAGCGACTACAATATCGTTTAGTCCATCATTATTCACATCATCGATCGCGACCGCGTCAGGTCCCGAATTCGTGGCATAGGTTATGCGATCGGCGAATTCGCCGGCGCTATTTTGGGCAAAAAGGCTGATCGTATTATCTGAAAAATTTACTGTGACAACATCATCCCAGCCGTCATTGTTCACATCTCCAACAGCCATATGCTCCGCTCTGTTGCCACCCGGATACGCGCGAGGTTGAGAGAGATTGCCATTGACATCCTGGGTAAAGATCAACAGACTGGAGGGGACGCCGGAAACATTCATTCGCACCGAAAGGGCAACATCCTGCCTATCGTCATGGTTGAAGTCTCCAACGCCTACCGCGTAGGAACTCTTCCCGCAGTTATACTGTTTGTATGGCAGAAAGAGGGTGGCGGAGCCGGAACCATTTCCAATAACGCAACTGATACCCGAGGTAGATGTGGCAGTCGGTGTGGCAGTGGGCGATGCTATTGTCAACGTGGCATACAGCGAAAAGTGGAACGCGCCGCTGGAAGGAGCGGTCGAGTATGAAGCGGGCAATGCTCCAAAGGTGTAGCCATAGTAACGTCCCACACCCGAATAGGAAATGCGCCCAGCGAACGAACTACTCTGCGGCAGGAACGCCAGCCAGTACGTGCCGGCGGGTAGGAGTGTGGGAGTGATGACGGGTTGTGTGTTCCAACCGGTCACCGGGGTAAACGCGGAAGTTTCCGCAACCAGCGTCCCGGGGTTCGAGCCGTTGTTGTTGTAGATGCCGAGGCGCAGTTGTCCGCTCGCTGTCGAGACGTAATAACTCAGGCTTTGAATTGTCGCGCTTTGCGAGAGGGTCACTTGCTGGGCTATCAGTTGGTTGCCGATGCCTGAATAGGCGCTGGTGAGTACGCTCGTCTCGCCCACCTGAATGGTTGCAGGGGTGGAAGTCATGGTGGGCAATGCAGTGGTTGGGATGAAAGTTGACGTTGGAGTCCGTGTTGTCGTGCGAGTTGCCGTCGGTGTGGGTGTAATTGCCGATGTGGTCGTAGGCGTGGACGTGAAAAGCGGGAGCGGAGTGCTGATCGTCGCCGTAGGCGTTATTGTTGGTGTTCGAGTTGCTGTGGCTGTGCGTGCTGCAGTGCGCGTCGGTGTTGGTGTAAGGGTATTGCTGTTCGTTGGCGTGCGTGTGACTGTTGGCGAGGGCGTGAAAGTTGGCGTAACCGTGGAGGTGTTGGTCGGAACAGAGGCGAGTGTCAACGTGGCATACAGCGAAAAGTGGAACGCGCCGCTGGATGCGGAGGTTGAATAGGAGGGAGGCAACGCTCCAAAGGCGTAGCCATAGTAACGTCCCACACCCGAATAGGAAATGCGCCCGGCGAACGAACTACTCTGCGGCAAGAAAGCCAGCCAGTACGTGCCGGCAGGTAGGAGTGTGGGAGTGATGACGGGTTGTGTGTTCCAACCTGTCACCGGGGTAAACGCGGAAGTTTCCGCAACCAGCGTCCCGGGGTTCGAGCCGTTATTGTTGTAGATGCCAAGGCGCAGTTGTCCGCTCGCTGTCGAGACGTAATAACTCAGGCTTTGAATAGTGGCGCTTTGCGAGAGGGTTACTTGTTGCGCCACAAGTTGATTGCCGATGCCGGAATAGGAGTTGGTGAGAATGCTCGTCTCGCCGATCGTGATTGGGGGAACGGGCGTGGAGGTTGGGGAGGAGTTCGGGGTAGCTGAGACTTCTGTTGTCGTGGGGGTTGGCACGGTGGGAGTGCGCGTTGGAGTTTTTGTGATTATTGGTGTTGAGGTAGGGATCGTTGGTGTGACGCCTAGAGTGGGTGTAGTCGTATCGGTTGGCGCCGGTGTTGGAGTTGATGGGGGTGAAACCAGGTCGCCGATGTAGCGGGCAATGGCAATGTCATAATTAGAGCCGTTATACCGATATCCAGCTACCACGATCTTGCCATCCGCCTGGATACTGACCGAGTTTGCAATGTCATCCCGATTCATATCGAAATCGGTAATCACGAGACCATCCGAGTCGAATGTAGAATCGATCAGACCATTAGGATGAAAACGAGCTATCGCAAAATCATAATCACGGTTCGAATAGCCGGCAATAACAATTTTTCCATTTGACTGCAATACAAGATCGCTGGCGGTTGGAGAATTCAACATTCCAGGATAAGCAGTTGAAGTCTTTCCATCCAAATCAAAAGATGGATCTAGCGCCCCGGTATTGGAATATCGAGCCACCAAGAAACGATCTTCACTATAGCCTCCCAAAACGATCTTACCATCGGGCTGAAGCGCAACAAAACCGCCTCGCTCAGAGCCTACCCCAAAATCAGTGATTACTTTTCCATCTACATCGAAGCCGGGGTCCAGATTCCCGGCGCTGTCAAAACGTAAGAGGGCAAGATCCGTATCGCTCCCATTATACGCTCTGCCGCCGATTAAGATTTTCCCATCAGGTTGGATGGCGATCGAAGAGGCAAACTCATCGCTCCCAGTCCCTACCTCAGTAGAGACCATGCCATCACCGTCGAACGTCGGATCAAGCGATCCATCCGAGGTATAGCGCAGTAATACGATGTCGTTATCATTTATGCCTACATTTTTATAGCCGGTAAGGACAATTTTTCCATCCGTCTGAACGGCGACGCTGGTCGCCAATTCGTGACTACTGTTAAGATCGGTGACAGCTTTTCCGTCTGCGCTGAAACTCGAGTCCAGCGATCCATCGGTGTTATAGCGCGCCACAGCGATTTTTGCTCCACCATTGAAGGGTCCGATTTCAGAATATCCGACTACCACAATTTTCCAGTCAGGCTGAATGGCCATTGCCATCGGAACCTCGCTTGCTCCGAAATCTGTTGTGACAATGCCATCAAAATCGAAACTTGCGTCCAGCGAGCCATCGGGGTTATATCGTGCCACAAAAAAGTCATCGCCGTTGGAAGTACCGAAACTGCCTACGACAAGGATATTACCATCTGGCTGGATTGCAACCGCGCGCGCTTCATCGTGATAATTCCCAATCGCCGTGGTCACCAACCCATCGCCATCGAAGGTCGAATCTAAACTGCCATTTCCTGAAGTCCCTGTCGTAAACTCCCACCAATCCCCGTTGTTTGCATAGGTCGTTCCCGTTGTATTATTCGCCCTCACCTGCCAGTAGAAAGTTGTATTCGATGGTAAATCCTGCAAAGCGGCGTTGGTGTCATACGTTCCCAGCCAATACTTTCCGGTCCAGTTGGTATCGCAAGAGTTGTTATCGACCGTATCAAAGCAATACTCGTAATCCACTGCCCCGAGGCTGGAGTTCCACTGTAAGAAAAGACCGGTAGGCGATATGAGAGCCGCATCTGCCGGGCTTGCTTTGCTGAAAGTATCCGGCGGCAGGAGGAGCGTCAGGGAAGCCTCTGCGCTAAACTCGCGCCCGGTGTTCAATTCGCCCTTGAACGTGGTCTTCAACACCACCGCGTAATCACGGATTTCATGCGCCTTCTCCGCGACCGCTTTAGGCAAATAGATTAGTTCATTCCAATCGGTTGTTCCTGCTGAATTAAGCGGGATGTTGGCTCTAAATGGTCCAAAGGATTCGCTGACCGGCACATCATACTGGGTGAAAAACTGATACGTTCGGCTTGTGATTTTGCCTGATAGATGACCCAATTCAGAAATGCGATACGGAACAAGTCTGCTTTCCCCGCTTCCCATACCCACCGGGTAACGGGGAGTCTCGACACTGACTTTCGAGAAGGTGGCGCTGTCATCGGCAAAGGCGTTTGTATTGCCTGCCGCTTGACTCGGGTTCACCCTCATCAACCCCACAAGGAATGCAACGATCAAGAAAGCTCGCGCAACAAATCCGATTCTAGATAGATTGAACATGGTTGTCTCCTCTGGAGGGAAATCCTCCCTGCTTTAACTGATCCACCGTATTGCCAGAAATTTATTTTATGGCGCAATGCTGATCATAGTCAAGAGATGGATGTCACAGTTTTGTTACACGGAGAGGGGAAGCAAAACATCAAATGAAATACTACTTACCTGAGAGTTTATAACGTTCGCAGTTGGCGGGCAGTTGTACTGCCGTCGTCATAGCGCAACTTCGACGAAACAGGTTCAACTGCGTAACTCTTACAGGTTTAAAAGTACCCGCGCCGAACGCAAGCGGGAGGTAAATGCTGATAATTTTTTTCGTCTTTTCTGAAAACTCTACGTTCAACATCATTTTTCCACGTCCCCAAAAAGAAACTGTCGGGCGATGAGATGAATATCACGGCGCAAGGTTGCCCGACGATGAAAACCGTCCATGAATGAAAAGCCGCGCATCAACGAATGGAGGAAGAATTCGTGAATGGATTACCCGGCATACGCGCCCCGTTACAAACTTTGCGCTGTACTACGAAAAGCGCCTAACACAAAGATTTATCTATACAACTTGAATTTTCCCCCCATTTATGCTATCAATAGGAAAATTTTCCCCAAGGATCTTGAATGCACCGAGAACGCGTATCTGAAAATGTATATTGGTTCCAAAGCGAAGTGTATGCGCAGGTGACGGCAGGCGTCATCGCCGGGCCGCAGTGGGCGGTGGTGATCGACACCCTCGCCCTGCCCGACGAAACCCTGAGCATCCGCGAATTCATCGAACACGAATTGAACGTCCCCGTCCGCTATGTGATCAACACCCACTACCACGCCGACCACGCCTGGGGCAACTGCTTCTTCCCCGGCGCCACCATCGTCGCGCACGAACACTGCCGCGCCATGCTCGAAGAACGCGGCATCCCCTCGCTCGAAGCCGCCAAACGGCAAAACCCCGCCATGCGACAAGTCAAGATCGCCCTGCCGCACATGACCTTCAAAGCCGGCGAACTCACCCTGCGCGTCGGCAAGAAGAACCTGATCCTCTCCACGACGCCCGGTCACAGCGGTGATGGCATCTCGGTGCTGGTGGAGGAAGACCGCATCCTCTTCGCAGGGGATGCCTTTATGCCCATCCCCTACATCGTCGACGGCGACGCGGACGACATTATGACCTCCATCAAACACATCGGGCGCATGGGGCTGGAAAACATCGTCCAAGGTCACGGCGATGTTATTCTGCGCGGCGAGATCGACGCGGCGGTCAAGGAAAACCTCAATTACCTGACAACCATCAAAAGATCGGTGAAATCCGCATCGAAGCGTAAGAACGCCGAAGAACTCATCGAACAGATCAGTATCGAGTCATGCGGCAAGAGCCGCGTTTACCTCGGCGGGCTTGCCGAACAACTACACCGCAGAAATTTACAAGCCCTGCTCCAATCCATGAGTTAACAGACGCCATAAAGCGCGATTGATCTTGCGAGGGAGCGTCTAAAATCGAACCCATCCACGATCATGTTACCCTGAGAGAGTGTTTCTTAGCGCCTTTTTGCTCTCACAGGGTCTGTGACCCTGTGAAATGCGGCGGTCACAGACCGCCTTAGAGCGTAACCGCGTAACGCGAGACTGCGAAGCGTCTCGCGTGTTAGGCTACCCTTGCGCAAGAGCGACATAAATGACGCATTACGAGAACCGACTTGACCTCAACTGCGTAACATCAGTTTCTTAAGACACAGATAACATGGATTTCACGGAGAAAACCATATAAAAATCCGTGTTTGGCCGTGTAATCCGTCAAACTTGTACTGCGACTGAAAGAAGCGTCGAAGTATCCGTGTACTGAAGAAACAGTGTCTGAGTGAAAGCGAGGGGGCTCTGAGTTAAGGGCAATGTGAATCTTGCCATACATGCGCGCCGAGTCTCCCCTCTCGCTACTTTCCAATCACCCCGCTTGCCGACAACTCGTCAAGTTCTTCCGCTGAGAAAAACTCCCCAAGGACTTCACGCGTCTGCTCACCCAGTTTCGGAACTGGACGTTCCCCGCCTCGCGCGAACACAAACGGAGAATTCAACCCCACCGCCCTGCCATCCACTTCGCGGACAAACCCGCGAGCCCTCACCTGCGGATGAGCCAGCATCTCTTCGAACGACAAGACCGGCTCGACGCACCCATCCGTGTTTGAAAATGCTTCCAACCATTCAGCCAGCGACCTCGCCTTGAAGATCGCCGCCACTTCATCTTTAATTGCCCGGTCGAATTGACGTTTGACCAGTTCATCCCTGCCGGTCACCCGGCAGAAATCGTTCCAGAAGGGGGGTTCGAGCGCGGCGAGGGTTAGGAACTTCCCATCCGCAGTTTCATAAATGTTATAGCAAGCCAGCCCGCCCTGCAGAGGGAGCGTGCCCCCGGCAAATGGAACACCGCTGAAGTGAGCCGCACCCGCCTGGGGAATCGTCAACGCGAGCATCCCATCGAACAACGCCAGATCGAGATATGCGCCATTCCCTGAGGTTTGCTTTCCGATCACCGCGCTTAAAATGGCAAGCCCCGCCAGCATCGCGCCGCTTAAATCAGCAATGGTCACGCCGAAGGGAATCGGCGCCTGCCCCTCTTTCGCGTTCAATGCCAGCGCGCCGCTGATCGCCGCATAGTTCAGGTCGTGTCCCGCGCGTCGGCTTAACGGACCCTCCTGCCCATACCCCGAGAGGGAACAATAGACCAAGTTTGGTTTCACCGCTTTGAGCGATTCGTACCCGATCTTATATCGCTCAACAACCCCGGGACGAAACCCTTCGATCACCACATCGGCAGTTTCTACAAGTTTCATGAACGCGTCGCGCCCACGCGGGTTGCGATAGTTGACCGCGACGCTTTTCTTTCCCTGATTGATCATTTCGAACAAGCCGCCCAATCCCATTTCGGCGGGAGCCAGCCGCGCATAATCGCCCGCGGTTGGCGTTTCCACTTTGATCACCTCCGCGCCGAGGTCGGCGAGTAGTTGCGTCAGGAACGGACCCGGCAACAGGCGCGTGAGATCGAGGATGCGAATTCCCTTGAGGGGCTGAATCATAAATGTCTCCGGTTCATCTTGTACAAGAAGAGCCTTTGTTTGCCGCGGTCATCAGGGACGCGAGAGGTAGTCTATTTGTCCGGGCGCAAAATGAATTTTGCGGTACGAACCGCATGATGAATAGCCCCCGCAAAAACATGCGCGGGCTATTTTGAATCGCGCGATGCCCCGGCGGCTTTTTCTTTGCGCGCGCGCAACCAACCGGCGAGGCTGATGCTGATCACGCGTTCGTTGCCGGCAAATATTTTTTGGATGTTTGGTCTCAACGCCCAGATCAACAAGATCTCGGCGATCAACCCGTAGAGCACATTGGTCCACGGCATCAAGCCCAGCGAGGCGCGCACAGCGAACACCACGATAATGCCCAAGCCCACCGTCAGCGTTGCCACCGATGCCATGCCCAGCGTGAACAGCACAAACGCGCCGATCACAAATACGATGGGGAACGTCCAACTCCACAAGCCGACTGCGCCACCCAACGCCGGCATTGCCCCCGCCCCGCCGCGCAATCGGAAACGCCCGTTGGCATCGCGCTCGGCGAGAAAGATCGAATAGTTATGCCCAAGGATCGCCGCCAGCCCCGCCAGCACATGCGCCAGGCTCGCCTCTGGAGTGATCGAACGCGCAACCCACACGGCAACAGCGGCTTTGACAATGTCGAGGATCGCGGTGGCAAACCCGATCCCGAACCCCGCCGCGCGAAATGCGTTCGTCCCGCCGGTGCGCCCGCTTTCAACCTCTCGCAAATCTTTGCCGGTTTTCAATTTGACGAGAATCAACCCCACAGGTATCGAGCCTAGCAGATATCCGACGAGCACCGCAACAATATCGAGCGCAATTTGCATTTCACTTCCTCCAAGCATAGTCTACAACAAAAAACACGTAATCATCTTGCGAGTTTCTCTATTTCACAAGCTCAGCGCGGACCCGATCACCTACCCCCGCGACCCTGAAGCCGCGCCTACGCTGGGCGAGGCAGTTGCAGGTCCGGTCAGAGGCGAGTGGGAGAGTCTGCGCGCGAATGATCTCACCGAATGAAGACCGCCAAGCCCCAACAGATCATGATGGCAAGGGCAGGTTCGAGCGCGGCGCGGCGCGAGGGAAGTTCTTCGCGCAAGCTGATCGCTAAATTCGTCAGCCCATACATGGGACCGATCATCATCAACCCAAATTGGATCGGCGAGATGGGCCAATAATGAAACCCCGCGGCGAGTTGCACGCATACAAATGCAATACCCAGCGACCAGGCAAATTCCCATCGCCCCTCCAAGCGGAGGTAAAGAATTCTCAGGCTGGCAAACCCGGCAAAGAGAAACAACGCCGGCAGGGTAAAGAAGAGCCGCAAGTCGCCATAACGCAACGCGACGGCGAGGATAAAAAATAACGCGTAGGAGATAGCGGTTAAACCTGCCAGGGCAGTGGTGTAGTATGGCGCGCCCAGATCGACAACAATGTATTCGGCGATAAAAGCGAAGATGAGGAAAATTCCGCTCACACTAAAGCCGATCCACCAGGGGGTTCCATCGGGGAGCAGGGACAGGGGAATGCTGATGGCGAGCGTTGTCAGCGTGGGCAAAATCCACCACTGATACGTGGGTCTGCCATTGAGGGCAGGATGCCCGCGCAGGAGCCAGTCCATGCCTGTGGCGGTGAGCCCGGCGGTGAGCAGGCTCATGATAATGGGAATATTCAGCGGGATGGAAAGGAAGAAGCCCGGTAGTTGCAAGTTGAGGTCGAACTCAGGGGATTGAATGATACGCGCCAACGCCAACGCGAGCAACACGGTGGAGGTTAGCACGCCGATACGGTTCGAATCGGGAAAGTACGAGCGCTCGTTCATGTTCTTCATTTTAACCCGTGCCGCGGAAGCGTGCCAGCGCGCGAATCGGTATGGTAGAATCAATTGCTTATGAACGTGGAAAATGCGGAAAAACTTCCCCCGGTGCCCGGCGTGTTTCAATCTTTAAGGCTCGGCTTTGATGTGGTCTCATCGCACGTATGGTTGATCTTCCTGCCGATCGCCTTGGACGTATTTCTCTGGCTGGGTCCGCGCTTGAGCGCCGGGCAGGTGTATTCGTCGATGTTGGCGAACATGCTGGCGGTGTTCAAAGACCGTCCCCTGCCCGAAACAGAGACCAGGGCGCTGAACGATTTTGTGGAAGCGATCAATCGCATCAACTGGTTTAGCTGGTTGCGAACGTTACCGGTCGGGATTTCCAGTTTGGATTCATTCATCATCCCGGAGACTCTAACCGCGACGACCCCATTGGGGACACAATCGGTCATCCAATTAGGATCGATCTTCAGCCTGTTCGGCTGGACTTGCCTCATCATCCTCGCCGGCTGGGTGGGTGGAGGTTTATACTTCCGCCTTGTATCCATCACCACACTTGGCAAGGAAGAAGCGGGCATAAGCGTGGGGCGGGCGCTGATCCAAACAGTATTGCTGTCGATCGTGTTGAACATCGGTTTTTTCATCGTCTTCCTGCCCGTTTCGATGATCGTTGGAGCGGTTGGGTTGCTCAGCCCGGTATTGAGCACAGCCATCATGTTTATCCTTGCGCTGCTTTCCTACTGGGTGATCGTGCCGTTGTTCTTCACCCCGCATGGGATCTTTACCCGCCGGCAAAATGCGTTCCATTCGATGTACTCCAGCCTGCGGGTTTCGCGCTTCACGTTTCCTACCAGCGCCTTGTTTGTGTTGACCGTGTTCGTAGTGGCAAGCGGGTTGAACTTCTTGTGGAGAGTGCCCCCCAGCGACACGTGGATGAAACTGGTCGGCATCTTTGGTCATGCGTTCATTAGCACCATGCTTCTCTCAGCCAGTTTTGCGTATTATCGCAATATCAACGAGTGGTTGCGGGTGGTTCTCGAACAACTTCAGCAAAAACAAAACATGCCTACGCAACAGGCATGACTTCTTTATAGTAGGACTACGCAATTGAACCTGTTGCGCCGTAGTTGCGCTGCGGCGGCGGCAGTACAACCGCCCGCCAACTGCGCAAGTCCTGTATAGTAGACGTTATCGGAAATAATTTTTCGGACGCGGATTGACGCGGAAAACGCGGATTTTTTCTTCTTTATCAGCGTTCATCGGCGTTTATCCGCGTCCTACAAAAGAACTTGGGCTTATTACCGATAAAGTCTAGTATCCTGACACCGCTCCCCAGGGAACGGTAATTTTTCGGAGGTATTTGTGGCAAAGAAACAAGACACCGGCTACGATGTAGGGTCGATCCAGGCGCTCGAGGGAATCGAGCATGTGCGCAAGCGCCCCGGCATGTACGTGGGCGGCACCGACATCAAAGCCTTGCACCACCTCGTGTATGAAGTGGTGGATAACGCCATCGACGAAGCGTTGGCAGGGTTCTGCACAGCGATCAACATCACCATCCATGCCGATAGCAGTGTGACCGTGGAAGACAACGGGCGCGGTATCCCCGTCGGTCCGCACCCGACGAAAAAAGACGCCAAAGGCAAGGCGATGGAAACGGTCGATGTGGTGATGACCGTGATCGGCGCGGGCGGCAAATTCGGCGGCGGCGGATACAAAGTCTCCGGCGGTTTGCACGGCGTGGGTGTGAGCGCCGTCAACGCGCTTTCAGAGTGGATGACCACCGAGATCAAGCGCGATGGCAAACTCTGGCAACAACAATACAAACGCGGCGTGCCGCAAGGCGCCATCAAACAGATCGGCAAGGTATCGAAGGAAGAAAGCGGCACCAAGCAAACCTATAAATTCGATAAACAGATCTTCACCGAGGATATCGATTACCGTTTCGACACGCTCGTACAGCGCTTCCGCGAAATGGCGTTCGTGACGCGCGGCGTAACCATCCGATTCGTGGACGAACGCAACGACCGCGAGATGACCTTCTACTTCGAGGGCGGCATCACCTCGTTCGTACGCTACCTCAACCGCAACCGCGAGAACCTGCACTCCGTTGTGTACGTGGAAAAAGAGATCGAGAACATCGGCGTTGAAGCCGCCATCCAATACACAGACGCATACACCGAATCGGTCTATTCGTTTGCGAACACGATTAACACCATCGACGGCGGCACGCACCTGACCGGCTTGCGCTCCTCGTTGACGCGCGTCATCAACGATTATGCCCGCAAGAACGGCTTGCTCAAAGACGCCGACCCGAACTTCTCCGGCGACGACACACGCGAAGGACTCACCGCCATCGTTTCGGTCAAGCACCCGGGGCCGCAGTTCGAGTCGCAGACCAAAGTGAAATTGATGAACCCCGAAGTGCAGACGTACGTCACACAGGTGGTGGGCGACGCGTTCGGCACATTCCTCGAGGAAAACCCGCAAGCCGCAAAAGCGATCGTGGCGAAATGTCTCACCTCGGCGCGGGCGCGCGATGCGGCGCGTAAAGCGCGCGATCTCGTCATCCGCAAGTCTGCGCTTGAGTCGCTGACCCTGCCCGGTAAACTGGCAGACTGCTCGGAGCGCGATTCATCGAAGACCGAACTCTACATCGTGGAAGGCGATTCCGCAGGCGGATCAGCCAAACAGGGGCGCGATCGCCACTTCCAAGCCATCCTGCCACTGCGCGGAAAGATCATGAACACCGAGCGCGCCCGCCTCGACAAAATCCTATCAAGCAATGAGATCAAGGCGCTCATCTCCGCGTTGGGCACCGGCATCGGCGATAACTTCGATCTCGAGGGTCTGCGCTATGGGCGCGTGATCATCATGACCGACGCCGACGTGGACGGTTCGCACATCCGCACGCTCTTGCTCACGTTCTTCTTCCGGTACATGCCGCAACTGATCGATGACGGGCATCTCTACATTGCCCAGCCCCCACTGTATCGCATCGCCTACAAGAACAATGTCAAATACGTATACAGCGACAAGGAAAAAGACAAAGCCTTGAAAGAGATCGGCGACAAGGCAAACCTGCAACGCTACAAAGGTCTCGGCGAAATGAACCCGTCTCAACTTTGGGAAACCACCATGAACCCCGAGAACCGCACGTTGCTTCTAGTGACCGTGGACGATGCCGCCGAAGCCGACCGCACCTTCGACATGCTGATGGGCGACGCGGTAGACCCCCGCCGCAAATTCATCCAGACGCACGCCAAGGCAGTGCGAAACCTGGATATTTAGCCAGCGTCTAACGTCCCGCAGGGTCAAACCTGCGGGACGTTTTCTTTTCCGGTCAAGGCTCCACCTTTCCTCTTTGTTATGAAAGTACCATAGTGATAGCCGGGGGAGGTGGAGTAAAATTTTAGAAACGGTCCGTTCATGAACCAAACTCAAAGCCCTAACCAAGTATTCAATCGTATCCTGCAAGCCACCGTCCTGTTCTACCAGGGCGTGGCAGTTGTGGCGTTCATTCTAACCATCGTTTTCGCTGTACGCTGGATGAACCAACCCTTCATCGGCGGATTCTTCGAAAGCACGCTCATCCTCAACGGAACCGGAAAAAACAATCCCGAACAACAGCCCTGGGCGCTCTACAAACAAGGATTCAGCTTCGGCGACCAACTGATGGCGGTGGATGGCAAACCGGTCAGATCCTCCGCGGACATCCGCGACGCGCTCGCTTCATTTCAGACGGGGGATTCGGTCGCCCTCCTGATAAAAACATCCACCGGGGAAACAAAGACCGCCGATATCGTCCTTCAGGTATTTTCCTCCGCTGACCGTTTTGCCTACTTCATTATACCGGCGTTGATCAGCGGCGTATTTCTCTTCGTCGGCTTGTGGATCTTCGGCTTCCGCCGCAATGAACCGGCCGGGCGCGCCTTCTCCATTTTTTCCTCCTCCCTCGGAATTGCCATCGGCACCCTGTTCAACCTCTACACCACGCACGAATTTTCGCCCTTGTGGACTCTCTCCGTTGCCCTCGCCGGCGCATCGTTGATCGACCTCAGCCTGGTCTTCCCACAAGAGGCGCGTTTGGTGATCGGGCGCGCCTACTTGCGAAGCATTGGGTATATCGTCGCCATTGTCCTTTCCCTGCTGGCATTCACGACGCTGTTCGATAGGGTAAACGCCCTGGCGTATGTGGGCGCATGGCAAAAGATCTACTCTTTCACCGGTTTCTCCGGATTGTTTTACTTCGGCAACCTCACCTATCGCGGCTTCTGGACGATCTCACCGGTGGTCAAGAGTCAAGCGCGTACCATCCTGATCGGTTCCTTGTTCGCATTCGTCCCCATTGTTTCCTGGCTGCTACTTTCTTCGTTTAACGATACACCCTTCAACCCCTATTTGTTCCTGTTCATGGTCGCGTTCCCGCTCGTGAACGGATTCGTGATCCTGCGTTACCGGCTCGTACGCACCGATTATTGGATTCGCCAAGGGATCGTATACAGCATCCTGACCGGACTCGTCATCGCCATATACGGCTTGCTGGTCAGCGGCATTGGGTTGATCTTCACCGACCAAATGCCATCGGACAATCCGTTTCTGATCGGCGGGCTGGTCTTTGTGGTAGCCGTCTTCCTCGACCCGGCGCGTACCCGCCTGCAAACCCTGGTAGACAGCGCCTTCTTCCGCGGGCAACGCGCCTACGAAGAACGATTGCGGACCTTCAGCCACGAACTCACCAGCGCGGTGGACTTGTATTCCATCGGTCGCGTCCTGCGCGAACAGATCGCCAGCAGTCTCGTCCCCGATCGCCTGCACATCTACATCTACGATTCATTGAACGATCAATATGCCGCCCTGCCCGGTGTCGACAGCCGCCCCACCAGCGACATCCGCTTCACCTCCGTCAGTCCGCTCGCGCGTCATCTTCAAGCGGAAAAAATTCCGCTCTATTTGGATTCCATCCACGAACCGGTCAATTTAAAAAGCGAAGATTCGCGCCTCGCCATCTTAGGCGCGCGGCTTTTTGTGGCGCTACCCGGCGAGGAGAAACCTGTCGGCTGGTTGGCGCTTGGCAATACGCTCTCCGGCAACGCATACACGCCGCGCGACCTCGACTTTCTCGAAAACCTTGCAGACCAGGCTTCGTTAGCCATTTCGCGCGTGCAAACCGTTCTCGACCTGGAACGGCGCGTGCAAGAGATGAACGCCCTCACTCGCGTTTCGCAAGGCGTGAACATCACCCTCACCTTCGACGACGTGCTCGAGTTGATCTTTGCGCAAGCGACACAGATCATCCCCTCCACACACTTTCACATCACCCTGCACAACAAAGCCGCCAATTATTTTTATTACGGCTTCTGCGTGGATGACCGCGAGCGCGCGCCACACCGTGAAAACAGACCCCTGCCGCCCAGTTTTGGTCTGGGACAAGAGATCATCCGCCGCGGCGCAACCATCCTCACGCAAGATTACTCGCGCGAATGCCAGGCGCGCAACATCACCGCCGCCTCGCCCGGCGTCTACGCATGGATGGGCGTGCCGCTGAACGCCGGCGCGGAGACCATCGGCGCATTGAGCGTCGCCAGCCGCGACGCCACCGTCACCTACACACACGCCCAGCTCGAACTCCTGCAAGCCATCGCCGACCAGACCGTAGGCGCCATCGTCAAAGCGCGCCTGCTCGAAGAGACACAGGAACGCGCCCGCCAACTTTCCACCTTAAACGAAATCACGCGGCAACTCACCTCCACGCTCGAACAGGAACCGTTGCTTCAATATATCCTCGATAACGCCGTCAGCATTTTAAACTGCGAATCGGGCTCGCTTTTCCTCATGGATGACCAGACCGGCGACCTCGTCTTCCGCGTCACGGTGGGACCTGCGGCTGGGAACCTGCTCGGTCAACGCATTCCCGCCGGGGCGGGGATCGTCGGGCGCGCCGTGCAAACCCGCGTGCCGGTCATCGAGAACGATGGGCAACGCTCCGCCATGCGTTTCGATGCCGCCGATAAACAGACCGGGTACCTCTCGCGTTCCCTGCTTGCCGTGCCCATGCTCATCAAAGACCGCGTGCTTGGCGTGATCGAAGTGATCAACCGCAACGACGGGCTTCCGTTCGTGGCAGACGACCAGAACCTGCTCACGGCGTTTGCGGGCCAGGCGGCGGTTGCCATTGAAAACGCCCGCCTGCTCGCCCTCACAGACCAGGAGCTTTCAGCCCGCGTGGAAGAACTCTCGATCATGGGTCGCATCGTGCGCGAGTTAAACGCCAGCCTCGATGTGGACCGCGCCATGAACATTACCCTCGACTGGGGCATGCGACGCTCGAACGCCGAGGCGGGATTGATCGGTATGTTGGAAGGGCAGGAACTGCGTATCATCGCGCAGGAAGGGTACGATGACTTGCTAAACGACGCCAGTGTTGCCTACACCACACTTGAACTGCCCGCCGTCAAGGAGGCGATCGAAAAAGGTCAGCCGAATCAGGTGTCCCTGGTGGGAACCGGGCATCGCGGCGTCTTCCCCGGCGCGCATACCCAGATCATCGTCCCCATTCGCCGCGAAGCCGGTGTCATCGGCTTGATCCTGCTCGAAAGCGTCAGCGACTCGCAGGGCAACCTTGATTTTCTCAACCGCCTGAGCGACAACGCCGCCATCGCCATCTACAACGCGCAACTATACGGCGAGGTGCAACAGGCGAACACAGCCAAAAGCGAATTTGTTTCGCTCGTGGCGCACGAACTCAAAAACCCGATGACCTCGATCAAAGGCTATTCCGAACTTCTCGCCTCGGGCACGGTGGGGCAGATCAACGAAATGCAAACCAACTTCCTCGGCACGATCCGCTCAAATGTTGAGCGGATGTCGGTGCTGGTGTCGGACCTGAACGATAATGCCAAGATCGAAGCCGGGCGATTGAAACTCGATTTCACACCGGTCAACCTTGCCGCCGTGGTGGAAGATGTGTTGCGTTCGACCCGCCGCCAGGTGGAGGAAAAACACCAGGAAGTGGAAGTCAGCATCCCGCCTCAATTGCCGCAAGTTTGGGCAGACCGTATCCGCGTGGGACAGGTGATGACCAACCTGGTCAGCAATGCAAACAAATACACCACCGACGGCGGAACAATCATGATCGGCGCGGAAGAAACCGCCAATCGATGGGACGAGGCTGGCGCGAGGCGTGTGGCGCACCTGTGGGTGCGCGATAACGGCATCGGCATCAGCGCCGAAGACCAGGTCAAGATCTTCCAGCGATTCTTCCGTTCGGATGATATGAAAGCGCGCGAAGCGCCGGGCACCGGACTGGGATTGAACATTACGAAAAGTTTGGTTGAAATGCAGGGCGGGCGCATCTGGTTCGAAAGCGAATACAGGAAGGGAACCACGTTCCACTTTACGGTTCCGATCGCGGAAGGAATCTCGCAGACATGACGTTACATTTTGCGGTCGGGCAGGCGCACGCGTTGAATGGTCGCGAAGCCAGTTTGCAGGCAACCCATCAGGCGTTGAACCGACTCGGTCCCGTCACGCCCACGTTTGGCATGGTTTTTGCATCGCACCAATATCAGGCGCGCGATGTGGTGAGCGGCATCTCGGGTTTGCTGGGCGATACGCCCATCATCGGCATGAGCAGTCCCGTTGGCATCACCAATGAGGGTGCGCATCCGAACTCGGTGGTGATCGCGCTCATGGCGGGCGATGTGCAAGCCGAAACGCACTGGATCCCCGGCTTTGCCCAGTCGGCGCGCGAGGCGGGCGCGAAACTGATGAAAACCGTCATCGATCACAAAGATAACCGCGCCCTGTTCTTTTTTGCCGATGGCTTCAACGGCGATGCCGACCAGTTGTGCAACGCGATCCCCAATGTGACCTTTCCGCTGACGGGGGCGCTCTCCTCCGGGGATATGCATACGGGTCATTCCTACCAGCTGGCTGGTCCGCAAACCGGAGGCGGCGCGCTCACGGCGGCGTTCCTGCGCGGCAACTTCCGCGTAGGTATCGGCGTGGCGCACGGGTGGAATCCGGTCGGCGCGCAATTCCGCGTGACACGTTCGCGCGGCTTTTGGTTGCGCACCTTGGATGGCAAGCCCGCCTCCGAAACCTATGCGCGTTTGTTCGGCTACCCGGCGCGTGATTGGGCATTCCCTCCGCTGAGCCACCTGGCGAGGCTGTATCCGCTGGGCGTGGAACAAGGCGACCAAATGACGATCCGCTCCCCCATCCGTGTGGAAGCGGATGGCAGTTTCCGCATGAACGCGCCCGTCCGCGATGGCACAGACGCGTATTTGCTGGTCGGTAGTCGCGTCTCGTGTGAGAACGCCGCCCACTCCGCCGCGCAACAAGCCTTGAAAGCGCTGGATGGGGCAAAGCCGGTCTTCGCTTTTGTGATGGTTGACCTTGCCTGGGAGATGTTGTTGAAATCTCATCCGGGCGCCGAGGTTGCCGCCTTGCGTGAAATTTTCGGGTCAGCCCTGCCGATGGCCGGCGGGTATTCGCTTGGGCAGATCGTGCCGGGGAAGATGCCTGTGCCGCAGTTATTGAACCAACATATCGTTGTCGTTGCCTTTGGGGAAGATAGTTAAATACGCAAAGTGAACTTTGCGGCACAGACTCCCAACGGGGTATGATTAGGGGTGGAATGAGGAGTAAAAATGAAATTCAAACCGGTTTTCTTTTTATGTTTCATATTGTTGAGCGCTTGCCTGCCGACGCCTGCCGCTCCCCCTAGCGCCTCGGTTGAGCCATCTTTTACGCCGCTTCCGCCGCCAACGTTGACTTCCCTGCCTCTGATTACCGCAACGCCAACCTTCATTTCCACCGAATCGCCGACCCCGTTACCCGTAGGCAACACACCCATCTCGACATCGACACCGGCTCCCGCCAACGCTGGATTTTGCACAGACCCGCAGGTGATGGCGGTGATCGATTCGTTCAAATCCTCCATGCTCAACGAAGATGGTCCGTTATTGAGCCTGCTCGTAAGCCCGGTCAGCGGCATGGATGTCCGTTTCTTCCGCGCTGGGAACGTATTGACCTATTCTCAAGAGCGGGCAAAATTCCTTTTCATATCAACGTATCAAGCGGATTGGGGAGCGCGCCCCGCCGGCGGCGAGAAGGTGATCGGCGCATTCCACGAGGTGGTTGTGCCCGAGTTGCAGAAATTCCTCCAACAAGCCTACACGTTGCACTGCAACGAACTCCGTTATGGCGGCGCAACTTATCAACCCACTTGGGCGTATAACGGAAATTTTTACGCGCTCCACTTCCCCGGTACCGAGGAATTCGGTTTCCTCGATTGGCAAACATGGGTGATCGGCATCGATGACGTGAACGGCGCGCCATACATCTATGCGCTGACACAGTTTTTTTGGGAGCCGTAGATAATATTCGCCTTGTATCCATCGCCTCTATTTCCCTGGCGGACGTTCCCAAACGTCCGCTATTTTTTTCTTATCAGGCATTCCGCAGTTGGCGGGCAGTTGCACTGCCGCCGCCGCAGTGCAACTACGGCGCAACAGGTTCAACTGCGTAAGTCCTGCTCATGTAAGAATTAGTCCAGCCATGTAGACTAAGCATTAAATTTATTGTAAAAACTTGCAATAAGGATTCGATATGTCTTGTGGCTTAGCATACGCTCCCCAACTTCGCTCGCTGGGTTACCGCATCACCCCGCAACGGATGGCGATCCTGCATGTGTTGTGTCACTCGGGGAAGCATCTTTCGCCGCGCGATGTGTATCAAAAGGCGAAAAAAAATCTTCCGACTCTCACCGAGCCTACGGTCTATCGCACCTTGGATTTTCTTGCAAAGAACGGGCTGGCGCGTCCGACCCAAGCGGGTAAAGGACGTTTACGGTATGAAATGGCAAAGGACGAGCACCATCACCTCGTTTGCCGCGTATGTGGCGACGAGATCGAAGTGGAGCATGAACTGCTCGAAAGTATGTATCGCAAAATGGAATCAACCAGCGGGTATCAACGTATTGATCGTCATGTGACTTTCTTCGGGGTGTGCCCGGAGTGTCTGAAAACCTAAACGAGGAGAATACCATGCACTACTCACCTGTAGCCCTTCATATTCCCGACGGATTCTTGTCGCTGGTAGTTTCGCTGATCTGTTGGGCGATCACGGCAGTCGTACTGGCAATGGCTGTCTCGCGCACGAACAGAGCGCTCGGCGAAAAACAAGTTCCGTTGATGGGTATCATGGCGGCGTTCATCTTCGCCGCGCAGATGCTGAATTTCCCGGTTGCGGGCGGCACCTCGGGGCATTTGCTGGGCGGCGCGCTTGCGGCGATCGTGCTCGGTCCGTGGGCGGGGATGTTGGTGATGACGGCGGTCATTGCCGTGCAGGCGTTGTTGTTCCAAGATGGCGGCTTGATCGTCATGGGCGCGAACATTTTGAATATGGGCTTGA
This sequence comes from Candidatus Defluviilinea gracilis, assembly GCA_016716235.1. Lineage (NCBI taxonomy): Bacteria > Bacillati > Chloroflexota > Anaerolineae > Anaerolineales > Candidatus Villigracilaceae > Candidatus Defluviilinea > Candidatus Defluviilinea gracilis. The sequence goes on from JADJWS010000001.1 coordinate 463,093, forward strand.
TCACCGCGATGATCGGGTATGGTTTGTATCGCAGTGTTTCGAATGCAAGCCGCACGACGAAGCTTGTTGTGGCTGGCGTTGCCGCATGGCTTTCGGTGATGGCGGGCGCGCTCGCCACCGCGCTTCAGCTGTGGTTGAGCGGAACGAGCGATCTGCAAACCGTGACCATCGCCATGTTGGGAGTGCACGCGTTGATCGGGGTCGGCGAGGCGTTAATCACCGTTGCCGCGTTGACATTCATCATGCAAACCCGCCCCGACTTGTTGGATGAAACATCCGCTTCGGCGCAGGGTGGGCGTGGATGGGTGATCCCGGGCATTGCTCTTTCAGTGGCGGTTGTTTTGCTTTCACCGCTTGCTTCCGCTCATCCCGATGGGCTCGAACGCGTGGCGAAGAATATGGGCTTCCTTGAACTCGGGCAGTCTGCGCCGTATTCGATCATCCCCGATTACACGGTTCCGTTCCTCGGCACGACAGCGCTTTCCACGATTGTTGCCGGCATCATTGGCGCGTTGGTTGTGCTTGGGCTTTCGATCCTTGCGGGCAGGTCGTTGCAGAAGAAATCGCAAATGAGCAAGTGAGCAAGTAGGCAAATGAGCAAGTAGGCAAATGTGGTCTTGGTTTCGACACAGCTTCGCTAGTCAACCCAGCGGACACGTCCCGCGATGCTTTGTCTTCATGGCGCGAACATCACGCACCACGCCGCTCAGCACGCGCTGGGCTACTCGACCATCAATCGTCAATCCAAAATCGTAAATCGTCAGTCGTAAATCCAAAAATCGTAATTCGCCATGCATTCCGACGCCTTTGACCGTTATCACCACGGACACAGTTTCATCCACGACCTTGACCCTCGCGTCAAGGTCGTGGTGACGGTTGGATTCATCCTCTCGAACGCGCTACTCCCCGACGGCGCGTGGACGGCGTTTGCGCTGGCGTGGATGTTTGTGTTGGTCGCAAGTTATTTCTCAGAGCTGGGGTTTGGGTTCACCTTCCGCCGTTCGTTCATTGCATTGCCGTTCGCGCTCGCCGCGATCACTGTTTTATTTTCCATTCCGGGCAAGCCAGTCACATCGTTTCAATTTTTGATGTGGCATTTCACCATCACCGACGCGGGGCTCTTGCGATTCGCGAGCATCGTCATCCGTTCGTGGTTGTCGGTGCAGATGGCGATCCTGCTTGTGGCGGTGACGGAGTTCCCAAAGATCGTCCATGCGCTTCGGCATTTGCGCGTGCCGGCGGTGTTGACTGTGATCATTTCGTTCCTCTATCGTTATCTCTTCGTGCTGGCAGACGAAGTCTTGCGACTGCTGAGGGCGCGCGAAGCCCGTTCGGCGCGCGCGGCAGGCAGAGGGGCGGGAGGAAGCGTGCTGTGGCGGGCGCGCGTCACCGGGAATATGGCGGGGCAATTATTTTTACGGAGTTACGAGCGCAGTGACCGAGTCTACAATGCGATGCGTTCGCGCGGTTACACAGGCGAGTTGATGACGATCCATTCGCATCATGTTCACGCAAGCGATTGGTTGATTGCTTTGCTGTCGTTCGTTTGTCTTATGATCATGCAGGTCGTCGGGAGGGCGTTGTGACCGATATTGTTTCCGTGCGCGATCTGCAATTTTCGTATCCCGATGGTCACACGGCGTTGCGCGGCGTTACGTTCACGCTGTGTGAAGGAGACAAGGTGGCGCTGGTGGGACCGAATGGCGCGGGAAAATCCACGCTGATGTTGCAACTCAACGGAATTCTCACCGGGCGCGGCGATATCGAGATCGGGAACATGCGCCTCACGCGCGACAATCTGCCGGTCATCCGCTCGAAGGTGGGACTCGTCTTTCAGAATCCCGACGACCAACTTTTTTCGCCGACGGTGTTCGAGGATGTGGCGTTCGGTCCGCTTCACATGAGACTGCCCGAAGACGAAGTATTTCGCCGCGTGGACAGCGCGCTCGAATCGGTGCGCATGTCTTCGTATCGCGACCGCTTGTCGCATCACTTGAGCGTAGGCGAGAAAAAACGGATCGCGATTGCCACCGTGCTTTCGATGAACCCAAGCATTTTGATTCTTGATGAACCCTCGGCAGGACTCGACCCGCGCGCGCGGCGGACGCTGATCAATTTACTGCGCGACCTGCCGATCACGATGCTGGTCTCCACGCACGATATGCGATTGGTGGATGAATTATTCCCGCGCACGATCGTGATGGATGAAGGCTTGATCGTGGCGGATGGCGCGACGAAAGAAATTTTGCAAAATGAATCATTCTTGAACGCGCATGGGTTGGAGAAGCCTTGAGGAGAGGTAAACGAGTAGGCAAGTAAACACACAGACAGGGAGTTGAGTGATGTTTTTCAGACTCTTTTGTTTTCGTAATACTTGAATAATAAATTCTCTACCGTACATGAGAAGATTTTTACCGCAAAGCACGCTAAGGTCGCCAAGTTAAAAAGGTTCTCTTTGCGTTCTTTGCGGGTGTCGCATGGCGCCATGGCGACACGTAGCGGCGCACATGTACGGTAGAGAGATAATAAAAAGATGTCTGACATATTTGTGTATGAAAAATTAATTTGCCCTAACAAGATTTATGAGGGAGGAGTAGAATGCCAAAAGTTATTCCATTGGGGGAAACCCAATGAGGAAAGCCAACAAAAGTTCAGATAAATAAATTAGCACAAGTTTCTGGTTACGGATCAAACTCGGGAGGCATCATGTTTGCAGTGAAACCAAGAATCGAAACTGTTTTCCGCATTGTAGTGATCGCGGCGTTGCTGGCGGGCGCTTCAGCGCGGATCGGACATTTCGATCACGCTGAACAACGGCGACCAGTTGGGGGCGCGCGCCAAAGCGAACGGAGACGTGGACGTGTACAAGAACGGTTCACCCCTCGGGACGGTCAGCGTGACCGAGTGGGCGCCTTACTCCGGCGGCGGCTACATCGGCTTGTGGTACTCCAACGCCAGCGGCGCGATCGTAGATGACTTCGGCGGCGGCAACGTCTCTGCGGCGGCAACCGAGACGCCAACGAATACCGCTACGCCTACGCAGACCAACACACCCTCGCTCACTCCGACGATTACCAACACGCCTACGATCACGAGTACTCCCCCTCTTACCCTTACACCGTCGGACACACCGATTCCTTCCGACACTCCGACTGTTACCTTCACCCCGTCTCAAACGCTCACCCCATCACAGACCTTCACTCCGTCCTTCACGCCTACGCTGACGAATACACCTACTTTCACCTCTACCCCCGGACAGCCGCCGCAAGGACCCGTTACCATCACCTACGAATACGACCCTCTCTACCGCCTCACCGAAGCCAACTACTCGACTGGTGATTACTATCATTACACATACGATGCTATTGGGAATCGTCTTTCGCAAGATACACTCGTTGGCGGTCTACCATCCTCAACTGCCTATTTGTATGACGATGCCAATAGACTCGCTTATGTCAATGGCGTTCCATACACTTGGGATGCCAATGGCAACTTGTTGAACGATGGCGTGAACACGTATACCTACGATTCCGCCAATCGGTTGAAGACCTTGAGTAACCAGTCAACAGTGAGCAGTTATCAGTACAACGGACTCGGCGACCGCCTCTCCCAAAACGGAGTGAACTACACGCTCGATTTGAACGCGGGTCTCACCCAAGTGTTGAACGATGGAACAAACCAATACCTCTACGGACTTGGTAGAATCGCCCAAGTGAACACGACCACTGATTACTTCCTCACCGACGCCCTCGGCTCCATCCGCCAATTGACCGATGCCAGCGGCGCGATCACGCTTGCCAAGTCGTATCAACCGTATGGAGGGACGCTTGCGAGCGCGGGGAGTGGGACCAGTCCCTTCGCGTTTACGGGCGAGCAGGTGGACGCGAGCGGGTTGACATACCTGCGGGCGAGATACTATTCCAGCGGCGACGGTCGCTTCCTGACGCGGGATACGTGGGAAGGGGATGCAGACGCACCAATGTCCTATAATGTATGGGCATATGGATATGCAAATCCAATAAATAATATTGACCCGTCGGGTTTGGCGGCGACCCATGTACAGTGTGACCGCATTAATATACTACTCAATCGCATGAGAAAACTCTGTAAAATCGGAAACGGTGATACGAGTGACCCAAATATTAAGGATGATGTTCTAGATGCTCGAGAAAAGTTTTTCAGAGAGATAGCAAAATTAAGCAATAAGGCTAGCCAAGGCTTTGGTGATGGATATTGGTACGCTGCCATAATGTTAGAAACCTTCCTGGACGGAGGTGGTTCTATGAGCATAAACTTAAGTTCAAATTCCTCCTTCCAATCCGATTCAGGTATTCTGAGAGCAACAAAAATAAAAAAATCTACAACATCTGATGATGCAAAAGAGATAACGCCTTTGCTTCATGTATTTTTGAGGAATGTTCGTTTACTAGGAATATGCAATGGAATACTCCCTAACCAAGAAATACAGGGCGCTCCCTACTACTCGGATCCTAACCCCGCTAACCGGGCGGCTCGCCCTTATGATGTAGGTTGGTGGGGTGCTTTTGGTCATGTAATAATAAATGCGCGATATTCTAACAATCGAATTGTGCCAGGTTCCTATGGTTACTGGGTGTCAACTACCGTAACTTATAGCATTGCGGATGAATACAGATGGGGCGGGAAAGCTGGCACGCCATTGCCGCTTGGTCTCATAAGTTGGCCTTGGTCTTGGCGACCAGATAAACTTACATCCATAGTTGGAATGGTGGAAATTCCACATGAGTGGGAGGTGTCGCTCCGAGATGCTAATTATGCACAAGAATATCCTTTTACTATTACCTGGTCTGAAAATTTACAAATATACGTCAGTGAAACATTTTTATCTTATTCAATACCCGATGACAAGATTTTCGATTTCTTGTTACCTTAGTTGATCCTAGATGTGAGTATGGATGAAATGAATCTCAAACAAAATATTAACCGGCTGATATTTATGCTACTAGCAATTCTTACTAGCTGCAATCAGATGTCGGTTAAGCCAACGCCGTCTCCGGAGGTCGAAGCATCGACTTTACCTACTCCAGCATCAACACTAGCCGATCTTTTAAAGGATCTAAAAAGTGACGATGTGGCAGTTAGGCTTTCATCAATATATGCACTTGAAAAGTACGGAGATGCGGCCACGGTTGCTATACCTGCATTGATTGACAATTTATATATCAATGATGCTGATGTCCGAAAGGCGGCTGCTGATGCACTTGGTAAATTTGGGCCAGGTGCCAAATCCGCTATTCCAGATTTGATACATATGTTGCGTAATGATTCTTATTATCATGCGAGGGCGGCAGCAGCTGACGCTTTAGGGCTTATTGGAGATCCTCAGGCTGTTCCAGATCTTGTTGCTACTCTTTTCGAAGAGCAAACATATCAATTGCACAATTTAGAAATATCTTGCGCCGAATCTATCGCTAAAATAACGGGTGAAAAATTTAGAGAGGCGGGTTCTAAAGGAGTGTATAGCATTGACAACAATGGTCTGCCCTTGATAGTAATAGATGCTCGAGAATGGTGGCTGAATGTGGGACAATTCGAAGATTGGAGTAAAAAGTAGAATCTGATCTCATATCACTAAAAGTGGACGCATATCCGCGCCTCGGCAACAAAGCGTGTCAATAACTATTGACCATCTATACGATTCCCTCTACCGCCTCACAGAAGCCAACTACTCCATTGGCGATTTCTACCATTACACCTACGATGCCGTCGGCAACCGCCTCACACACGTAACCACAGTTAGCTGTCCATCGTCCCCGCTCCCGCAAAACGAACGCGCAATCCTTCGACAATGCTCAGGACAAGTCTCCAGTCTCTAATCTCTAGTCTCCCTCTCCCAATTCTCTAATCCTCTAATTCTCCACACGGACTTGGTAGAATCGCACAAGTGAACACAACCACTGATTACTTCCTCACTGATGCCCTCGGCTCCGTGCGCCAATTGACCGACGCCAGCGGCGCGATCACGCTTGCCAAATCCTATCAGCCATACGGAGAAACGCTGGCGAGCGCGGGGAGTGGGACCAGTCCCTTCGCGTTTACGGGCGAGCAGGTGGACGCGAGCGGGTTGACGTATCTGCGGGCGCGGTACTATTCCAGCGGCGATGGTCGCTTCTTGACGCGGGATACGTGGATGGGGGAGTACAACCGTCCGTTGTCCCCGCTCCCACAAAACGCACACCCAATCCTTCGACAATGCTCAGGACAAGCCTCCAGTCTCCAACCCTCCCTCCAAAACCGTAAACCTCCCCCAATTACCCCGCTTGCCCCATCGCCTCCCCCGTGATACACTCTTGATGGAATGTCTAACAACCTCCTGCTCGTCACCGCCGATGCAAGCTTTGCAAAGGCGCTTCACTTGGGGCTGGAGCGGGCAGGGCGTCGCCTTCACCTCGCCAAAACCAGAGGCGAAGCCGTTGTGCGGGCAGATGAGCACAATTGCGCGCTCGCCTTTCTAGACATTGCCCTGGGAGAGCGCGCCATCCACGAAACTGGAACAGCCCTACGGGCGCTCAAACCGACCATAAAACTGGTTCTGTTTTGTGACGAGGATACCCCGCCCACGCTCGATTCGCTCCGCCCATGGGCGCTCCTCCGCAAGCCCTACTACCTACCGGATGTGTTGACCATGATCAACGAAAAATCCACCCCCATCTCAAGCCCCGTTCAAAATCGCCTTGTGCAAACAAGCGACCCCGCCCTGCCCTGGTTGCAGGATGTGACCAAAGCCGCGCAACACCTCACGCGCCTCACGCTTGAATCGGCCGCGCAAGCCGCGCTCATCACTCGCGGCAATGCGATGTGGGCTTACGCCGGCGGGCTCTCACAAGAAGCCGCGAACGAGATCGCCGTCACTGTCACCCGCCGCTGGGAGGGACAAAAAGGAAGCGACCTGTTGCGCTTCATCCGCCTTGAAGCCACCCGCGCTGAACACATGCTCTACGCCACGCGCCTCGCCGACGACGTTGTGCTTGCCCTCGTCTTCGACGCCGAAACGCCGTTCAGCACCATCCGCTCGCAGGCTGGCAAACTGGCCGATTCGCTGGCGCTTTCGGAGGCTGAGGTTGTGGAAACGCCCCCCATGCCGAGCCAGCCCGCCACCGCGTTCGACGCGCCGACTCAATATCTGGATGAAGACGCGGAAGAGGAAATCCCCTCCATCGCGGATATTCTGTCAGACGTCCCCTCCCCAACCCCCGAACAAAAAGTGTACCCGGTCACAACCGACCTTCCGTTTGAAACCCGCCCGTCCACGCCCATCAAATCGAGGCGCTATAGCCGCGAAAGTTCTCCCGCCATGCATGTGGATGAGTTGCTCGGAACGAATCAAAATTTGGAAGAGACGGTGGAACATGCGACGCAAGATTTCAACGCCACCACGCCATCGAAATCCGCGCCGCGCCCGCGCACCCCAATGAGACAACCCATGCCCGGCGAACTGGATGAGACCCGCCCGCACTCGATCACCGAGGTGGCAAGCCGGGTCATGCTCGAACCGCTCACGCCCGGTTTGTATAACCTGCCGTATGCCTGCCTGTTGTTGCCGCGGTTTAGCTCGCATTACCTGACCGGCGATATTTCGGACCGACTGTCGGAATGGTTGCCGCAAATTTGCATCGCGTTCGGCTGGCGTTTGGAATACCTCGCCGTGCGCCCGGAATATATGCAATGGGTGGTGAATGTGCCGCCTTCGAGTTCGCCCGGTTATCTCATGCGCATCATGCGCCAGCAGTTATCGGAAAAGGTATTCATCGAATTCCCGCGTTTGAAGAAGGAAAATCCCTCCGGCGATTTCTGGGCGCCCGGGTATCTCATCATGGGCGGCACGCAACCGCACCCGCCGCAATTGGTGAAGAATTACATCCGGGATACCCGCACCCGCCAAGGCTATTCAGACCCGCCAAGGATTCGCTGATCGCCACGAATCTACCCACAAGATTATTGGAAATTGTGTTCTAAAAATGCCAAGCGCAGAGTATAATCACTTTGCGTTTTATTTTTTATTGCCTCGTTTTTTTTTCGTGAAAATCGTGTCATCCCTTCGGGATTTGGGTGTTGTTTATCTTGGTTCTAGAATCCTTCCATCCCTTCGGGATTATCCTTTTGGCAAAAGAACCCTGGAAAGCTTATAGATTCTCAACGCGAATACTACGAATTGACATATCGCGCGAATAAACCAATTTGAAAAAAACATGAAACAATATCAAGCCAAACGGTGCCAAGTCTCCAATCTCTAGTCTCCAATTCTCCAATTCTCCTCATCAACTAATTTCAGGGCGGGAAGACCCCGCCCCTACGAGAACCTAAAATGCCCCCCACCCTCTACCTCATTGACGGACACGCCCTCGCCTATCGAATGTACTTCGCGTTGACGGCCGTCGGCGGGAGTCAACGCTGGCAAACGTCGAAGGGCGAGCCCACCGCAGGGATCTACGGATTCGCGCGCGAGTTACTTCGTATCATCGAGCAGGAACAGCCCGAATATCTCGCCGTCGCGTTCGATGTGGGCAAAACGTTCCGCGATGAAATTTTCCCCGAATATAAAGGCACGCGCGACAAAATGCCCGATGACCTGCGTCCGCAGATCAAGCGCATCCGCGAGATGGTGGATGCGTTCAACATTCCACGCCTCGAACTCGAAGGCTACGAAGCGGACGATGTGCTTGGCTCGGTTGCGCGTATCGCCGCCGAACAGGGACTCGGCGTGAAGATCGTCACCGGTGACCGCGACCTTCTGCAACTCGTCAATAAACGCACGGCAGTCTATCTCGCGGGCGATGACAAAACGTTCATCAAAGATGAAGATGTTGCTCAAAAACTCGGCGTGCCGCCCAACCAAGTGGTGGACTACAAAGCGCTCGTCGGCGACAAATCGGATAATATCCCCGGCGTGGCAGGTGTGGGCGAAAAGACCGCGATTGCCCTGCTCGAAAAATACAAAACGCTCGACGGCATCTACAAGAACATTGACAAGGTCGAGCCGCGCTGGAAAACCAAACTCGAAGCGAACAAAGAGAATGCCTACCTCAGTTATACGCTCGCGCAGATCAAAACCGATTTGGATATCAAACTCGATCTCGAACACGCGAAGGCGCGCGACTTGAACGTCCCTGCGATTCAAGCCTTTTTCACCGAACTTGAATTCCGCACGTTGTTGAAGACGCTCGAAAAAGTGACGGGGCAATCAACATCATCCGCTTCGTCTGCGAGTGGGACAAACACCCACTCTCCGCTCAGCGCGAATGCAAGTGGACAGATGTCCATGTTTGCGAATGAGCCGCAGGTGGTTGTCTCTCCCAAAGTGGAATCGAATGTCACCGTCCTCATCGTGGACACCGAGAAGAAGCTGGATGATCTCGTCAAAGCGCTGAACAAGGCAAAGGTCATTTCGTTCGACACTGAAACCACCTCCACCGAAGAGATGCGCGCGGACATCGTCGGCATTTCGCTGGCTATTCAAGCGGGCGAAGGATATTACATTCCCATCGGTCACAACGCGGGGACAAATCTTCCGCTGAAGAAAGTTGTCGCCGCGCTTAAAGCGCCGATGACGAATCCGAAAATCGGCAAAGTGGCGCACAACGCGAAATACGATTACATCGTGCTAGCGCAACACGGACTCACCGTCTCGCCGCTCACCTTCGACACGATGCTCGCCGAATTCATCGTTGACCCTTCGTCGCGCAGTCTCGGCTTGAAGAATCTCGCCTTTGTGAAACTCGGCGAAGAGATGACTCACATCGAAGCGTTGATCGGCAAAGGCAAGAAGCAGATCAGCATGGCGGATGTGGCAATCGAGTCCGTTGCGCCGTACGCAGTGGCGGATGCCGAAACGACATTGCGATTGATGCCGCTTGAAGAAAATGAACTGAAACGAGTGGACGGCGAAAAATTGCTCGCAGAAATTGACATGCCGCTCACGCCTGTGCTTGCAGATATGGAAATGACCGGCATCTCGCTCGATCTTCCATTTTTTGCAGAGATGGATAAAGAGTTGACGAAACGACTCTCGCAGATCGAAAAGAAAGTATTCGATTCTGTCGGCAAGCCGTTCAACATCAACTCCACGCAACAACTTTCGGATGTGTTGTTCAAAACGCTCAGGCTCGAACCACCCGATAAAAACAACAAAACCGCCAGCGGACATTACTCCACGGCGGCGGGCGTGCTCGAAGAATTGAGCGGCAAACATCCCGTTGTGGATTGGGTTCTCGAACAACGCGAACTTTCGAAGATCAAATCAACATACGTGGACGCGTTGCCTGTCGCAATTAATCCAAAGACGAATCGAGTCCACACTTCGTACAGTCAGATTGGCGCGGTGACGGGACGACTCTCCTCGAACAACCCGAATTTGCAGAACATCCCGATTCGCACCGAGACGGGACGCCGGGTCCGCAATGGATTCATCGCGGACAAAGGAAATTGGTTAATCTCTGTAGATTACTCGCAGATCGAGTTGCGCATCGTGGCGCACATGGCACAGGATGAAGGGATGCTCGCCGCCTTCCGCGCCGACGAGGACATCCACGCCACCACCGCCGCGGCAATTTACAACGTCGCGCTCGACGCGGTGACCAAAGACATGCGCCGTCACGCGAAAGCGATCAACTTCGGTCTGATCTACGGCATGTCTGCGTTCGGGTTGATGCGCGGCACCGACCTCACGCTGGCAGAGGCGGAGAATTTCGTCAAAGCCTATTTCACAAAATTCCCCGGCGTGAAAAAATATCTGGACGGCATCCGCAAGCAAGCCGCGCAACAGGGATACGTCGAAACGCTTCTCGGGCGGCGGCGATATTTCCCCGCGCTGCAAGGCAGGACCAACCCGCAGTTGAAAGCGCGCGAAGAACGCGAAGCCATCAACGCGCCGATCCAAGGGACAGCGGCAGACATCATGAAGATCGCCATGTTGAAAATCCCGCCCGCGTTGAAAAAAGCAAAGTTGAGCGGCAAGATGCTCTTGCAAGTGCACGATGAACTCGTGCTGGAATGTCCGAAGGATGAATTGGAAAAAACGGCGAAGGTCGTGAAAGAGACGATGGCAGACGCGTATCCGCTGGACATCCCTCTCTCCACTGAGGCGCGGTATGGAGCGAATTGGGGTGAGATGAAGACGATCTAAATCGGTGATAGGCAGAAGCAAAATAAAAACGGTCCCCGGCGCAATGTCCGCGAGACCGTTTTTGTATCTTCAACGAGATGGGGTCAAGCCTTCAAAAGTTTTTTCACAATCGCGTCCACGAATTCCTCTGCTGAATGCAACACTTCAATCGCTTGTTCTTCTGTAATCACTTTGGACTTCTGGTAATCCCCGGCTTGCCGCATGTCAAACGCATGATGGAGAAGCCTGCTCATTTCCCTTGGGAAAATTCCTGCCGCACGAACAACTCATCGAATTTAGCCAGCACCCCCGCATGTTTGTTCGGCTCGACATCCTCGGTCACCAACAACGCCAGCGCGGCGTAAAAGACCGAATAATAGGCGCGGTTCACAATGCTCACAGCGCTTCCGCCGTTTTCTTTCAAGACTTGCGCATCCCGCAGCATCTCACGCGCCAAATCGAGCCGATAATGGATCAAGTCTCTCTTGTACGACTTCTCCTTCGTCATACCGCGATCCCCTCGGTCTTGATGGCGCGATAAAAGGGCAGGAAGCCGAAACGCTTCATCTGTTCTCTCGTGTCGGGGATAATCGAAATGACGCGCCCAGCGTCAAACCCGACCTCCCAGCCGATCCGCGAAGCCAGACGCGTCGTCCGCGCGTCGATCATCGGCAGGATCACCAGCAGGTCAAAATCCGACTCCTTCGTCGCGTCGCCGCGCGCCTGAGAGCCAAACAGGATCACCTGAATAGGTTGACCAAGTTCAGTAGTCAGCCTTTTCCGGACTTCGCGCGCAAGCGCAAGCGCTCTTACTCGTGGGCGTAACTTTGCCATGTTCAGATTATAACCCGTCTCATAACTCAAGAACGGCGTCATTTATTCGCAAATGCCGCTACGACGACGCCTACAACAGAGAAAATAACAATCCATTTGTAAGGGGAAAGATACAGAATCCCTACGGTATAATTGGCGCATGCCCGGAAACGAAGACATCTTCCAAAAAGCGATGAACGATGGACATTCCGCCGCGTGGGATCAGGAGTGGATGAAAGCCGCGTCGGCGTACCGCAAAGCCCTGCAAGAAATCCCCAACCAGCCCAAGGCGTTGAATAGCCTCGGCCTGGCGTTGTTCCAACTCGGCGAGTTCGATGAAGCTATGCAGGTCTACAAACGCGTGGCGCAGATCTCAGCGCAAGACCCCGTGCCCATGGAAAAACTGGCGCAACTTTTGGAACGCACCGGGCATTTAAAAGAAGCCATCGAGGCATCCACCCGCGCCGCCGAACTCTTCCTCAACCAGCGCGATGTGGACAAAGCCATGGAAAACTGGGTGCGGGTCACATCCCTCGACCCTGAAAATATCCTTGCCCATTCCCGCCTGGCATTGGCGCACGAAAAACTCGGCCACAAACCCCAGGCGGTAACGGAATATGTGGCGGTTGCCAGTCTCGTCCAACGCACCGGCAACGTGGAAAAAACCAACGAACTGGTCAACAAAGCCCTGCAAATCCTGCCCGACAGCGCCGAGGCAAAACAGGCGCAAGCGCTTCTTCGCTCGGGACAACTGCTCCCCAAACCCCTGCGCCCCAAAGGCGGGACGGGTCCCATCGCCATGGCGCAAGTTAAACAGTTGGATAAGCGCAAGACCGAATCCGATTCCGAACTCGACCCTGTGGCTGAAGCGCGCCAAAAGTCGCTCACCCGCCTGGCAGAAATTCTCTTCGAATACACCACCGACGATTCCAACACAGTGCAGGCAAAACGCGGCTTGCAGGCGCTCATGCGCGGCACCGGTCAACTTTCGATGCAATCCTCCGAGCAGACTAAAGTGGTCTTGCACCTCGGCGCCGCCATCGACATGCAATCCAAAGGCAACGACGCCCAAGCCGCCGAAGAGTTGGAACACGCCCTCGAAGCCGGGTTCAACCACCCCGCGCTCTACTTCAATTTGGGGTTGCTCCGCTCGAAGATCGACCGGAACGAATCTGCCCTGCGGAATTTGCAAAACGCCGTCAAGCATGCCGAGTTCGGTCTCGGGGCGCGGTTGTTGATGGGGCAGATCAACCAGAAAATGGGGCGCTTCGGTCCCGCCTCCGTCGAATACCTTGAAGCGTTGAAGATCGCCGACGGGCAGGTGGCGCCAGCCGAACAGGCGGATGAGATCCGTCAGATGTACGAGCCGCTCATCGAAGCGCAGACATCCGTCAAAGAAGAAGGGGTCCTGAATCGCTTGTGCGACAATATCAACGATATGTTGATGCGCAAGAACTGGCGCGATCATCTGCGCAAGGCGCGCGAGGAACTGCAACGGACAAACGAGAGCGATATGCCCCTGCCGCTGGCAGACATGCTCATGCAGGCGCAATCGAGCGCTGTGCTCGAAGTGATCAACCATGTCCATCAACTGGCGCGGGCTGGTCAGTTGCGCACCGCCATGGAGGAGGCATACGGCGCGCTTGCACACGCGCCCACCTACCTGCCGCTTCACATCCTGATGGGCGATCTGCTCGTGCGCCAGGAACATACACCGGAAGCGATCGCAAAATATATGACTGTGGCGCAGGCATATAGCGCGCGCGGCGAAACGGCGCAATCTGCCAAGATGTTACAGCGCGTGGTGCAACTCGCCCCAATGGATATGGCGGCGCGCTCGCGATTGATCGATCAACTCATTTCGCGCGGGCAGGTAGATGAGGCCATCCGCGAGTACATCGAACTCGCCGACATTTACTACCGCCTCGCCGAACTCGATATGGCTCGCAAAACGTTCACCACCGCGTTGCGCGTCGTCCAACAGCACAACGTCGACCGCGCATGGAACATCCACATCCTGCAACGCATGGCAGACATCGACATGCAGAGATTAGACTGGAAACAAGCCATCCGCGTTTACGAACAGATCCGCACACTGCGCCCCGACGATGAGGCTGTTCGCAAAAGCCTGATCGATCTCAGCTTCAAATTGGGTCAACCCGCGCAGGCAAACGCCGAGATTGAAAGTTATCTGTCCTATCTGCAATCGAGCAACCGCGACGCGCAGGCCATTCCCTTCCTTGAAGATGTGCTCAACGAACGCCCCAGCGATATGTTGGTGAAACGCGCGCTAGCGCAAGCCTATCAACAAGCGGGGCGGGTGGAGGATGCGGTGGCGCAACTCGACACCGTCGCCGATTCGTTGTTGAGCGTCGGCAAGAAAGAGGAAGCCATGATGATCGTGAATCAGATACTCCTGCTCAACCCGCCGAATTCGGAGCAATATCGTCAACTCTTGAGTCAGATCCAGCAGTGAGCCAATCCCGCCCGCGCATGAGGCGGGATTTTTTTCGCCTCATCCCCAATGTCAATTTGACTCTGCTCATCAGCCTCTCACACGCTGATGCTATAATCGCCCATCGTAAGGCGCGCCTCGCTTTACAATACTCTCATTTCTGGAGGGGCAAGAATGCCTCACACCCAAAACCGCGCCGTCATGAAGTGGCTGACCTACTTTGCCTCCATTGTGGCGTTTCTCATCGTCTTCGGCGGATTCGTCCGCCTCACCCGTTCCGGTCTTTCCATCGTCGAATGGAATCCCATTAGCGGGACCGTTCCGCCTATCGGCGAGCAAGCCTGGCAGGAGGAATTCGCCAAGTATCAGCAAACGCCCGAATACATCAAGATCAACACCGGGATGACGCTCGAAGAATATCAATATATTTTCTACATCGAGTGGATTCACCGCTTCATCGCGCGCTTTGCCGGTCTGGTCTACGCCTTCCCTGTTTTTTACTTCCTGTTCAAGAAAGCCATCCCCTGGAAGGAATTCGGCATCTACTTTCTCATGGGCATGTTGTTCATCTCGCAAGCCTTCGCAGGCTGGATCATGGTCGCCAGCGGACTCGTCGACCGTCCCGAAGTCAGTCACTTCAACCTGACGATCCACCTCCTGCTGGCATTGACTCTGTTCGGTCTCGCGGTGTGGACGATCCTCGGGCACAAATACGGCTTTCACCCAGCGGGCAAGCAAGCGCGCTGGTCTGCCTCCTCGAAGTTCGCCCTGCTGTATTTCATCCTGCTGGTTTTGCAGATCACCTACGGCGGCATGACGGCGGGTCTCAAAGCCGGTCATGTTTCCAGCACGTGGCCCCTCATGTTCGGCAAACTCATCCCGCCCAACCTGTTCAACTCGTTCATCAACATATTCGAAATGCCGCAGACCATCGTCTTCATCCATCGCTGGTTCGCCTTCGCCGTGTTGATCGCCGCGTTCTTCATGTACAACAGCGCGCGCAAGCAGAATTATCAAGACAAGATCAAAAAAGGACTCTTCCATCTTGCGGGCGCGGTCGTTTTGCAGATCACGCTCGGCGTGCTCACGATCCTGTCGTTCGTGAACATCGTCATTGCCCTGCTCCATCAAGCCACCGCCATTGGGCTGTTCGCTCTCGGCGTCTATTTCATCCACCGCCTCCGCGCGTTGGACGCAAAGGAAATCTAACATGAAAAAAATATCATGGGTCATTGCCGCCCTGCTGATTCTCATCCCTTCCATGTCGGCGCTTGCCAAGGGAGAATTCACCTACATCACCGTCAGCGGACCGGGCATCACCGGCGAACTGACCATCTCGAACCCCGTCTTGACTCAAAGCTTCTTTGCCTTTGGCGATTTTTCCAAAGGCGCGGTTGACGCGCCCGCCGATCCCGGCGAAGGCTACCAAATCATCCGCTCGTACGTGGTGAACAACAAAGAGGCGCCGTTCGACAGCCTGCAATATTATCCCTACACCGGGTATGTCTACTACAATGGTATAGGAGAGGGATCGTCCGAGTATGACAAGAAGTGGTTCTTAGCCGACCCGGCGGCGAAAGAGCCGTTCCTCTCCGCCCTCAAACAACGCGCCTTGTTGACGTGGCTTCCGCTGGCTGTGCTGGTTGTGATCCTCGTCGTGTTCTTTGTGGCGTATCGGAAAAAAGCAACTTCCTGATTTTGCGAAAAACATATGAAGAAGAAATCTAAACTGAGCGATGAACTTCGTCCCGAATATGATTTGAAATCCTTGCTCAAAGGAGGTATGCGGGGCAAGTACGCGGCGCGTTACCGCGCGGGAACCAATATCGTGTTGCTGGAACCAGAAGTGGCAAAAGCTTTTCCGAATGAAAAAGCGGTAAACGAGGCATTGAAGTTGGTCATGAAATTGAAAAAAGTCCAAGAAGAAGCCGGGCGATACACAACCAAGTAAAAAAGAACTCCGAGAGCAAGCTGAACTGAACCCCTAAAAGCGGACACGAAAAGAAAGCCCTCCTGTGAGAAAATGGCACAGGAGGTGCTTTTATGTCAGGTAAAAAAGGAATGAAATCGTATCCCGTGGAATTGAAGCTGGAGGCTGTGCGGCTCTACTATGAGGAGGGCAAAACACGAGCTGAGATTACGGAGTTGTTAGGGATTGCGAATGCATCGGCGGTGAAGGAATGGGGTCAGTTATATCGACGCGGCGGAGTCAATGCCTTGAAGAAGCCGAAAGGGCGACCACGCAAGCGTGACAGTGAGCAATCCGAACTGGAACGTTTACGCATGGAGAACGCGCTGCTAAAAAAATTTCATACCGAATTGCGGAAAGAGGCGCTCGCGAAGCGCAATATCGGATTATCTATCACCAACGAGCACAATACCCCGTGAAAGCGATGTGTGAGTTCTTTGGTGTTTCGCGAGCTGCCTACTATGCTTGGGTGGTCAAGCATGGGGAGGTTTGCGACCCAGATGCGAAACGCAAGCAATTGATCCAGGAAGCCTATGAGAAATCTCATAAGACCTATGGCTATCGTCGGATTACGTTATGGCTCCGCAAACACAAAGAAGTACAGATCAACTCGAAAGCGGTTTTGCGGCTCATGAATAGGATGAACATTCGCTCAGTTGCCCGCCAACGCAAAATCTACAAGAAGGTGACTGAATTGGGCACATACCATCGCTATGAGAATGTGCTCAACCGCGAGTTCACAGCCTGCCAACCTAACCAAAAATGGGTCACCGATATTACCTATATTGCTACTCAACAAGGTTGGTGTTATCTATCCACGATCAAAGACCTGTACGACAACTTTATTGTAGCCCATGGCTGTGCGCTCACTCCTTCGGTGGCTCTGGTCCTGCGCACGGTGCGACAAGCCAAACAAAAAGAAAAAGTCACAGTTGGATTGATCCTGCACAGCGATCAAGGCGCGCAATATACCTCGCAGGACTATCATGATGTCCTGACAAAAGAATGTCAAATCACGCCTTCCATGTCACGGCGGGGCAATTGCTGGGACAATGCTCCCATGGAAAACTTCTTTGGACACCTCAAAGAAGAGTACCTGCGACGCTTCAAAAAACCCACCTTTAAAGAAATGGAGCAGCTCATTGACGAATACATCTACTTTTACAACTACGAGAGGATACAATTGAAAACTCGACAGACGCCTTTTGAAACCAGGTGCCTGTCGAGTTGACCGGGCGGGCTTTCTTTTTTTGTCTTGTCTATTGGGTGCAGTCTAAGCCTCGGAGTTCTTTCATCATACGGCAACTGTACTCTTTATCTCAACACGAACATATCCGTCTTTTCGTCGTACGCCAGAATACTCACCTGTCCCTTTTCAAAATTCACTTCGCCCGAAAACGCCAATCGGTATTCATCTGAATCATCTTTGATAAATACTTCCACGAGGCGCGTTCCAGAGTCCACTTCGACGAACTCGAGCGCGGCGATGCGCCCATTGCCGCTGACGCCGGTCGGTTTGAAGACATCTTCGAAGACGGTCTCGCCGTCAATGACAACGCGCACGCTCATGGGGTAATGCGTGCCGCCGAAGATCTTCTCCGGGTCGGCGCCTTCGGGCAGGGTGATTCCCTCGGGGATTTCGGCAAGTTCCACCTTGCCTTTCGCATCCACCGCAATGCGCAAAGCGGATTCGTCCGCCGCCGCCATTCCCGTGCGGATGTCCAACGGCAGGGCGAGCGCAAACAAGCCCAACAACAAAACTGTGCCAAGCAATCCGCCCACCAGCGACGGCGCAAGTTTGTTGCGTTGCTTGATCTCCGGCAGGATCGGTTGAGGTTTATTTTTCTGACCCGCCTCGCTATGCAACTCATCGAGCAGTTTTTCCACAGGCTTCGGGTCGGTCGGCGTGGCTTCCAGCCAATGCAACCCTTCCCCCACCAACGCGGGACGATTGTTTAACCGATTCAGAATCGAATAGGCGTCTTCACGGTTCACATTGTCGTAGTATGGAGACGACAACAGCACAACGTCGCGCGCGCCTTCGTTTGGCAGGGACTTGATCCAATCGATGTTGACCGCGCCAATGCTCGGCAACACCGCTGTGACGACCCGCGCCGAATCCTCCGACCCCCAATCTGTCACGCCGACTGAGGCTTTCTCCTCATTGACGTTTAACTTCGCGGGCAAGCCGCCCAGCGTTTGGGTTCGCTGGCTGGCAAACAACACCGTCACGGGATGCCCGTCTTTCACTTCGCGTTTCAGCGCGCCCTTCACCACGCCAAAGACCTGCTCGCCGTTATAGCCGCCTTTCAAATCCAACGCGTCGACCGGGCACGCGCCCACACAGATCCCGCAAGCCGTGCATTGACTCGCATTCACCACCGCCAGCTTCGGGTATCCCGAATCGTCGTTTCGTTCCACCATACGGATGGCATCATACGGACAATCGGTATAACACAGCGTGCAACCCGTGCATTTCGCGTCGGTGACGATCGCGGGACCATTGTCACGACCGGAGGCAAGCCACGGGAGGAAGAACAGGCTCCCCACAAGCAGGATCGCCAATCCCCAAAAGATGACGTTCCCCCACATATCCGTTAGAGGCAGAAGGATGAGATACAGGCTGTCCACCGGCACCGATTCGACCATGCGATTGAGATCGGCGGGCTGATACGACATGGCGGGCTTAATCAACGAAAGGACGATCAGCCCAACCAACGCCTGAAACGCCGCCCAGCGCGGAGTCCACCAGCGGGCGCGCGAGAGGCGCAAACTGTGAATATTGATGGCAAAAAACGCAATGAGCGGCACGAACAAATGCAGGAACAGGATGATGACGAAGTTCGAAAATGTGCGCGAGGCGAGGTCGGTCGAGATATACGTCAGACCGGAATAGCCCGCGATATTTTTCATCATGAATTCGGTCATCCATTGGGCGCGCTCGTCCCAGATCATCCAATAGCCGAACGTGCCGGTCAGCCACACCATCGCCAACATGATCCAGCCGCTCGTCCACGCCAGCCAGCGCGGACCCCAGAAACGGTCGCCCAAAAACATGCGGCACAAGTGCAGGACGATGAGGATGATCATCGCGTCGGAGGCGTAGCGATGCACACTGCGGATCAACGAGCCGTACCAGGTGGAACTGATCTTCGCCACCGTATCGTACGCCACTTCCGCGCCGGGGCGATAGAAAAGAGTCAGGTACGCGCCGGTGGCGATCAACACCACCAACATAAAGATCGTGAGCGTGCCGAGATGATGGAACGGATTGAAATCCGATTTGACGAAGCGGCTGACGACCCCCTCCACAGAGATCCAACCTTTTTCAAAGGCGCGTATGAAGCGCCGTTCAGAATAGAGTTTTTTAGTCATCGGTTCCTTTGTATCGTTAATGGTTTCAAGTAGCAATTTCGCCCAGCAGACTCACGATTCGACCACCGGGGTTTCTTCGGTCAATAATGGAAATCTATTCATCTTCATCGCATTCGACGTGACGAAGATACTGCTCGCCACCATCGCAAACGCGGAAAACACAGGTTGCAACAGCCCAGCCATCGCAAGCGCAACACCGACGATGTTGTACACCACAGCCCAGCCGAGGTTTTGCCGCACGCGCCGCATCGCCTCGCGCGACAGATCGAACAGCCACGGGATCACGCGCAGATCGTCGCGCATCAACACAATGTCGGAGGCGGAACGAGCCACATCCGCGCCGTGATTCATCGCCAAGCCCACCGTCGCCGAGGCGAGCGCGGGTCCATCGTTAATTCCATCGCCGACCATCGCGGCATTCTCGGCGAGCCGCTTCATTTTTTCATCGGGCGTCAGCGCCGCTTGCACAGGGATTCCCAACACACTCTGCCAGCGTTCGCCCGCGCTTAACTCATCGCCGGTCAACACGCCGAGGGCTAACCCGCGCGATTGCAGTTGATTCAAAACCTCGCTGGATTCATCGCGGATGGTTTCATCCAAAGACAGGATGCC
The DNA here is from genome assembly GCA_016716235.1 of Candidatus Defluviilinea gracilis. NCBI lineage: Bacteria > Bacillati > Chloroflexota > Anaerolineae > Anaerolineales > Candidatus Villigracilaceae > Candidatus Defluviilinea > Candidatus Defluviilinea gracilis. Next base: position 483,457 of record JADJWS010000001.1, read on the forward strand.
GCGGACTTGCCCTTCCCACCCCGCATAGACGACGACGCGCCCCGCTTCTTTCCACGCCTCAGCCTGGTCGCCGATTTCGTCCGGCATCTCCAACCCTTCGGCAAACATCAGGCGAGAAGAGCCGATTGTAATTTGGTAATTGGTACTTGGTAATTTTCCTGTCACGCCAAACGCGGGAATGGCTTTGAACGATTCAGGCTTGATGAGTTCAACTTGATTCGCTTTGGCATACTCCACGATCGCCTTCGCCAGCGGGTGTTCGGATTCATTCTCGATAGAAGCAACCACTTCCAAAAACCACTTTCCACTTTCCACTTTCTTATTCGATTCATCTTTTCCCAAAAACACACCATGCACTTTCATCGGCAGTTGAGTCAAAGTTCCCGTTTTGTCGAAGAAGACCCGATTCACTTTCGCCAGTCGTTCGAGCGCGGCGGCGCTTCGCAGGATCACGCCCGATTCGGCGGCGCGTTGGAGCGAGAGCCAAAGAGTCAACGGTGTGGCAAGCCCCAACGCGCACGGGCAGGCGATCAGCAACACAGATAGGGCGACGATCAATCCCTTTTCCGCGCCGCCGATGTGACTCCACACGAGGAACGCGATTGCGGCAAGCGTCAACGCGGCGGGCGTCATCCACGCGGAGAGTTTGTCCACCGTTCGTTCGAGCGGAGAACGCGCCCACAACGCCTCGTGAAGCAGGCGTCCGATCTGACCGGCCATGGTCGACTCTCCAACAGCCGTGGCGATCACTTCAAAACTGCCGTCCAGGCTGATCGTCCCGGCTTTGACCACGTCGCCTGCTCGGTGAGTCACGGGTTTGGGTTCGCCGGTCAGCAACGACTCGTCCACATCGCCCTCCCCGGTGGCGATCAAACCGTCCACCGGGAAACGTCCGCCGGGCTTCGCGCGGACGCGCATGCCGGGTTTGAGATCGGCAACACTCACTTCCTTATCCGCTTCACCGGTGACAACCCAAGCGGTCTCTGGAATTTGTTCGAGCAATTTCATCACCGCGGTGTTACTCGATTTATGCGCTTGCATTTCAAGCCAACGCCCCACTGAAACTAAAAAGATGAGCATGGTAGCGGTGTCGAAATACAGCCCGCCATGACCCACGATCAAATTGCGGACGGATAAGCCGAACGCCGAAAACGTTCCGATCATGATGAGGGTGTGGATGTTGGGTTGCCCACGCAGTAAACTCGCAAAACCCGCGCGCAGAATGGGCAAGCCAAGCAGAAGCAACACGGGGATGCTTGTGACCATCATCATCACTTGGAAGAAATCGACGAGCGGTTGCGATTCGGGCGTTGCCCAGTTGAAAATTTCGCGCGCGTAGATCCCCGCGCCCACGATCATGTCGTGCAGTACCATCACGCCGCCGATGAGCAGGCTTGTGAAAAACGCATCTTCCTCATCGTAGGGTTTTTCGTCGGGAAGCGTGGCTCGATAACCGAGCGAGCGGATCCGTTTTTTGAGCGTTTTGGGATTGGTGATCGCGCCATCGAACGTGATGTTGGTTTGCCCCTGAATAAAACTTGTTTCAGCGTTCACCACTCCTTTGGTCCGTTTGAGTTGTTCACTGACCAGCCACGCGCACGAGGAACACCACATCCCATTGAGGCTGAGGGTGATCGTTTCAGCGTTTTCCGCGCTCGCCGTTTTCGTCACGGGCGTTGATGGAGACTCTGCCAGCAATGCCGCCACTTCTCTGCATGAGGGACAGCAGAAGATGTCTCCTTGCTCGTTGGTGAGCGGATGCAGGGTGGTCAATCCGCACAGGGAGCAGGTGGAGAGTAGTTGCGTGGTGGGGTAGTTGGCGAGTTGCATGGGTGTGTGTTATGTGGTGCGAGTTGCAAGGTACAAGTTACGTGATACGAGTTACGGGATACGTGTCTACTTGTTTACGTGGTTACCTATATACATCCTTTACCATACCATCATCTCACCGATCATCAGATGGTCTACCCAGCCGATCACTGCAAACCCGCGCATGGCAAATTGAAAGCCGAAGAGCATCATGACGAAGGCGGCGAGTCCGCGCGACCAGATGCGCGAGTGAGTTTTATTGGCGAGCCATTTTACTGCGAATAAACTGGGAACAGTGGCAATGCCGAAGACAAGCATGTTGAGCGCGCCAAAGACAGCCGACTTGGATGCGATCGCCGTCACTAGCGCGGTGAGGACCAAGCCGCACGGGAGGAGTCCCCAGAGGAGGCCGAGCAGGTAAGAGGTCGGGAGCGAAGCGGTTTTGAAGGCGCGGATGGCGCGTCCCCAGCGTTGAGTCAAAGAAGAGAATAAAAGTTCGGGCGAGGCAGTTAATCCAATAAATGCGGATGCCATGTAAAAGGCGACGAGGGCAAAGAGGATCGAAAGCGCGGCTTGCAGTTTGTCGAGCGACCAGAGGGCTTGACCAAAGGCGCCGAAGATCAAGCCGAGAACCGAGTAGGTGGTGATACGCCCGGCGTGCGCAAGCGCCCAGGCGACTTTATTTTGAAATACGGGCTGGCGGTCGAATAGAATCACAACAGCGCTGCACATCCCCACACAGTGACCCAGACTGCCTAACAAGCCCAACAGCAACGAAGCCAACATTGTTTACCGCAAATGTACAAATATACACGAGAAAACTTCGGAGGTCTTGCGACCTCCGAAGTTTTTTGATTCAAACTATCGGATGAACCACGTGCGCCCGAGGAGCCACCAATTTGTCAGATAGTAGACCGCAAACCAAACGAGGAAGGCAATGACCAATACAAAAGAGCCTTTCGGTTGATTTTGCTTGCTTTCCATATCGTGTTCGGTCAACTTCGTGGATTCAAGCACGGGGTTGTTGTCGCCGGAAACGAGGAGCAGTTTGCTCGCTTCGAGGCGCGGGCCGGTGAGGATGGAGGTCAGCACGATGGCGACGTACATGATGCCGCCGATGACCGCAATGATCGCGCCGATGCCGAAGATGGCAAGCGATAACTCAATGGTGCCGGGGACGACGCCAGCGAAGGTGATGTCCCAGTTGCGGCGCGAAACGCCTTGCAAGCCGCTGACGATCATGCCAAGGGAGACGAGGAGCATGCCAAAGCCAAACACATAGGGTTGCCAGACCGCCCACTTCTTGAGTTTCAGTTCCTTGCGGAAGATGAGCGGGATCACATAGTAGGTGAAGCCCATGAAGGCGGTTGTCGTTCCAGATACCACTGTGGCGTGGAAGTGACCCGGCAAGCGCATGGTGTTGTGAACCAGCAGGTTGATTTGCTCGGTGCCGATCACCACGCCGGTCACTCCGCCGATCCAGCCGAACATGACCATGGAAACGACCAGGGCGGCGAAGCCCGGTTCGCCCCACGGGGCGTTACGGAGCCAGCCAAACAAGCCTTTTCTGAAACCTTTGGCGCGCAACGCAACTTCCAACGCGGCGGGGATGGAGAACGCGTGCATCATCGAACCAAGCACGGCGAGGTACATAGCGTAGGAGGTGTTGACCGCCTTCCACGAGAACGACAGACCCGGGTCCACCAGCAAGTGGTGAGCCGAACCTAAGTTAATGAAGAACAGGTACAACACGAACGCAAGACGCGAGAACTTTTCGTTCACCGGGCGAATGCCAACGGTGATCTGAGCAAGCGAATACCAGATCGAGATCATCGCCGCGAGGTTCACTTGTTGAGCAGGATGCCCGAAACCCCAGAAGAAGTTGCGGTAGATACCCGGATCAAAACTAGGAAGCACGCCCAACGACCAGAGGAACGCCGGCACAACCGCCGCCGCGCCTTGAAGCAGGGTGTAGGTCGCCAGAATGGCGGCGGTCATGAAACCAAAAGCCACAAGCGGCAACGAACCTTCAAAACGCTTTTCGCGTTTGGCGACCACAATGTTGATGAAGAAGGTGATCACCGCGATCAACGCCCCGACCGCGAACAGAATATAACTCAAGTAGAACAAGGGACTGGCTTTGAGCGGCAGGTAGGCTGTATATGCCACGGTGTTCTTCGCGTCGAACAACACGACGAAATTCGCCATCAGCCCGCCGACGGTCATGAGGATGAAACCGAGCCAGGCGGCTTTGGGCGCGGCGTGCCGCGCATTGAGTAACACGGTCGAACCGAAGTGCAAGCCTGCCATCTCGAAAAAGACCATCCAGGCAATGAGCATGTCGATGCCGTGGAGGGTTAGCAAGCGATAGAACCAGGTAGCATCCAGCAGGTGGATCGCCTGCCAGCGCGTGAGCGCGATCAACAGCGCGGCGATCCCGCCGAGGGTCAAGGTGACGACCGCCATCACCGCGTTGGCGATGATCAGGCGTTCGGCGTGCATATCCACTTTTAGGGTGAGGACCGGGCAGGTGCGATAGTCGTCCTTCGAGTCCTTCGCCCAAGGGAATGTAGGCGCAAGAGTTGCCATTGCATCTTCTCCTATTTCACGATGATCTTGCCCACCATGGTGTGGTGACCAAGATAACAATATTCATTACAAACGATGGTGAACTCGCCGGAAGAGGTTGGCGTGATCGTCGCAACGTAATCATAACCCGGCAGAACTTCCAGGTTGATATTCACGGGCTGCAGAGAAAAGCCGTGCGCGTAATCCATGGAGGAAATATGCAGGCGATATTCTTTGCCTTTTTCCAATTGCAGGATGGGATACCACTGCCAGGCGCTGGCGCGAATGTACACGTCGCTGCCGGGCGGCGGCGCCACCACCGGAACGCTGTTCTCCTCCCCCACTTGATACTGGGCTACAAATTCATTCACCGTTGCGGCATACTGTTGCGGCGTAGTGCGGTACGTCTCCGCGGGCACGTTCTGCTTGCCCATGTAATACCAGAGCGGCATCATCACGGTTAAGAAAATGCACCAGACGAGAGCCACAGTGAGCCATGTCTTCTCGAGGCGACCTAACGGCTTCCACCAATTTTGTTCAGGCGCTAACATGATTTCAATTCTCCTTTTGTGATGTTCGGCTAGGGCGCCGGGGGAATGCTCAACAGGTTCGAAATTCCCCACACATTGTAGATCAATGTGCTGATGAGCAAAGACAGCAGGAACAACAACCAGATATTATCGAATATCTTCTGACCCAGCGATACGGGTTCGTGCTCTTGCTTTTCCTTCTTGGACATGGCATTCTCCTTTAGTAGTTGTTCAACTTCCAAAGCCTAAAAATTTGTCCAATCATAGCATTGTAGGTTACAAAACAAATGTGAAGAATGTCACAGGATGTGATATGACATTTATCAGTATTGGACAAAATGGCTCTAGTTATAAAAATTCGCTTCATGTCTCGATGGACGGCTGATCTTCACCTTGCGGTTTTTCGCCTCCGTCAGCCCACAGACAATCATCATGCCGCAGGGGTAACAATTGTCACTTTGACAATCCCATGTAAATCTCATACAATTTATCCATATTCAACCCGGAGGTTAATAATAATGAAGAAGTTCGCTCTACTACTCTCAATCCTTGTGGTCGCCACAATGATTCTGGCGGCATGCGGCGGCGGTGGGAATTCTGAAGCAACAGCCACCCTGGAACCCGTACCGGCCGATTTCGCCGGCAAGACCAACCCGCTCGGAGCCGATGCGGCAACGGAAGGCGCAAAGGTCTTTCAAGTGAACTGTGAACCGTGCCACGGACCGCAAGGCCATGGCGATGGTCCGGCAGGCGCGGCGCTCGACCCGAAACCGAAGAACCTGGGCGAGTTGCAACAACGCGCTTCTGATGATTACTTGTTCTGGCGCGTGAACACCGGCAAGCCCGGCACCTCCATGGCGCCGTGGGCGGGTATTCTCACCGAAGAACAGATCTGGCAAGCGATTGCGTTCGTGCGCACCTTGACGCCGTAATCGTTTTTCAAACAAAAAAAGAGCGCTGCTTTTGAAGCAGCGCTCCTTTTTTGTTTATGAAACTTTCTTCGAATCCTGGATCCGCAACATCACATCATATTTCGCGTCCAACAAATGCTTTGCGCTTATTACAAATCACCAGCGCCTCACGTAAGTTCAGGCGACTGGTCGAGCCGCCTGCCTTGACGCCGCGCAACTGCGTCAAGAACTATTTCCAACCGAGTCTATTTCCTGATTCGCGCATACAGCGCAAAGCCGATCGTGCCAAACGCCAGCCCGGCGACTGAGGCGCCCCACGAGAAAAAGTTCAACATGAAAGTTGATTCGAGAACGTGAATCACCATGAGGAACGGCAGGACGATACCCGTCAGCATCAGGGTCACGCCAAACAAGAGGAGAAAGCGGGGGTGTGTCATTGCGGTTGATACAACCAACACGCCACAAAATGATGCGGCTCAGGCTCAAAGTCTAGCGGCTCTTTCTGGTCGCATAACCCGGCGATCGCCCTGGCGCAACGCGGGTGGAAGCGGCAACCTTTCGGCGGGTTCACAAGACTCGGCGGCTCGCCGGGCGGCACTTCCTTGAACGAATCAGCGTTACGCGCATCGGGGTCGGAGGTGGCGGCGAGCAACGCATGCGTGTACGGATGCAGGGGGTTCTCAAGCAGGCGGCGCGTATCCGCTTTTTCGATGAGATTCCCCGCATACATCACAAAAATACGCTGAGAAAAATATTTCACCGTCGAGAGATCGTGAGTGATGTAGATCACGGAAAGACCGTGAGATTCCTGCAAGGCATGCATGAGTTTCAAAATCTCGACGCGCACCGAGGCGTCGAGCATCGATACTGGTTCATCAGCCACGATCAACTTCGGTTCGCGCAACATTGCCCGAGCGATCACAATGCGTTGCTGTTGTCCACCGCTGAGCATGTGCGGAAATTTCGGCAAAAAGTCATCCACCGGATGGAGCTTCACTTCCGTCATCACTTTGTGGATGCGCGACAACCGCTCCTCCCTGCCCTTCAACCCGCTGATGATGAGCGGTTCTTCCAAAATCGTTTGCACGCTCATGAACGGCGGCAAGGCGCCATACGGATCTTGTTGCACATACCCGATCTTGAAACGGTATTTCTGCAACCCGCCGCCTTGTAGCTCCGAGAGATTTTCTCCATCAAAAACGATTCCCCCGCTGGTGGGCATGTTCAACCCCAGGATGGTTTTCATCAGGCTGGATTTCCCGCATCCCGATTCTCCGACGACTGCCACCGTCTCCCCTTCTGCCAGCTCAAAACTGACGCCATCCACCGCTTTAACATACCCAGCATGCCCAAAGCCAAACCGGCGCAATTCGTACCACACGCGCAGATCCTGCACAGACAGCAACGGTTGTGCCTCGTTGATTTTTTCAATGCTCATCATCGCCTCGCGCAAGTCGGTAATCATGCCTCGGTACTCCTATGGTTGGTTCCGCGATTCTCAAGCGTGCAACCAGCATTTGACGCTTCGCCCATTCTTTTCAAACACGGGCGGTTCTTCGACACATTTTTCAAATCGGAACGGGCACCGCGCCGCAAAACGGCACCCCTTTGGAGGGCTGATCAGGCTGGGCGGCTGGCCGGTAATAAACATCGGGTTCGATTCGCTGCGCAGGCGCGGCACGCTCGCCATCAACATCTGCGAATACGGGTGAAGCGGCGCGGGAAAGAAATCTCTCGCGTGACCGGTCTCCACGATCTGACCGGCGTACATGATGGCAACCTCGTCCGCCAGTTCGCTGGAGGTGGCGATATCATGCGTGATCAAAATAAAGGATGTGCCAAGTTCGTGTTTGATCCGTTTGAGAACGTTCATGATGTTGGCTTGGGTAAGCAGGTCGAGGGCGGAGGTCGGCTCATCGAGGACGATCAGGCTGGGGCTGGTGACGAGCGCCATCGCCAGGGCCACGCGCTGACGCATCCCGCCGCTCAACTCAAAGGGGTAGCGGCTGACAAAATCCTGCGGCACGCCCACATGCTGGAACATTGTTTGCGCGAGGTGCATGGCTTCGGCTTTGCTCAGTCCCAAATGAATGATGGCGGGTTCCGCCACCTGTTCTCCAACGCGGATGACCGGGTTGAGGGCATTCATCGCGGCTTGCGGCACCAGCGAGATGCCCAGCCAGCGGACATTCTTGCGGAATTCCTCATCATCGAATTCCATCACATCCGCGCCCTGCAAGAATACCTTGCCGTCGTATTTATCCACATTGCGCGGCAGGAGGCGGAGCATGGCTTTCGCCAACGAACTCTTCCCGCAACCCGATTCGCCGAGAACGACGACCGCGCGATTCGAGTCGAGCGTGAAATTGACGCCGTCTACGGCTTGCACCGCGCCGCCGCGTGTTTTGAAATGCAGTTCGAGTTTTTCGATCTGAAGGAGTTTGCTCGATGTGGTTTGGTTCATGCGTCTCTCAATTTGGGGTTGAAGATACGATCCAGGGCAAAGCCCAGCATGGCAAACCCCAGGCCAGTGATCATGAGCAGGATGGTCGGTTCCAGGATCCAGTAGTAATAGCCGCGATACAACGCGCCGTTCATATTGGCATCCTGAATGATCTTGCCCCAGGTCGGCAGGACCGGGTCACCCAAGCCCAGGACCGCCAACGAGGCTTCGAGGAAGACAAAGGCTGGCACAGAGGAAACCAGCCCCGGGATCAGCAATGGGATCATGCGCGGGATCAGGTAAAAGAACACGATGCGGATTCCACTTGCCCCATAGGCGCGCGCTGCCTCAATGTACATGGATTGCTTCACCTGGAGAAATATCGAGCGAAACCCCTTGATGGCGCCGGTAAAAATACTCAGGGCAATGGTTGCGCCGAGGATCACCCACAGACTACGCGAGTAGAACGTGCCGATCATGATGAGAATGGACAGGAAGGGGAGAACAAGGTTCACTTCGGTAATGCGTTGGATCAATTCATCGACCCAGCCTGAATACCACGCGCCCAGCGCGGCGATGATCATCGTCAATACCGAGGAACCGAGCGAGGCGATCAAGCCGAACGTCAACGCAACGGGAGCGCCCCACAATAACGGCACCATCAGATCGCGGCGCGCCTGATCGGTGCCCGCCAACCCATAGACCTGACCATGAAAGACGAATTCGGCATCTACGCGCGAGTCGGGCTCAAAGGTGGTGGCGGTGATGAGGAGACGATACTGCCCCTTGACCGGCGAACCAGTTTCACGGTCCGAGAAGAGCGAGGCGATCGTATCGTCCGTTTTGAGGCGGGCTTTGAGTTTTTCATCCTGGGCGAAACGATAGGTAAATTCCTTGCCGATCGCCATGTTTGCGATGCGTATCGTTTGCCCATCGGGGGTGAGCCATTCGAGCGAAACGAATGGTTGCTTCTCGGCGTAGCTCGATTTGAAATACAGGATCATATCCTGCGGGTAGGTATCATAGGTGAAATCGAAGGCATAGTTGGCGAGCAACTCGCCTGTGCCTTCCGCGCCGGGCGTGAATTCGCCGGTCAGGCTTCCATCTCTGGTAGTGACCGAGAACGATTCGGCGTATTGTGTGGACGAGAAATAATTGATCCATGCGGGCGCGGCAAACTTCGGGTTTTGATACCAGACTTCCTCCCCTCCTCGCCACAGGCGGATGGCTTCGCGATACGGAATCTTCAGCATGGCATACACAGCCAGTAACACAAGCAGGAGAACGACGAACGATCCAAACACAGCGGATGGGTAATAAAAAAACTTTTGAATCGAATTTTTCAGCGCGGTCATCTCAGCCCCCAACTTTTACGCGCGGATCAACGAGAGAGTACGTGAAATCGAGCAGAAATACTGTCATGGCAAGCAGATAGGCGTAAATAATGGTCGAGCCGACGATGATAGGAATGTCATATAACCCGATCGCCTGAAAGAGCGCGCGCCCCAGCCCGGGCCACAGGAAGACCGTTTCGGTGATGGTCGCGCCCGTCCATAGCGTGATGATGAGCAGGGCAAAATTGGTGATGATGTTGGGAAGCGTGGGGCGCAAAATATACTTCCGTTCCACATCGCGGGCGGGCAAACCTTTTGCCTTTGCCATATCCACGTAATCTTCGCTGGAGTAAATCAGGAAGAACGTGCGGTAGTTATAAATGCTCAGAAAAAACGAACTTAGCACAAGAGAGAAGGTGGGGAGGATCAAATGTTTAAGCAGGCTCAAGGAGTAATCGAACGGGTTGGAGGGCGGGGGGGAATCCACCATGCCGCCGAAAGGCAACACTTTCAACAATGCCGCAAAGATCAGAATGAGAAAGATGCCGTAAAACCAGGGCGGCACCGCGGAGGTCGGCGATAATGCAACGACCAGTTTGTCCCAAAAATTTCCATACTTGCGGGAAAGATTTAAAGCGAGCAGAATGCTGGAGAAAAACAGGAATAATTGCGAGATGCCCATTAATAACAGCGTGGCGGGCAGGCGCTCCAGCAAGATGAGGCGCACCTGCTTCGACCCCGAGTCGCTGGTCATATTCATGGCGCGCCCCAGGTTCAAGGTCAGCGCGTTCGCAAGATAGCGCGCATTCCGCGCCGCGATGGGCACATCCAAGCCCATGCGTTTTTCCTCCGAGGCGATCTTGTCTTTAATCAATTGCTGGCGAACTTCGAGGTCCATGGCTTGTCCCGCGGGGCTGTTGATGATCGCCTGCGTGACGCGGTCTCGAATCTCTCCGCGCATGATCTCATCCACATAGCCGCCCATATTGGCGATGACGATGGTGAGATAAATGCCAATGATGACGGTGACGAACAACGTCAACAGGCGCGTGATGGAATATCGCAAGATACGGAGCAACGAGCCGTAGCGCGTCGATCTCTGGGAAACCAACGAATCGGTTGTGGGTTGGGTTATCACTGCCATGCATGCCTCGCTCATTTTCTTGAATGAACTCACAGGGACGAAAACGGATCGTCCCTGTGAGTCTTCAATCGTCAAATCCTACGGAACCGCCACAAAATCAAACGAGGTGAACGAAGGGATCGCCACAGGGATCGGCACCACCGCCACTTCGAGCCTGGCTGAGCCAGTGGAGAGTTTCTTCGTTTCCTCCGCGGTCAGCGTCACTTGATACTGACCGTCGGCGACTGCGGTGGCATCGCCCACCGACACGACCGCGCCGCTCGCATCGTACAGGATGTATTTCACCCGCGCGATATCGGAGAGCAGATATGGCTGATCTTTGAAATTGATCGCCACATCGAACGTCGCTTCATCGCCCGATTTGACCTGCCCTGGCCCATCCAGCAGGGTCGTCGCCAACTTTGGCTCGCTAAATTGCGCCCAACGATCGGCGAGATCGGGGAAATCGGCAAACTGCTTAAGGACAACCGATTTTTCCGTGGGAAACGCCTGGTCGAGATAATAGGGACCCGTGCCAACCATATAGTGACCATGATCCGCAACCCATTGCTTGAGGTTGGCGTAGCGGAGGTCGGCTTCTTCTTTGGTCATAAATTGACTCATGGTCGCGGCGTACGGAATATGCGACTCAGCCGCCGCCTGATCGAGATACTTGCCGAGAATTTCGAGGCTCGGGCCGCCCACCCAGTTGGTTTGTTCCACTTCAAGCGTTCCGGCTTTATCTTCCGAATATGCCAGTTCGCCATTCACTTCTGCGAGGTTAGACACTGCCAGCACGGGCCAACTGTTCTCATACCCTAAACCATAAAGGTCCTGAGGCCAGAGAGTTAAGATGTTGAGTTCCGCGTTGGTGTTGTACGTATCGGAATACGCTTCGATGGTCAACGGGTCGGTGGAAACGATGCGATACCCTTTGAATGCCGCGAGCGTGGCGTTGATGCTCAATGCCAGCGCTTCATCGTACATTTTGCTTTCCGGTTTACCGGGGTCGAAACTCTGGATCATGTTCATCACAAAATCGCCCACAGAAAGCGGACTGCCATCGTGCCATTTCACCGTTTCGAACAAATCATCGGGATACACAACCAGGCTTTTGACATTGGCTGTCAGACCGTCGGGATACTTCTCGCCGACTGTGATGAAGCGTTGCTCGGTCGCGTCCCAATCGATCCAGGCGTCGGCGGGAACATCCACTTGGGGCGCCGCAGTCACGGTCAACCAATCGAGACTCTGATTGATCGGCAAACCTTCCTTATAAGTCAATTCGGCACTGGCAATACGCTGAGGATAGGCAAGCCCGGTATACGGATCAGCCATCAAACCGCCCGCGCCGGTGATATTGGAACTGCCCTGCGTGGTCATACGACTGACAAAACCATCCCAGATCCAGTTGCTTCCGGCGACCGAATTCCATGGCTCGGTGAACAGGTCGTTTGTGCCGATCTTCATCGTGCCGCCTTCTTGATCTTTGAAGCGCAAGTTGTACGGACCGACGTTTGTAGATTCGGGACCGGTCGCGAGATCATATGTCACTTGCACATTGTTGGCGTAAGGCGCATAGGTCTTTTGATCAATGACCCATACAAACAGCGAATCTTCCAGCGAAAGTTCGAGCCCGCGCGCCATCATGGCATCGCGTTCTTCCTTCGAGTCGTAATTGCCTTGCGCGAGGTCATCGCCGAGTTTTTGGAATTCGGGATCAGAGACATTCGAGATAAACGGTTCGCTCGCTTGCGTGCTCGTATTTAAGTAACTTTGTTGAATGTTGCCGCTCTCGTCGCGCAGTGAACCCAAACCAGAAACACCATAACCGGCGGTATATAAATTCCATTGACCTTCCGCCGCAACGGTCCCCTGCCAGATCGGGAAGGCTTCGGAAGCGGTCTTATACTGGCGGTCCACGGTAAAGCCGATGCTTTCGAGTTGATTCGATACGTAATCACCCATCGGCTGGCGCGTGCCATCGCCATCGGAACGGATGAGGAAGATCAACGTTACAGGCGCGCCGTTAAATTGCCATTTGCCATCCGCGCCGAGTTCGGCGCCCATGGCGGGCATTTCAGCGTCGATCACAGCCTTTGCGCGTTCCGTATTGAAAGCGTATTTGCTTTCCAAAGCGCGGGCGGTGTCGATCAGGTTGGTGTATTCGACCAACTCTGTGGTGATCGGGAACAGCCGAGGCAGTGAACCACCGGCGTAAATCTCCTGGTTCACATAATTGCGGTCGATCAACCAGTTCAAGGCTTCGCGGATCTTGCGATTCGAAAATGGATTCAACACAGCCGCATCCTCGAACACCGCCGGGTTCAAACTGATCCCGTAATAACCGCCGAGCGATTGCGTGCTGGAAAGACCCGATTCCTGAATCGCGGGGTACACGTCTGAAGCAAGATTGAACGAGAAGAAATCGATCGCGCCCGCCTGAATTTGCGAAAGGGCAGAATCGCCCGCCACGACGGAAATATCAATTTCATCCAACCAACCGCCGTGGCGCGTAGTGGCAGTCGCCGCGGGTTCTTCGGTTGCGGCTGGGGCTTCGGTTACAACGGGCGCTTCGGTTTCCGCCACAGGCGCCTCGGTCTCCGTTGCTTGTTGAGGAGCGCATGCGGCAAGCGCAAGGCTCAACGCCACCAGCAGGCTGAATAGGTGAAATACTTTACTTTTTTTCATGCTCTTCTCTCCTAAAAAATTTGAGTGAATCTTGATGCGAGGAATCAACATGCGCGATATTCTCGAGCCACCTCCTTTGAACCTATAGCGAGCGAGGCGGAAACCCGGTTGCGTAGACCGGGATCCCGCCTGACGCCGACGTATCGCTTTCTTGTGAGGAGATCGTTGAAAGCAAAGCGGATTAGCATGACTAACCTGCGCACATCATACCTACCCCGGAAAATTCAAGCATCCGCCTCGAAGCGTATTTCCCACCCGCATGAGTGATGGTTTGGGTTCCCTCGCAGAGATCATCGAACGTAGTATTCCCCTCGCGCGCCTGATCTGGAAAAACCCCTCCTCCGAGGGATATGGCGCTGTGCCTCCAGCCGAATAAAATCGGCTTCATACACGATACGGAATACGGGTCTATAATTAACACCATGCGCAGGATTTGGACGAGGCGATTCGGTTTCACCATCGGGATTCTGTTGCTCCTCTCGCAGGCTTCCTGCGCCGGGCGGGCAACGCCTCAAACCGCGCCTCAACCTGAATCGCCTGCGACCAGCCTCCCCGTCCGACCGGACCGCCTCTCCCCCGCCGACCTGCCCGCAATCTGCAATTGTGTCCCGCGCTTCGATACGCTCGGCATCGAGCAGGGACTCTCGCAAAGCTCCGGGCGAGTCATCTTTCAAGACCGTCAGGGATTTCTCTGGATCGGCACCGAGGATGGATTAAATCGTTACAACGGGTACAACTTCACCACCTTCAAGCGCGACCCCGGCAACCCCAACAGTATCAGCGACGGTTGGATCAACGATATTGTCGAAGACCACGATGGGTACCTGTGGATCGGCACGCGCCTGGGCGGGTTGAACCGCTACGATCCGCGCGCGGGCACATTTACTCATTTTCAACATACCGAGGGGAATAGCGCCAGCCTGGCAGACGACCATGTGACCGCGTTGCTGATCGACAATGAAAACCAACTTTGGGTCGGCACCTTGAGCGGGTTGGATCGGTTCGACCGGGAGACGCAAACCTTTCACCATATTCCATACCATGTCCCTCAACCCAGCACAAACGACGATCTGATCGTCACTCCAGAGCTGGATTCAGACGCGGAAAAAAACCAGGATGAAGCAAAGCCGGTGACCAGGTCTAAAAAACTGAGTAGCAAAAACATCAGCGCGTTGTTTCAAGATTCTGAGGGATTCATTTGGATCGGCACTCTCGATGGCGGCTTGAACGTGTTTGACCCGCCCTCCGAAACTTATACAAATTATTTGCCAGCGCCCGATTACCCTGGCAGTATCAGTAGCGGTCGTATCACTTCCATCGCGGAGGGGATCGATGGCGATCTGTGGATCGGCACACAAACCGGGTTGAACGTCTTCGACCCGGTGGAAGAAAAGTTCACCTCCTTTATGCACGATCAGGATGAGCCGCAATCGATCATCAGCGACGCCATTAACGTCCTGCGCATCGACGGCTCGGGAAATCTATGGATCGGCACACCCGAGGGACTGGACCGCATGAGCGCGGATCGTTCCCATTTCATCCACTATCGCAACGATCCAACCTTTCAACGGAGTATCAGCAATAACAGTATCCTCGCCATCTACGAAGACCGGGGAGGCGTGCTGTGGTTCGGGACGCACGGGGGAGGGATCAATCGCTACGACCGGGAACGCGACAAGTTCGCCTACTACCGCCACGACCCAGACGACCCGAACAGCCTGAGCGGGAATTTTATCTTTCCCATTTATGTGGATGATGAAGGCTATGCCTGGATCGGCACTTCAGACGCCGGGCTCAACCGTTTCCAATGGGAAACAGGCGCGAACAAAAAATACTATAACAACCCGCAAAACCCGGACAGTATCAGTTCCGATACGATCATCTCGATCTTCCAAGATAGCGATGGCATCCTCTGGGTTGGCACCACCAACGGGCTGGACCGGTACAACCCGGCGCTGAATTCTTTTACCCACTACCGCCGCGACCCCACCGACCCGGAGAGCATCAGCGCCAACTTCGTATACGCCATTTTCGAAGACAGCCGCAAACAACTTTGGGTGGGCACTTTCGTCGGGTTAGACCGCTTCGATAAGACCACCGGCGTGTTCACGCATTTCCGTTCGGACCCTGCCGACGAATCCACATTGAGCGGCGCCAAACCGCTCGCCATTGCCGAGGATAGCCGGGGCTATTTATGGATCGGCACCGCCGAAGCCGGGCTGAACCGCATGGACCCGGTCACCAACGAGGTAAAACAGTATCAGCACAAACCCACCGACCCGTCCAGTTTGAGCGGAGATTCCATCCTTTCCATCTACCTCGACTCGAAAGACAGGTTATGGATCGGCACCGCCGGAACCGGCTTGAATCTATATCACCCCGAAACCGATTCGTTCACTCACTATGTGGAAAAAGACGGACTACCCAACGGGTCTGTGTACGGAATCCTCGAAGACGGGGATGGGCGCCTCTGGATGAGCACCAATTACGGCATCGCCCGCTTCGACCCGGATACCGAAACCTTCCGCAATTACGATCGCGGCGATGGGCTACAAAGCAATGAATTTAACTCGAACGCGTTTGCGAAAGGAAAAAACGGCGAATTTTACTTCGGCGGAATCGACGGCTTGACCGTCTTCCACCCTCTCGAAATCACGGATAGCGCATACCCGCCGCAAATCTCCTTGTTGTCGCTCGACCAGGAGGGCCAGTCGCTTGCCGGCAACTCAAGCGTGGAAACACTGCGCGAGATCACCATCGCCTACCCGCAAACTTCGTTCGAGTTTGAATTTGCCGCCCTCAGTTTCAACCAACCCGGCAAAAATCAATACGCCTACACTCTCGAAGGCTTCGACACAAATTGGCATTTCATCGGCGCCCGGCGCAACGGGCGTTATACCAACCTGCCCGGGGGAACCTACACCCTGCTATTAAACGCCTCCAACAGCGACGGAGTCTGGAGTGAAACACCCACCCGCATTAAGCTGACGGTCATCCCGCCCTTCTGGCAAACCGTCTGGTTTCGCGCGCTCATCGCGGTATTTGCGGCGTTCGTGGTCGCGGGCGGGGTCCGCTTGCGGACAAAATCCATCCAGGATAGAAACCGCGCTCTGGAGCGTCTCGTAAAAGAGCGAACCTTCGCGCTGGAAACCAGAAACCGCGAAATGGAAGCGCTCTATCAGGCAGACGAGCGCATCCTGCGCAACGTCAGTTTGAATCAAGTCTTTCAAACGCTGGTCGATGTGGCAGTGGACATGCTCAACGCCGACCGAAGCGTGGTCTTTGCCTGGGATGAAAAACGAACTCGCGTGACGCCGCGCGTCAGCCGAGGCTTCGCGCCCGCAACGCTCAACGTCCTTGAATTTGAAAAAGGCGAAGGGATGATCGGCGAGGTGCTTGAGACCGGGCAACCGGTGATCGTGCGACAAATTGAGTTGAACGAATTTCAACCGAATATTCGCCAGGCGCTGATCGACGAGGGCATTCGCTCC
Source organism: Candidatus Defluviilinea gracilis (assembly GCA_016716235.1). Classification (NCBI taxonomy): domain Bacteria; kingdom Bacillati; phylum Chloroflexota; class Anaerolineae; order Anaerolineales; family Candidatus Villigracilaceae; genus Candidatus Defluviilinea; species Candidatus Defluviilinea gracilis. The sequence goes on from JADJWS010000001.1 coordinate 500,357, forward strand.
TTCGCGCTAATCCCCATCACCGTCGATCGGAAAATCGTCGGCGTGTTCAAGGTCGGTTTCACCTCGCCCAACCTGATCGGCGACGACATCACCCGCCTGTTCTCCGCGATCACCCAGCGGGCGTCCATCTCGATCGCCAACATGGAACTCTTCGAACAGACCAAAGACCTGGCGGTCATGGAAGAACGTAACCGCCTCGCGCGCGACCTGCACGATTCGGCAAAGCAAAAAGCATTTGCCGCGCTTGCCCAACTGGGAACCGTCCGCAGTCGTTTGAACGGCAACGGCGACCCGGTCTCGATGCACCTCAGCGAAGCGGAAAATCTCGTCAGCGATGTGATTCAAGAATTAACCTTCCTCGTGCAGGAGATCTACCCGATCGCGCTACAAGAAAAAGGGTTACCCGCCGCCCTGCGCGACTACATCTACGAATGGGAGAACCGCAACGACACCACCATACAGTTGGTCAACCGTGGCGAGCGTCGCCTCCCCCTCGAAATGGAGCAAGCGCTCTACCGCGTGGCGCAAGAGGCGCTTGCCAACGTGGCGCGACACAGCAAAGCTCGCCGCATGGATATTTCCCTCGTCTATAATCACGACTCAGTGCAACTCTCCCTCGCCGACGACGGATGCGGTTTCGACCTTGAAAAAAAATCATACGGCATGGGCTTGCGTTCGATGCGCGAACGCGTAAGCAGTATTCACGGAACGGTGCAAATCCAAAGCGCGCCGGGACACGGAACAAGGATCCTGGTACAGGCGCCAATCAAAAATTGAGAAGGAAGCGGCTATGGCACAAAATAATCAAAACAACCGAATCAGCGTCATCATTGTGGACGATCACGAGGTGGTGCGGAACGGAATCCGTTCCTACATCGAAACCGTAAAAGAATTTCAGGTGGTTGGCGAAGCCGCCTCCGGCGAAGCCGCGCTCAAACTGATCTCTGATTACATCCCCGATATCGTTCTCCTTGATCTTATCATGCCCGGCATGGACGGCGTGGAGACTACGCGGCGCATCAAACAGATCAGCCCGCGCACGCAGATCGTGGTGCTGACTTCCTATCACGAGGATGTGCACATCTTCCCCGCGTTGAAGGCAGGCGCGATCTCCTATATCCTGAAAGATATGAAAATGGAAAAGTTGGTAGAGGCGTTACACCGCGCCGCGCAAAAAGAAGTGACATTGCATCCGCTGGTGGCGGCGCGCGTCCTGCAAAACATCCGCAGTGAGAACGGCGACGAACAGCCGCTCTTCACCGAACTCACCGAACGCGAACTGGATGTGCTGCGCCTGATCGCCAACGGAATGACCAACAGCCAGATCGCGGAGAAACTGGTCATCAGCGAGAACACAGTCAAGGGACACGTGAGCAACATCCTCAGCAAACTGCATCTCGCCGACCGCACGCAGGTCGCAGTGTACGCCTGGCAAAAGGGACTGGTCAACCGCGAGCAACTCGCGCGAAAATAAAGATGTAGAAAAACAGCCACAGCATAACCTGGGGCTGTTTTTCTATATCCTCCAATACTCTCCCCCACCGCCTTCGCGTTTCATCAAGCCCAATCCTACTAATTCGCGCCGCAACGTCGCTGTATCTTCATGATATTGCGCAAGGATTTCATTGACGCGTTTTTCACTGTAGCGCTTTCCCACATCGAACGCTTTCACCACGTAGCGGAGGATGGCATCGAATTTCTTGCGTTGCGACGGAAACGCCTTCAACGTTCCATCGCGGCGGGAATAATCTTTGATCACTTTTTTATCGTAAGCATCCGCATCCACATCCGCGACGACGGTCGAAAGTTCAGCTTGCGAGAACATGCTCCGCGATCTTGCCTCCAGCGTCTTACGATCCAATTGATACACGGTGTAATAACTTTCAGCGCGCGAGGTGACCAACCCCGCCTCGGCGAGCCGCGCCAAATGATGCGATACGGTGGATGGCTTGAGATTCAACAGCGCGGCAAGTTCCTCCACACTGTATGATTTCTCCGCCAGCAGACCGACGATCTTGAGGCGGTTCGCGTCTGCCAACGCTTTGAAAAATGTGACGAGTTCTTCGCTTGAGTTTGTCATGTTTTTTTACTGCGAAGGCTTGCACTGAGCCTGCCGAAGTGGCACGAAGGTCACTAAGGATGGACGAATGATGAGCGGATCGCCTTCTCATAGGTTTTCCCTTTGTGTTCTTTGTGACCTTTGTGGTTAAAAGCTTTCCTTATGCCTCACGGATCCTTGCATTGAGGTTATAACCGCGCTCGTCAAACGGCTGGAGTTTCTCCAGCCAGATCATCTCCAGGATGGTTAACTCATCTTCCAGATTGAAATTCGGATCATCCCTCCGTTGTACTTCTTCCAATATTTCAAAAGCAAATTTTTCGGCGCCCAGTTCATTCCAATCTTGTTGCAGGACTTTATTGGTATGACTGCCAACCTTCAGCATGAATCGATGCCGGTTGAGCGGTCCTTCCAAATTCAAACTGCTTCCAAGCAAAACTTTTCCATTGACAAGATTTTTCACTTGATACACGCCAGAGGGTTTGACGCGCTCCGCATATTCGCGGTTGAGTTCTCTTCTCGATTTCTTATTGTCCATCTTTAACTCTCCAATATTTCGACCCGTTGCTCTCACGCGCCATGAGACCGTGATCCACAAGATCGCGGCGCAGGGAGGCGACATCCACGTGAAAACGGCGCAGGATGGTGTTCACTTCCTTTTCGGTGTAATTTGCGTCGAAGGCGAAAACATCCACGACAAAGTTCAAAAGGATGACCAACTTTTTCGTTTCCAGCGGAAATTCCTTAATCGTTCCATCCGCATTGAGATACGCCTTCAACACTTTGCGGACATCCTCGGGCTGTTCCTGGTATTGCGGGCGACTATCTTTCAACTGTCCCCGCGCCAAAGACTCGACAGCCTTCTCGTCTAATTCGTACATCCCATCCGTTTCGCGGACAATGCCCGCGCGAACAAGAAAAGACAGATGCTGGAGCACGTCTCGCGCCGGGGCGTGCAATTGTTCGGCGATCTCGCTTTGCGCAGCAGGTCCATGCGCCAGCGCGCCGATCACGCGCAAGCGTTCGGCGGACGCCATCGCTTTGACAAAATCCAAAACTTCGGGCTGGGCATTCATGGTTCCGCTCACTTAATCTAATTCGATATTTATCGAATTAGATTTTAATAGGATTCCGTCACACGTCAAGAGCAGAAATGCCGACCCGTTGAGTCCAGCCCGCTATTTTGAATCAGCCGTAAGGGCGATTGATTCGGAGTCCTCAGGTATAATCCGCCCGTAAGAGTCGGTCCCAATCTCATTTTTTGGAGGCGCACGTGGATCTCTCGAAGCACGCTTATTTTGAAGGCAAGATCGTTCCCCTGTCTGAAGCAAAAATTAGCATCGCCGCGCACGCATTTCTGTATGGCACATCAGTGTTCGGAGGCATGCGCGCATTTTGGAACGAGGAGAAGAAGCGTCTCTTCGTTTTTCGCCCCTACGATCATTTTCGCAGACTGTTGCACTCCGCGAAGATGATGTCTATGAAAACGGGGTACGATGAAGAAAGCCTGATTCAAGTGACACTCGATCTTCTCCGAACGGACAACTGGAAGCAGGATATTTATTTCCGCCCCACGTTTTACAAGGCAGACCTGGGCATTGGCGTGCGCCTGCACGATATCAAAGATGAGTTCAGCATCTTTGTCATGGGGTATGAAAAATACGTGAAGAACGACACCGACGCGCATGTGACCTTCTCCTCATGGCGCCGGGTGGACGATAACGTCATCCCTGCTCGCGCTAAAGTGGCGGGCGCGTACGTCAATTCTTCGCTGATCAAGTCGGACGCCATACAATCGGGGTTTGACGAGGCGCTCGTGCTCGATAACAACGGTCACGTTTCTGAAGGCTCCGCCATGAATGTCTTTATGGTACGCGATGGAGCGCTGGTCACGCCGCCCATCACCGATAATATTCTCGAAGGCATCACCCGCAGAACGGTGATCGAACTTGCCCGCCGCGAATTGGGAATCGACGTGGTGGAACGCTCGATCGATCGCACAGAAGTGTATATCGCCGAAGAAATGTTCTTCGCCGGCACCGCCGCAGGCGTGACCGGCATCACAAAGGTGGACCACCGCCCCATTGGAAGAGGCGTAATGGGTCCCGTCACAACTCAACTGCGCGCGCTGGTGGATGATGCCGTGCGGGCAAAGCTTCCAAAGTACGAACATTGGAATGTGGCTGTGTAATAAAAAGCAGGAGACCCATATGGGTCTCCTGTTTTTCAATGGACAAATCGATCGATTACTTATTCTTCTTGAAACGCACCAGAACAAGATTTTTTCCGCAGTCGGCAGACGTGGGGACGGAAATTTGATCGGAAAGCGGCAAGCCATTTAAGTCTACGAGTTGAACATATAGCGCGGTCGAAGCGACCGGGGCGTTGCCCAACGCAAATTCAAAACCCGATGGGCCATATTCCTTGTTGATGCCGCTGACGGTCTGCATCTCGATGGTCTTGCCGTCCAGTATGCCTCGCAACACGATCACCTGACCGTAGATGTGGCTGTTATTAACATCCACCACCGTGCCGCCAATGCCCGCCCAATTGCACGCAAATTCAGGATGCACTACGGTGCTTTCCACCTGTTGGGTTGTGGCGCCGAAGGGAGCTTTGGGTGTGCGGGTGGCGGTGGGCGGTTTGCGCGTGCGCGTGGGCGGAATGAGCGAGAACGGCGTATTGGTTGAAAATGGGGTGAAGGTCGGGCGCGGCGTATCGCTGGCGGTCAGCGCAATGGTTGGGCTGGCAGTCCATGTCGCTTGCAACTGAAGCGGGGTGACGGTGGGCGTGGCTGTTTTCGGTCCCAATCCGCTGGGAGGCAAAATATTCAACTCTGAATTCGGATCGACGAACACCATGCCAAAGTAGATCACAAGACAAACGGTGGAAAGCAACATAAGGATCGAAAGAAAATCCCATACCTCAAGCTTTCGCCCTCCGCCGCGCGATCCCGATTGTTTGCCGTCGAAATTAAAATCATCACTCATCAAATTGCTCCGTATAGCGAAACTACTGCGTCACGATCACAGCGGATTGACGTTGCTCCGCGACCCAATGCTTCAGCGCAAGTTCCTGCAACGATAACAAGGCATCCGGCGAAAGCGGGCGCGCCGGGTCGCGCGCCAGAATTCTCAAAATATGGAAGCCAACATCTGTGGCGATCACATCCGTGTGTTCGCCCACTGCTAAATTAAACGCGGCGTCTTCGATCTCTTTATTGAGCAAATAGCCTCGCGGCACCCAGCCGAGATCGCCGCGCGTGACCGGGTCGGCTTTCAACGCGAGGTCGTCAAAGTCGCTTCCGCCGTTCAATTGCAGGAGAAAACTTCGCGCTGTGTCTTCATTATAGAGCAAAATCTGCTGGAGGTGGACTTGCTCGGCTGTGGCAGGCACGGATGAAATGATTTTGTCACGCATCCAGGCGGATTCGACCGCGCGCTTCAACGCGGACTGGAAGGCTGGGTCGCTGTACCCATGACTCGTTTTCCACGCTTCGAGCGCGTCGGCTCCGCCAAGTTGTTGTGTCAGCGAATCGATGCGCGCTTGCAGGGCGGCGTCATCGAGGGTAAAGCCCTCCGCGCGGGCGGCTTGCGCAAGGAGCATTTGCGCCACGAGATCGTCGATCACCGCGCTGGTTGCCGTCGCCGAATCGGCCGGGGCGCCGAGCGCGGCTTGCGCGTTGATGTAATCCGCCACGTCCGCGTTGAATTCGACGAGGGTGACTCCTTCGCCGTTGACAGTTAACGCAAGCGGCTCTGGTGTGGAGGTCGGAGGCTCAGGCGTGGAGGTTGCTGAGGGTGTGTCAACAGGCTGAACCGTCGAGGGAGAAGCGCATGAAGTGAGTCCGAGCGCGAGGATGAGAAATATCCAGATGAAGTTGCGGCGATGAGGTTGAGGCATTATCCCCCGATTATAAATTAAATATGCAGGGGCAGACTTGCGCGTCTGCCCCTGCATAAATCGATCGTTCGGAGCGCGGACTTGAGTCCGCACACGAAGCGGACTGAAGTCCGCATTCCGGATTGGCTCTTAGTAATCCATTCCACCGGGCGGCATGGCGGGAGCGGGTTTATCCTTCTCGGGCATGTCGGTGATGAGCACGTCGGTGGTGAGGATCATCGAAGCGATGGAGGCGGCATTTTCAAGCGCGCCGCGCACCACTTTGACCGGGTCAATCACGCCGGCTTCGATCATGTCCACATACTTGTTGGTGAGCACGTTGTAGCCGATGTTCTTGTTTTTCTTTTCGGCGGCGGTGCGGCGGACGGTGTCGATGATGACGGAACCATCCTGCCCGGCGTTGGAAGCGAGTTTGCGGATCGGGGCTTCGAGCGCCTTCTTGACGATGTTGATGCCCACGCGGACTTCGCTGTCGTCGTCGCCGTTCTCTTTGGCAAGTTTATCCAACTTGGAGGCGGCATTGATGAGGGAAATTTCACCGCCGGGGACGATGCCTTCTTCCACTGCGGCGCGCGCGGCAGAGAGCGCGTCTTCCACGCGATGTTTCTTTTCCTTCATTTCGGTTTCGGTGGCTGCGCCCACGCGAATGATGGCGACGCCGCCGCTCAACTTGGCGAGGCGTTCCTGAAGTTTTTCCTTGTCGTAGTCGCTGGTGCTTTTATCGATCTCAGAGCGGATTTCCTTGATGCGGCCCTCGATGTCCGCCTTCTTGCCTTTGCCGCCAACGATGGTGGTGTTCTCTTTGTCGGAGACGACTTTCTCGGCGCGACCCAAATCTTGAAGGGTGGCGGTTTCGAGTTTGCGGCCCGTCTCTTCGGCGATCACGGTTCCGCCGGTGAGCTTGGCGATATCTTCGAGCATGGCTTTGCGGCGGTCGCCGAAGCCGGGGGCTTTGACAGCCAGCACGTTCAACATGCCGCGTAGTTTGTTGAGGACGAGTGTGGCGAGCGCTTCGCCGTCGATATCTTCGGCGATGATGACGAGTTCGCGCTTGCCGATCTGCACGAGTTTTTCGAGCAAGGGAACGATGTCTTGCGCGGCGGAGATCTTCTTCTCGTTGATCAACACGTACGCGTCGGAGATCACCGCTTCCATCTTCTCGGTGCTGGTGATGAAGTACGGGGAGAGGTAACCGCGATCGAACTGCATCCCTTCGACGAATTCGGTTTCGAATTGCAGGGACTTCGACTCTTCGACGGTGATAACGCCGTCTTTGCCGACTTTGTCCATCACATCGGCGATCAAGCCGCCGATCTCTTCGTCGGCGGCGGAGTTGGTCGCGACGGAGGCGATGTCGCCCTTGGTATCGATCTTCACCGACATCTTGCGGAGTTCTTCCACGATGGTTTCGGTGGCGAGTGAAATGCCGTGCTTGAGGAGCATCGGGTTGTAGCCGGCTTCAAGCGTCTTCAAGCCTTCGTTGACGATGGCATGAGCCAGCACGGTCGAGGTGGTTGTGCCGTCGCCGGCGATGTCGTTGGTCTTCGACGCGGCTTCTTTAAGAAGTTGCGCGCCCATGTTCTCGAACGGGTCTTCGAGTTCAATTTCCTTCGCAACGGAAACGCCGTCGTGAGTGACGGTCGGGGAGCCGAATTTGCGATCGATCGCCACGTTGCGGCCCTTCGGTCCGAGGGTTGCGCCGACCGCGTTGGCAACCACGTTCATACCGTTCTTGAGTTTGCGGCGGGCGTCTTCTGAAAAGACAATTTGTTTAGCAGCCATAGTAATAATCCTCCGGGTTGTGTGGCGCGCGCTCTAGCGTCTAACGCGCCCGGCGTTAGAGAACGCCGATTACACAGTATGTTTGTTAGCCTTCAACGATGGCTAAAATATCGTTCTCTTTGAGGATGAGCAGTTTCTTGCCATCCACTTTCACTTCGGTGCCGGAATATTTCGCGTACAGCACTCGGTCCCCCACTTTGACGTCCATGGCGATGCGCTTGCCGTCTTCGTCGCGCTCGCCGGGTCCCGCCGCAAGGATTTTGCCTTCCTGCGGTTTTTCCTTTGCGGTTTCGGGAAGGATGATGCCGCCGGCAGTAATATCTTCCTGCTCGATCGGCTCAACGATCACGCGTCCGCCAAGGGGCTTCAACTTCAATTTGCTTGCCATCTTTCTGCCTCCTGATTGGAATTTAGAATATTCATGAAATTAGCACTCTGCTTGCACGAGTGCTAAACGCAATAATACTCATTTCAAGAGGGCAAGTCAAGGGGATTGTAAAAATTCTTATGGAGTTCTGATGCCGCCCCCACCCAGCCCTCCCCCAAAATCCGACGAACCCCAGTCGGATTTTGGGGGAGGTGCCGCTTCAGCGGCGGAGGGGGTCAAGGCGTCGGGGTTGCAGTGACTCCCCCACCCGCTTCACTCGGGACGGGTGAGGCTGGCGCGCCATCGTCAGCCAACGACGCGCAGATGAATTCTCCCGTTTGCACAATGCCGAGGATCGTCTGTTGTGAATCAGCATAATCGTCCGGATTGTTGCGGAGTTCAGTCCGCACATCGTTCAGTACTTTCATCGCTTCGCCGCATTGATTAGCCCTCGGGCGGCTCAACGCGGACAAGACCGACCCATAAGTGTAGTAATAAACAATGGTATTCGGCGAAATCGCAAGCCCCGGCACATCGACCGGGTTCTCGTTGAGGTCGGGGAAACAACGTTCCAGTCCGCGCCCTTTGCACGAATCTTCACCGGAGCAACCATAGGTCGCGCACTTAAAGGAGAAGATCGAACCTTCATAATTCCGGGAGCGAAAGTATACGATCCCCAACTGTCCGTAAATATCGGGGTTCGACGGTTCATATTCCAACGCTTTTTGCACGTTACGCGCGGCGGCAAAATATTCGCCCAACTGTGAATACGTCCGCGCAATGGACAAATGCGGACCCGGGTCTTTGACTTTGATCTGTTCATTAATCCGCACCGCTTTATCAAAATACTCCAGCGACTTTACATACGTGGGACGCGCCGCCTCGATGCCTTGTCTATTTGCAATATCGAACGCAAGGATGCGGTAGTTTGCCCCGGCGCGGGTGTATAGGAACGTAAAATTCGGCTCGATGGCGATCGCCTTGTCCCATTCGGTGATGGCAAGGTTGTATTGACCGAAGGTTTCCAGCACTGCCGCATTCACGCGGTGAACGTCCATGAGGGTATCGTCCTGCGCGAGCGCTTGCTTAATGGTCAAATCCGCCTGGTCCCATTTCTGCTGATCGAGCAACACTTCAGCGTAGTACACCAACGCCAGCGTGTTGGAATTATCCAACTGCAACGCGGTTAATGATTCGGCCTCCGCGTCGCGCAAGAAATCTTGCACTTCTTCGGTGGTGCGAAAGTTGGAGTTGGCGTTCCAGTCCAACGTGAACGCGCGGATGGCGTGCGCGGTGCTATCATCCGGCGCAAGTTCAACGGCTTTGGTCGCCGATTCGAGCGCCTCAGTGAGACGCGCCTTTTTCTGCTCGTTGGTAATGAGGAAGGCAGACGAATACGTTTGGATACGCGCCAGTTTTGCCCACGTTTGGGCGTCGCCGGGGTTCACGTCCACAGCCGCGCGGTAGGCTTGAATCGCCGCGTCCACGTTCCCCGCGCTGAAGTAGGCTTCCCCTTCCAAGATCAACGATGCGGGTGAACGAGTGGGAGTCGGCGTGTTTTGAAAGAGCGGTTGAATGTCTCCACTGCTGATCTGCTGAAGAATCCAGATCCCGCCGAGGAGCATCACCACCCAAATGAACATGCGGTAGATATTCGACTGCGGCTTGCGGTTGAAGAGCGGACGACGCGGTGAAATATTCATGGCGTGGGAGTTGTAGACGGAGGCGCGGCGGAGGTCGCCTCTGCGCTTGCCGGTGTAGATGTGCTGGCGGGCGGGTTGGCAAGATTCTCTTCACAGATGCGAATCATTTCGCCCGCGTTGAACACTGCCGTTTCATCGGTTGGAATCTTGGATTGGATCTCCTGGGCGATCTGTAATGCCTCGCCGCATTGACCGGTACGCGCCAGGGCGAGTCCGTAGGTGTAATAAATCTCCGCCAATCGAATATCATTTCCGACGAGCGAAAGACCTTCGATGGGGCTTCCATCTTCCGCCGCGCCGCCGAAAATGGCGAGGCGCAGTTGCGCGATCGCCTCTTTCCATAGATCGTTTTGATAATACATCACGCCAAAGTTGCCGCGCAAACGCGGGTCCACCGGGTTGTTTTGCACGGCGGTCTCGGCGTATTGCAAGGCTTTAGGCAATTCGCCTGTCCCCGCATAGGTGCGCGAAATATACAGGTCGGGGTAGGGGTCGGCGGGGTTCAGCACATCGGCGCGCGTGAACGCGTCGATCGCCTGAGAGGGCGCGCTGATGGCGCGATAGTTCAACCCGATCCGCAAATGCAAATCGGCGATATTGTCGTTATACGATAATGCCTGTTCGAATTCGCGGATCGCCTCATCGTAATTATCCGTTACCTCCAACAAAATGCCGCGCGCGCGGTGCGCTTCCATGGTGTCGGGGGCGAGAGCCAGCGCCACTTTCGATTCTTCAATCGCCTTTGTAATGTTATCGAACGAGCCAGAGTCGACAAGGATCTCTGTGTAATACGCGTGGACAAGCCCATTATTCGGGTCGATTTGCAACGCTTCCTCGATCCAACGGAGCGCATCGGAAGTATTGCCCTGCGCGTTCGCCGCCCAGGCGCGCACCGCGATCGCCAGCGCGTTGCCGGGGTCGAGCAATAACGCGTTCTCCGCGTTGGCTTGCGCGTCGGCAGGTTTGCCAGCCAACACTTGCACGCGGGCAATGGCAATATATAACGCCGCATCCTGCGGCGACGAGCGGATCGCCTCCTGATACGCCTCGATGGATTGGATGAACTTGCCTTCGGTGGCAAGCTGGTCGGCATCGGTCACGAACGATTCGGCGGAACGGGTGGGCGTTGGGGTCGCCTCGAACGGGTTTGGCTGGGTTGGCAAATAGATTTGATTGAAGTAATAGCCGAATGCCGCCACCAACAGAAAAACGATCCAGCCAAAATAATTTGGGCGGCGTTTGCGGCGGTTCATACTCCACTTACTGCTTCTCGGTAAATACATAATTTCATATTACCATGAAAAAATGAAGGAGCATTAAGGCGAGGAAAGTGGAAAGTGGAAAGTTAGGGCGATTGCATCTAAATTGAGGTAAAAAAGGGCTATCTTGAAGGAGGTAGCCATGACAAAGAAGCCATTGGAGGCGATCGCCGAGCATTTTAGCAAAGTGAGCGATCCGCGGGTGGATCGAACGAAGGAACATAAACTCATAGATTTGATCAGCATCGCCATATGTGCGGTGATCTGTGGAGCGGAAGGCTGGACGGACATTGAGCATTTTGGGAATAGCAAGATAGTCTGGCTGAGCACGTTTCTTGAATTGCCGAATGGTATCCCGTCGCATGACACTTTTGGTCGGGTCTTCTCGAAGTTGGATGCCCAACAGTTCCAGTTGGCGTTTTACGAATGGGTCTGGGCAGTCAATGAGATCATCCCAGGGCAAATCATCAATATGGATGGGAAGCGTTTGGGTGGCTCGCAGGATCGGCTACTGGGCAAACGAGCCATTTATATGGTCAGCGCTTGGGCGGAAGAAAACGAGATTGTTCTGGGACAGCGTAAAGTGGACGAAAAGTCGAACGAGATCACCGCCATCCCCGAATTACTCAAGATTCTGGCGCTTGCAGGCTGTATTGTGACCATAGATGCCATAGGAACCCAAACCAATATTGCCCAAACCATCGTCGCAGCTCAGGCAGATTATGTTTTGAGTGTGAAAGAGAACCAGGGGCGTCTGTTTGAAGATATTTCGGTCGTGTTTGCGGTCGATCAAGCCCACAACTTCAAATATGCTTCCCTGGACTATGACAAGACAGCGAATAAGGGACATGGGCGCATAGAAATTCGAGAATGCTGGAGTACCTCTGATCCTGCCTATCTAAACTTGATTCGTAACAAAGAAAACTGGCTGGTCTGCAAAGCATTGTCATGCTCGTGTGCACGCGGAACGTGGCTGGCAAGGAAACCAAAACAGTACGCTACTATATCTCCAGCCTGCCCAGTCACCCGAAACGATTGTTACATCTGGTGCGCAGACACTGGGCGATTGAAAATGAACTGCACTGGGTCTTGGATGTGGCTTTGCGGGAAGACCATAGTCGTGTGCGTAAAGATCAAGCTCCTGAAAACTTCGCCGTCCTTCGCCACATTGCGCTCAATCTGCTCAAACAGGAGAAAACCGCCAAAGGCGGTATGCATGCCAAGCAACTCCAAGCCGCTTGGAACCAGGATTACCTCCTCAAAGTCCTCGCCTCACCGATTTAGATGCGATTGCCCTAAGTGGAAAGTAGAAAGTGGAAAGTGGAAGAGGATGATAAAATCGCCGCATGAAGTTCGAGGTCTTCACGCTTCTCCCCGAAGTATTTTCCCCCTATTTGGCATCCAGTATTCTCAAACGCGCGAACGAGCGGGGACTCATCAGCGTGGGCTTGCACAACATCCGCGACTACACACACGACAAACATCACGTCACCGACGATACGCCCTACGGCGGAGGCGGCGGGATGGTGATGAAACCTGAGCCGGTCTTTGAAGCGGTTGAATCGGTTCTGGGACACGCTCCGCTTCAACCTTCGGGTCAGCCTGTTCCAATCATTCTGCTTACCCCGCAGGGACGCGTTTTCACCCAGCGCATTGCCGAAGAATTGTCGCAACACGAACGCATCGCAATGATCTGCGGACGCTACGAAGGCGTGGACGAACGCATCCGCGAGCGCCTCGTCACCGATGAAATTTCCATCGGCGATTATGTGTTGACCGGCGGCGAACTCCCCGCGCTGATTTTGATCGACGCCGTCTCGCGTCTCATCCCCGGCGTGTTGGGCGACCCCACCGGCGCGGAAGATGACTCGCACTCGATGGGCTTGCTCGAATATCCGCATTACACCAAGCCGGCGGAATTTCGCGGCTGGAAGGTTCCCGAAGTGTTGCAAAGCGGCAATCATGCAATGATCGACAAATGGCGCAGGGAGCAATCTCTGCTCCGCACATTGAATAAACGACCGGATATGCTGGAGAAGGCGGAGTTATCCGACGAAGATCGAAAGTTGGCGGCAAGCTTATCGTCGAAAGTCGAAAGTCGAAAGCAGGATGTTTGACCTTCGACTTTTGACCATTGAATCAACCTGGAGGAGATATGTCAACACGATTGAACTACGGCAAGACCTTCCTGCTCGGTTTCGGTTTTTTTGGGGTGAGTGTCATCTGGGGGGTATACAACGCGTTCGTCCCCATCTTTCTCTCCGAAAAATTTGACGTTGCTCCCGCGCTCATCGGCTTCTTCATGACGTTGGATAACATCGCGGCGTTGTTCATCCAGCCGCCGGTCGGCGCATGGTCCGATCGCTTGCGAACTCCGCTGGGTCGGCGGATTCCGTTCATCATCATCGGCGCGCCGCTCACCGCGCTGGCGTTTGGATTAATTCCCGTTGCGTCGATCATTCCTCTGTTTGTGGCTTGCACCAGCACAACATTGCTCAGCGCGGCGTTGTGGCGGACCCCGGTCGTGGCGTTAATGCCAGACATCACCCCCTCCGCATTCCGCTCACAAGCGAATGGGGTCATCAACTTCATGGGCGGACTCGGCTCCATCATCGCATTGCAGACCGGCGGTTTGTTGTACAAGATGAGTCCCAATTTCCCATTTTGGATGGGTTCCGCATTGGTGTTGCTGGCGGCGTTGGTGGTGTATCTGTTCATTGAAGAGCCGAAGGAGTATGAACAAGCGGAACAACAACCGGGCTTGCTGGCGAGTCTGAAAGAAGTATTTGCCGATGAAGAGAAAAGCGGACTGCGCCTCTTGCTTGCCATCTTCTTCTGGTTCGTCGGTTATTCCGCGGTTGAAACCTTCTTCACGTTATACGCCAGGAACCGCCTCGGTTTGGAGGTGGGAGACGGCGCGACATTGTTATCGGTTCTGCCGCTTTTCTTTGTGCTGTCTGCCATTCCCGCCGGCTTTTTGGGAAGCCGCATCGGTCGCCGGGTGACGATCGCCATCGGTTTGATCATGCTGATCATTATGTTGATTCTGATCTACATCACACCGGTTGAGGCGTTGTTGACGGGGATCGCGCCCCTGCCGCTTGTAGGGATTCCACTTGTGGAGGGCGGCGCGCGGATGTTGACGCTGGCGGGCGTTCTGTTGATCTTCGGCGGAATCGGCTGGGCGTTCGTCAATATCAATTCCCTGCCGATGGTGGTGGACTTGACCGGCGCGGCGCGCATCGGCACGTTCACCGGGTTGTATTATTTATTTTCCACGTTATCGGCAATCGCAGGTCCTAATCTCAATGGATGGGCGGTGCAGTTGGCGAACAACAACTACAACATCATCATGATCATCTCGCCGGTGTTCATGGCGATCGCGTTATGGCTGATGCTGGGAGTCCGCCGGGGGGAGGCGCAGGCGTAGGGTTAGGAGCAGAGTCACTCCGCGAGTGACTCGCTTTGTCGTCCGCGAGCCGGCGTGGTGGTCTACAGTTTCAGTTTGTCAGGCGACTTTGCAAAGCCCATAACATGATGGAAAGCACGCTTGTCGAATGTTTCAAGTGATTGTATACTTGCCGCCGAAAAGGGTTTGTGTAAACCCTACCAATCAATACCCTGAAAGAGGAGAAGAAACAATGAAGAAGTTGAATATGATGATTGCTTTGTTGGTCATCGCTTCCGTGGTTCTGGCCGCCTGCACCCCTGCGGCAACAGAAGCGCCCACGCAAGCGCCTGCGCCCACCGAAGCGCCCACCGAAGCGCCGACAGCGGCTCCGACCGAGCCGCCGGTTGTCGAACCGACCGCCGCTGACTGCCCCAAGGCAGAAGTGTTCTGCGTGGGTCTCGTGACCGATGTGGGCAAGATCAACGACAAGTCGTTCAACCAATCTGCCTGGGAAGGCGTTTTGCAATCCCAGACCGATGGTGTGGCTGACATTGTCCAATACATCGAAACGACCGATGCGAAAGATTACGCCAAGAACATCGGCACGTTCGGCGATGCCGGCTTCGATGTGATCGTGACCGTCGGTTTCGCGCTCGGTGAAGCGACTGTTGCCGCCGCGGCAACCTACCCCGATGTGAATTTCATCGGTGTGGATCAGTTCCAGGCTGCGGAAACAGACGGCGTGGCGGGTCTGAACTTCCCTGAAGATCAGGCTGGCTTCCTCGTCGGCGCGCTTGCCGCTTCGATGAGCAAGAGCCACAAGATCGGCGCCGTGTGCGGCACCGATGTGGTTCCTCCCGTTTGGCGCTTTGGCGAAGGCTACAAAGCCGGCGCCGCGTATGCCGATGGCATGAACGGCACCACCACCGAAGTATTCGTTGTGTATCACAGCGATGTGGGCTTCGATAAGACCTTCACCGACCCCGAGTGGGGCGCGCAGACCGCCACGTCCATGATGGACAACGGCGCGGATGCGATCTTCGGTTGTGGCGGCATTACCGGTAACGGCGCCATCACCGCCGCCGCCCAGGCTGGCGCTTACGCCATCGGCGTGGATACCGATCAGTACCTCACCCTGCCCGAAGCGGCTCCTCGCATGCTCTCCAGCGCGATGAAGCTCATCACCCCGGGCGTGGCTGAATTGATCGCCGCCGCCAAGGATGGTTCGCTCACCTACGGCAACGTGTTCGGTGACGCGGGTTACGCTCCGTTCCACGATGTGGCAGGCGAAGTTCCCGCCGAAGTTTCCGCGATGATGGAAACACTCAACGCCGCGCTGCTCGACGGTTCGGTTAAGACCGAAGTTCCGCCGGTCAAGCCGTAAGTTAAAAACGCTCAAAAGAAAGGGAAAGAGGCTGAGCCTCTTTCCCTTTTTGTTTTGATGGCGGGTTGATATAATCAAACTAAATTCAATGTGTACTGGAGCGATGGATGCCATCAGAAACGAAAACAACTTCGCTATCGAAATTTACATCGTCATTGACGCGGTTTATTGAGTGGATCGATCCGATCCTGGTTCCCCTGCTCGCCATCCTGACCTCCATGATCGTGGGCGGCATCATCATCAAATCTGTTGGCGGCGATCCCCTCCTGGCGTATAAGGGTCTGCTGGAAGGCTCGTTCGGTTCCGCCGAACTCGGTCCGGTAAAATCACAACGCGCTATCAGTGAAACCGCTGTTTGGGCTACGCCCTACATTTTTGCGGGGTTGGCTGTGGCGCTGGCGTTCAAAGGCGGTTTGTTCAATATCGGCGCGGAGGGTCAACTTGCCCTCGGCGCTGTTTTTTCATCGCTGATCGGTTACGCCCTGCCCGGCTGGCTTGGCGTGGATCTGCCGACGATCATTCACTTGCCCCTGGCAATTTTGGGAGGCTTGGTGATGGGCGGGATTTGGGCGGGAATTGTGGGCGCGCTCAAAGCCTATACCGGCGGCCATGAGGTGATCAACACCATCATGATGAACTATATCGCGCTCAACTCCACATCTTTTTTGCTGAACGGTGTGATGAAAGACCCCAGCCCCACAAACGTCATCGCCCGCACACCGCTGATCGCGGAAAGCGCGCGCTTTGCCCCGATCTTCGAGGGATTGCGCGTCCATTGGGGATTTGTGTTGGCATTATTGACCGCCGTTTTTATCTGGTGGTTATTGAATAAGACCACGCTTGGGTTTGAGATCCGCACGGTGGGCGCGAACCCCGACGCGGCTCATTATGCGGGGGTCAACGTGAAGCGCGCGATCATCCTGACCATGTTCCTCTCGGGAGCGCTGGCTGGGATGGCGGGCGCCATTGAAGTGACGGGGTTGAACTATCGCCACGAACTTGGGTTTTCACAGGGATACGGTTTTGACGCCATCGCCATCGCGTTATTGGGGAAGTCGCATCCGATCGGCGTGGTGCTTGCTTCGATTCTATTTGCCGCCATGCGAAACGGAGCGACCCGCATGCAATTCCTCACACAAATGCCGGTGGATCTGATCTCCATGATCCAGGCATTCATTCTGCTTTTTGTCGCGGCAGACGCCATCGTGCGTTTTATCTTTCGCATCAAATCGAAGGGCGAGCGCGTTGTGCTCACCCGAGGATGGGGAGGCTAGGACAATCTCATGGACTGGAAACGCTTCGGCTTTATCGCCATCATTATCGTCATTCTCTTCGGCGGTGTAGTTGCCATCGGGCAGGTGCAACAACGCCCGCTGTTGATCGTCACGAGCATGCTTGCAACCACCATCGCTGTGGCAACGCCGCTCACCCTGGGCGCCTTATCCGGCGTCTTTTGCGAACGCGCCGGCGTTGTGAACATCGGCATCGAGGGTATGATGCTTTCGTCCGCTTTTTTCGGCTGGCTCGCCGCCATTTACATGTTCCATGTATTCGACTATCCAACCGGGATCAGCATTACGGTCGGCGCGTTGTTCGCCGTCATCACCGGCATGTTGATGGGCTTATTGCACGCCGTGCTTTCGATCACATTCAAGGTGGACCAGATCATCGGCGGGACCGTGATCAATATTCTTGCCGTGGGCTTGACCGGGTTCCTCAACCGCCAGATGTTCTTCGGAAAAGGCAGTGTCTTTGAGGGGAGCATTCCTAATTCTCCCGGCATCCTGCCTGCCATACACATCCCTATCATTGAGATGTTGTCGCCGCTCTGCGGGGCAAATTCGCCGCTCTGTATTCAAAATATCACGGCGATCAACCGCGTGTTCGACCAGAAGCCGATCGCGCTGAGCGCCATCCTCCTGGTGTTCGTTGCCCATTATGTGTTATTCAACACCCGCTGGGGGTTGCGCACGCGCGCTGTGGGCGAGCACCCCAAAGCGGCAGACACGGTGGGCATCAACGTGATCAAGATGCGTTACGCCAATGTGCTGATCGGCGGCGCATTAGCTGGGTTGGCAGGCGCATACTTCACCATCGAATCTGTGCCGTCTTTTGAACCCTTGCTGACGAACGGGCGCGGCTTCATTTCGCTTGCCGCCATGATCTTCGGCAACTGGACGCCCATCGGCGCATGGGCGGCGGCGCTGGTCTTTGGCGCATCGTCGGCGTTACAGATCAACATGCAGATTTTCCGCGCGGTCATTCCTCCGCAACTGGCATTCCTGCAACAATCGTACATCGTGGGGTTGGTTCCCTACATCCTCACCATGGTGATCCTGACCGGCATCATCGGAAAGACCACCCCGCCCGCCGCCGATGGCGTGCCGTATGAGAAATAGGAGAATGAGCCATGACTGACATCACCCCCATCATTCTCGAAGCCAAAGGCATTACCAAGAAATTCCCCGGCGTGCTGGCAAACGACAATGTCAATTTCGACCTGCACAAGGGCGAGATCCATGCTTTGCTCGGCGAAAACGGCGCGGGCAAATCGACCTTGATGAACGTTCTCTACGGGTTATACAAACCAGATTCTGGAACAGTGACCGTGGCTGGAAACCCAATGGCGCTCAACTCGTCGCGCGATGCGATCCAACACGGCATCGGTATGGTGCACCAGCACTTCATGCTCATCCCGGTGTTCACCGTCACCGAAAATATCATGCTCGGAGCCGAAACCGACCATCGCGCCGCGCCGAACGAAATGCCGTTGGTGAAATTGGATCGCGCGGAGGTGGCGCAAAAAGTGAGAGACCTCTCGCATCAATACGGGCTTGAAGTTGATCCCGAGGCGGTTGTGGGGAACCTGCCTGTGGGCGTTCAACAGCGCGTCGAGATCGTCAAGGCGCTCTACCGTAAGGCAAACATCCTCATCCTCGACGAACCGACCGCCGTGTTAACCCCGCAAGAAGCGGATGATCTCTTCCGCATTATGCACGAGTTGACCGACAAGGGCGTATCGATCGTGTTCATCACCCATAAACTCAAAGAGGTATTGAAAGTTGCCGACCGCATCACCGTCATGCGCGCGGGGCGCGTTGTGGGAAGCGCCAACCCAAAAGAAAGCAATGAGCAACAACTTGCCTCGATGATGGTGGGGCGCGAAGTGATTCTCACCGTGCAAAAGAAACCCGCCGAACCCAAAGAGGACGTTCTCATCGTCAACAACCTGCGCGTCAAAGATGTGCGCGGGCTTGAAGCGGTGCGTGGCGTTTCGTTCAACGTTCGCGCCGGCGAAGTGTTGGGCTTGGCGGGCGTGCAAGGCAACGGGCAGACCGAACTGGCGGAGGCGCTGAGCGGTCTGCGCGCCAGTGAAGGAGGTCATTTCTCGATTGGCGGGCGCGAACTGACCGGGAAGCCGCCGCGCCAGATCACCGAGGCCGGTTTGGCAAATATTCCCGAAGACCGTCAACGGCATGGGCTGGTGCTTGGCTACACCATCGCAGATAACATGGCGCTCTGCGACTACTACCATGCGCCATTCTCAAAAGGGATCGTCATTCAGCAGAATCAAGTGGATGCGAATGCGCGAAAACTGATCGAAAATTACGATGTGCGCACGCCCTCCCCATATACTGCGGCTGGCAAACTGTCCGGCGGAAACCAACAAAAGGTGATTGTGGCGCGCGAACTCAGCCGCCCGGTAAAACTGGTGCTTGCGTCGCAACCCACGCGCGGCTTGGATGTGGGCTCGATCGAATACATCCACAAGCAGATCATTGCCATGCGCGATCGCGGTGTGGCGGTCCTGCTCGTTTCGGCAGAATTAGACGAGATCCTGTCGCTCTCGGATCGGATCGCGGTGATCTATCGCGGCGAGATCATCTCCACAGTGGATAGCAAAGACGCCTCGCGCGAACAGTTGGGCTTGTTGATGGCTGGGGTGCATGAACCAGCCTGACCCGTCGGTTTGACGCGCGTTTTTCATCCACAACCATCCCTCTTGAAAAATCGAGAGGGATGGTTTTTTTAGGAACAAAGGGCAATTTTTCTCCGTCTGGACTGGTGTAGAATATCGAAAACTACCATCGAAGAAAGAGAATAGAGAATGAGAAATTTTCACCGCCTTACCCTGATCGCAACGGTTGTGGTTCTTATCTTATCCGCCTGCAACCTGCCATCGAACAAGCCGCCCACTGAAGACCCCAATGCGGTTTCGACTAACGCCGCGCTCACGGTGCAAGCCCTGCTGAACCAGGCGACGCCGTTTAGCACGCCGACCCTGCCACCTCCTCCCGCGCCGACGAATACGATTGCCGCCCCGCCGACGCTTGCCATTCCCACCTCCACAACCGCCCCGATCTCCACATCCACCCAGACTTGCGATATGGCGCAATTCGTCAAAGATGTGACCGTGCCCGACGGCTCTAGTTTTAACGCGAACGATACCTTCACGAAAACATGGCGGCTGAGGAACGCGGGTTCCTGCGTGTGGAACGGATATGCGCTGGTCTTCGACAGCGGCGACGCGATGAGCGGTGTTTCACCGGTGGCGATCGGCGCTGTGAACCCGGGGCAGGAAGTGGATGTTTCTGTGAGCCTCAAAGCGCCCGCGTCCAACGGAACGTATCGCGGGTATTGGCGGATTCGCAATGCCAGCGGCGTGTTAATTCCCGTGCAGGGCGGCGCGCAACAAGGCAAATCGTTCTTTGTTGAGATTAAGGTAGGCGGGGGTAGTGGAGGTCCCTTCGCTGTCACCGGGGTCACGTTCTCGGTTTCCGGCTCGTGCGGCGGCTTTACCATTACGGCAAATATTACCGCCAATGGGCCGGGCAACGTAACGTATAAGTGGATGAGGAGCGATGGCGCTACCGATAATGCCGCGCATGCCCCGATCGTATTTGCCGCCGCGGGCACGCAATCGGTCAATACAACCTGGTCTGTGTCGGCGCCCGGGCAATCGTTCTGGATGGAAATTTACATCGACGCTCCAAATCATCAGCAGTTCGGGCGGGCAAACTTTAGTTGCCCATAAGCAGATAAATGAAAAGTGAGAACGCCCGGCGGAACTGGTCGGGCGTTTTTCATCACAGGTATAATCTTTTCGACACACCTCGTTTTAGAAAGGAAGTTTGCATGTTCCAAATTCGCACGCACAACATCTTGGCATGGGCGGTCAGTCTGTCTTTGTTCCTTACGGCTTGCGGCGCAAATTCGCAAAACGAAGCAGCCATCGCAACCGCAGTGGCGCAAACAGTGGAAGCGGGCGCGTCCTCCGCGCCATTGCCGGTGCTTCAAACAAACACGCCCGAGCCGAGCCTTCCCACCTTGCTACCCACGCTCACGCCGGGGTTTACCCCAACGGCAGAGTCGACTCTCTCCTCCGCGCCATCAGACCCGAACTGCATTCATGCCAACCTGGTCGGCGAATACCCGCCCGATGGCACGGTCTACAAACCGGACACAGATTTTACAAAGACCTGGACGATCAAAAACGAAGGCACTTGCACATGGGACTCCACCTATCGATTAATCTTCTGGAGCGGCGACGCACTGGGCGGCGCCACGTACTATAACCTGCCGGAGATCGTCGCGCCCGGCGACGATATTCCGATCACGATCAATCTCAAAGCCCCCTCTGCCGAGGGAACCTATACCGGCTACTGGCGCTTACAGACCCCATGGAACGCCGTCTTTGGCGTGGGTCAGTACAGCCAGGCGTTTTATGCAAACATTGTGGTGGATAAACGCCCACAACGGGAGTATGGGATTGTGGACTTAGAATACCAAATTGTCCGCGAACCCGCCGAGGGTTGTCCCGTCAATGTGCTGTATACGGTATACGCCACGATCACCACGAGTGGACCATTGGATCTCAGTTATTACTGGGAGCAAAAAGACGGAAATGAAAGCGCGGTGAAAGAACTTTCCTTCGCCGCCGCAGGCTCGAAGACCGTCTCACGCAGCTGGATGGTCGGCAGGGGAGACAGCCCCAATGAACGCTGGATGCAGATCATCGTCTTGATGCCCGAGTACACAGAATTTCCAAAAGCGACGTGGCCCAATAACTGCCCATAAACGCTTCAAAATCGCCGGAGCCGAACCGCTTCGGCGATTTTCTTTGGGAACCCGGCGGAGGCAAATTGCGTTTATACATGTGACGATACCCTCGGAGGCATTATGATTTCCGCCCGCTTTACAAAATTTCTACTTTGGACGCTCGCTCTTTCCACCATTTTGGCTTGTGGACTCTTTTCTCCCGATCCCTCTCCCCAGCCTGCAGAAACGTTGAACGCCTTGTACACATCCGCCGCGCAGACGTTGGACGCACTCTCCACACAGGTGGCGTTTACCCCAACCCCTCAACCTACGGCAACAAGCACCTTGTTATTTGGCAATTCGAGCCCCACGCCACTCAACACATCGACCAACGCGCCGCCGGTCGCAACGCTGACAAGATGCGACGCCGCCGCCTTTGTCAGCGATGTGACGTATGCCGACGGCGCCGCGGTCGGACGCGGAAGCAACTTCACAAAAATCTGGCGGTTGAAAAACGTCGGCGCCTGCGCATGGACAACTTCGTACGCCATTGTGTACGTCAGCGGGGAAAAATTTGGCGCGCCAAACTCGGTTTCCATGCCGGGCAATGTGGGACCCGGCCAAACTGTGGATATCACGCTCAACCTCGTCGCTCCAAGCCAGAACGGCAGATACCGGGGCTATTGGATTCTACGAAATGCGGCCGGGGTCTTATTTGGGATAGGCAACGCGGCGGATTCAAGTTTTTACGTGGATGTCAGCGTCAACGGATATACCCTGGGCGCGTATGATTTTGTTGCCAACTATTGCGATGCCGCCTGGAAAAGCGAAACAAAAAACCTGAATTGTCCGGGATCACAAGGCGACGACCGGGGATTCACCCGGGCGTTAACCTCCCCCAAAATGGAGGATGGAACCGCGCGCGGCGACGCCTTGCTCACCTACCCCAATAAATCTGGAAGCGGATCGATCACCGGGAAATTCCCGAGCTTCACTGTAAAAAAGGGCGACCGTTTCCAGGCGCTGATCGGCTGTCAATATCAAGCCACAGAGTGTAATGTCGTCTTCCGCTTGCAATACCAGATCGGGAACGGAGATGTGAAAACACTCGGGCAATGGCAGGAAGTGTACGAAGGACAATACAATTCCCTGAGCGTCGATCTGAGCGCCCTGGCCGGTGAAAAGGTCAAATTCATCCTAACCGTGCTTGCCAATGGAACATCGCACGATGATTTTGCCCTCTGGGTTGCCCCTCGCATCACACGCCAAAGCGCCGACCCTGCCACGGCCACAGTGACTATGACTCCCACCATCACACAAACACCCACCATCACATTGACCCCGACCGTTACTTCCACTCCGACTGTCACAGTCACAGCCACATCGACTTTAACCCCAACAACCACGCCTACTTCGACCGAAACGCCCACACCTACGCCATAAGCCCTCAAAACAATTGCGATATAATGATGCTGGAAGGCGCAAAAACAAACAATCCTTCCAGTATCATTGTTTTGAACCAGTCTCACGGAGGAACAAACATGCCTGCTCGACAACCCGCACGGCGGGTCATGCCAGTTGTTTTGATGATTACGCTCATTCTTGCAGGGTGTAATTTTGGCGCCACGCCCGCGCCAACAATGGATGTGAACGCCGCCATTACTTCCATTGCCGGCACAACCGTTGCGCAACTCGCTTTGCAATTCACCCAAACTGCGCTTGCCAATCCATCCCCGACCGTTCAGCCGACAAATACCCTTGAGCCATCCCCTACTACGGGTATCGTTACCGTCGAAGGCGCATCTCCAACGGTTGGAACGCCTCCCACCATTTCCTTCAATAGCACGCCCCTGCCCGGTTTCACAGCCCTGCCTTCCCCCACTCAAGCCGGGGCAACCGCCGCGCTGGGTGACGAATGCAGTAATAGCGCATTCGAGGGCGATGTGACCATTCCCGATGGCACGGTCCTTAAACCCGGTCAAGATTTCGTAAAACAATGGGCGATCAAAAATACAGGCAACTGCGCCTGGGATGAAGGATTCACGCTCGTCTTCATTGGAGGCGACCGGTCAATCGACCCGTATGACTTCTCCTTCAAGAAACCGGAAGATTTTGTCAGCCCGGGCGAATCGATCAACATCGGCATCCGGTTGACTGCGCCGCTTACCCCAGGGGATTATCAAGGGCATTGGCGACTGCGCAACGACAGAGGCTACTACTTTGGAACGATTCTTTCCGTCTACTTTACGGTAAAGAAATGATCCTGAAATGATTTCGATACGAGGCGCTATGAAACGTAAAATAGTTTTTATCTCTCTGCTGGTTATCGTTCTCCTCGCCGCGTGCGGCGGGCAAGCCACCCCCTCCGAACCGACGCCGGATGTTGCCGCCGTGCGGACTTCCGCCGCCAGCACGGTTGTCTCTCAATTCACCCTAACCGCGGCAGTCTTTACACCAACGGTCTCTGCCCCGGCGACCGAACCCCCGGTCGTGGAAGATGCCGCCACTGCCACACCAGAAACCGTCGCGCAAGAAACGTCGGCATCCACACCCGGCACACAGATCCCGTGCGACCTGCTCAACTACGACCCAGTCACCGTGGATGTGAATGTGCCGGATAACACCATCATGGCGCCGGGACAGGAGTTTATCAAAACCTGGCGCGTGAAAAACACCGGCTCATGCCCATGGGGCGCGGGATATGTGCTCGCTTACGCCGGCTACGATGACGACATGGACGGGCAGTTCATTGCCCTCACCGAAGTTGTGCAAGCGGGGCAGGAAGTGGAAGTCTCCGTCCAGTTCAAGGCTCCTGCGCAGGCTGGCATTTACGTCAGCGCGTGGTCGATGCGAAACGCGGCGGGCGTCTTCTTCCCGGAAAGAATCTTCGTCAAGGTTATCGTGCAATAAATATTGTGTCCGGCTTGAAACAACGCATCAAAGACAAAGCGCGCCAGCTGGGGTTTTCCCTGGCTGGCGTGACTCTCCCTGACCCACCCCCTCATTACTCCACATTTGAACACTGGCTCGCGCAAGGGCTTCATGGCAGTATGAATTACCTCGCCACCGAACGCGCCCGCATCT
The DNA here is from genome assembly GCA_016716235.1 of Candidatus Defluviilinea gracilis. Lineage (NCBI taxonomy): Bacteria > Bacillati > Chloroflexota > Anaerolineae > Anaerolineales > Candidatus Villigracilaceae > Candidatus Defluviilinea > Candidatus Defluviilinea gracilis. The sequence goes on from JADJWS010000001.1 coordinate 525,328, forward strand.
GCCGCGCCGACCCGCGCGAAATTCTTCCCGAATGTAAATCCATTTTAGTTCTGGCTACTGCATACCCCTCTCCCTCAGGGAGAGGGCAGGGTGAGGGTGAAATCCAGGTTGCCTCCTACGCCCGCGGCGAAGACTATCACAACATCCTCCCCGCTCGAATGGCGGAACTTGTTCGCTTCATCGAGGAGCAGGTTGCCCGTCCGATCAAGAACCGCTATTACACAGACACGGGTCCCATCCTCGAACGCGACCTCGCCCAACGCGCCGGCATCGGCTGGATCGGAAAGAACTCCTGCCTCATCAATCCAAAACAAGGCTCATATTTTTTCATCTCCGAAATTTTCCTCGACCTCGAACTCGAACCCGATTCGCCATTCGTCACCGATCACTGCGGCACATGCGCGCGTTGCATCAGCGCCTGTCCCACCGATTGCATTTTGCCAAACCGCACCCTCGACGCGACGCGCTGTATCTCGTATCTCACCATCGAACTCAAAGATGACATCCCCGTTGAACTGCGCGAAAAAATCGGCAATTGGGTTTTTGGATGCGACATCTGCCAAATGGTCTGCCCATGGAATCGATTCGCGCCGGAAGGTGATTCCGCTTTTTCAGATGGCGAGCCGCTTCCCTCTCCGACGGGCGAACTGACTCTCACTCCCCAAGCCTTTAATCAACGCTTCAAGCGGACTCCCATCTCCCGCGCCAAACGACGCGGCTACCTGCGAAACGTCGCCGTCGCCCTCGGCAACACCGCCGACACACACGCCCTCCCTGTCCTGCAAAACGCCCTCAACGACGACGAACCCATGATCCGAACACACACGCAATGGGCGATAGAGCAGATCAACAAGAGAGCAAGTGAGCAAGTGGGCAAGTGAGCAAATGAGCAAGAGGGCAAATGAGCAAGTGAGCAAATAGGCAAATGAGCAAATAGGCAAATGAGCAAAGTCTCTAATCTCTAGTCTCCGATCTCTAGCCCCCCAATTCTCTAGTTCTCCCAATTCTCTTTTCCTCTCTCATCCACTATGGCATCCCCCATCCTCCTCGCCACCAACAACAAAGACAAGATCATCGAACTACAAGACCTGCTCAAGGACTTGAACCTTCAACTCCTCACGCCAGCGGGCATTAACCTCGAACTCGACGTCATCGAAGATGGATTGACTTATGCCGAGAACGCAGCAAAGAAAGCCACCGCCTTCGCCCAAGCCAGCGGACTCATTTCCCTCGCCGACGATTCAGGCTTGGAAGTGAACGCGCTCAACGGCGAGCCAGGCTTATACTCCGCGCGTTACGGTTCAACAGACGGTAAAAAACTTTCCGATGGCGAACGAAGAAAATACTTGTTGAGCAAACTGCAAAACCATCCCCGCCCATGGACCGCGCGCTTCAAAGCCACGATTGCAATCGCAGACACCAGTCACCAATTACAACTTACCGAGGGTGTCTGCGAAGGCGAGATCATCCCCGAAGAACGCGGCACAGGCGGATTTGGATATGACCCGATCTTTCTTTTTCCAGAGTTGGGTAAAACCATGTCAGAACTTGGCATGGACGAAAAAAACCGCCTCAGCCATCGGGCAAAGGCGGCGATCAAAGCCAAAGAGATTTTGAAATTCTTATTCCATGAGTGACCGGGGGACTCACGATTGCGCGTATCACTCCCCCACCGTGATCAAATCCTTGATGCGTTCATACGTGCCGGGACCAATCCCCGATACGTTCATGAGGTCTTCCGTCGTTTGAAACGGACCGTTCTCCTCACGGTAATCGATGATCTTCTGCGCGGTGGTCGGACCGATGCCGGGAAGCGTCTCCAACTCGGCTTGCGAGGCAGTGTTGATGTCGATCAATTCTGTGGAAGCCGCCGACGCTGTCGGAGCCGAGACCGGCTCCACCACCAGCGAAGAACCCTCCACAAAGGGAATATCCAACTTCTCGCCGTCTTCAAGAAGTCTCGCAAGATTGATGCCTGTTTTATCGGCATCTGCCAAAAAACCGCCCGCGGCAGAAATGGCATCCTGCGCGCGCGCGCCCTGTGGCAGGGCGTACACGCCCGGTCGCGGCACCGCGCCAGTGATGTGAACCACAATAGGCGCGTCTGTGGGCGCGGGGCGCAGAGTCACCGCCTGCCCGCTTGGGTTGCGCGCCACCACCCACACCACCACAGCAATAAACAAGCCAAATAATACGCCAGAAGTCATATACAGGATTGATTTGATCGTTTGCATCGCAGATATTTTACTGTAACTTCATCACCAGCAGGAATTCGCCTTCCCGCGTGAAATTCAACATCACATTTGCCACCTTGCTCAAACGCTGAAAATAACGGGGCATGTTTTTATACTCAAGACTGACAAACCCGAATTTTTCATACAGCAGACCCATCGTCGATACACAAGTCAGATACAACGGGCGCGGACCTTCCTTCAGAAAATGTTCGATGATGGCGCGCGCGATTCCCTCGCCGCGATGCGCCGGCGCAACCGCAATGGACGACAATTCGAGGATGTCCGCGCCATGCGGTTTCAACTGTCCCGTGCCAATGACGCGCTCGTCCGCATCCACAGCGACGATAAACCGCTTCCAATCCAAGCCCATCGGGTTGATGCCCACCAGGCGAATCAGCTCCTTGATCTGGCGGGATTCCGATTCGCGCGCGGGGCGGAGAGTGAATGTAGTCATGCAGTTGCGTAGTCCGTTAGTCAGGATAGCCCTGCCGCGACGATGATAATGAACGTCGCGATGAACCAATGGATCAGGAACGGATAGAGAAAGGATTTTGTTCTCCACGCCACCCAGCCGAAGGCAAAGCCGCCGAAGATCGTGGAGAGAGTCTCCACTTCGGGTTTGCCGTTGTGCATCAACGCAAACGGGACGGCTTGCACCCACAGCGCTTCGGGTCCGAATTTGCGGACGTAGCCGAACAGGATCCAGCCGCGGAAGATGAACTCCCAGCCGATGAGGTCGAGGAAGGTTGACCACGGGAGTCCGTTCACGTAGGGCTGATAATACTTCTGCATGGACGCATTGTCCTTGCCGAGGAAATAGATCACTGGAGCCATGACGATTATTCCTATGATCGTGATGATGAGACCCGCTTTCCAATCGCCAAGCCCAAAACCATATTCTTTCGGGTTTTCGCGGAAAAGAACAAGAATAACTAGAAGAGGGATAACAAGATACAAAACGACTCGAAACGAATATCCGAAATTCTCAAAGAGAAGTTTGCGATGATAGAAATCCACCATGAATAGTAATGTGGATACGATTGTGATCGTTACGATCTTCCAGTCAAATTTTAGGCGTTCGCCGAGGAGGTAGGTCATGGTTATCAGTGAGCAGTGATCAGTGATCAGTTATCAGTTATCAGTGATCAGTAGGGGAAGTAGGATTGGTTTCCGCTGGGACCGAGGAGTTGCGCAATTTTATCCCAGTCGCGGACGAGTTCGAGTCCCCAGTTGGTTACGAGGAGAATTACAGAGAGAATTGAGAGGATTAGGAGAATTTTTCCCGATTGCGATTCTTGCCAGCGGAGGGACAATGCTTTGAATCCGTTCACCCAAAACCATGCGGCAAGGATGGCAAAGTAAGGCACGAGCGCGAGATGAAAGCGGTCTTCGGCGAGGATGAACACGTGAGGGATGGTGTAACAAAACAGCAAAAGAGCCAATAAGCAAGTTTGCGGATTCCAGCGGAGGAGAGATAGTCCCAGCGCGGCAGAGGTGGAAATGATGACAAACGGCAAAAGCAGAATGGCGGAAATCGTTAGCAAAAGCGGAAGAGGGATAAAGCCGAGCAGATCGTTGCCATAAAAGTACATCAGCACGCGCTTTTCCAACCCAAAGAAGAAGCCGAGGCGGTTGATCGCCAGCGGAACGAATCGTTCAGGTTGCGCTTTGATAAATTCAATTGCTTTCTCTGTCCCAATTTTGTCACGCTCGGCATCGTCGAGGATGGGAAGTAGATCCAGCGAGGGACCGAACACGAAGGAGCCGTTTCCCTGCGGATGATAGCCGAGGTACAAGTTGTAGCCCATCGAAGTTTCGATACCCGTGAGTTTGCCGTGTAAGAGGGAATTACGAATGATCCACGGCGCAATGACAAGGACAAAAGCGAGGATGGAGAGAATTGTCCGCTTGCCGTGCAAATAAAAGAGAAGGCAGAATGCGGCGAGGGCAAATACGAGAATGACTGAGCGCGTGAGGGCGGTGAGGGCGAGGAAGATTCCAGAGAGTAAAAAGTTTGAAGTTGTTGGTTTTTCGATGGAGGAAAGAAGAAAGAGGAAAGAGGCGAGGAGGAGGGCGAAGAATGGATTTTCAGTTCCGAGACCGAGAGGGTAGACGAGAAGCATGGGATAGGCGGCGATAATCCATGCAGAGGTACGAGAACCACTTTCTTTCCACTTTCCACTTTCTATTTCGGTGGATGATGGAAAGTGGAAAGTGAAGAATTTCTTCGCCACCCAATACGTGAGCGGCGCAAGCGGCGCTCCCAAAAAGATTGCTTGCGCCAGCCGCGCGGCGAAGAAGCGGGAGAAATCTATCCCGTTGAAAAAATAGACGATGGCGAGAAAGGCTGGGTACAGCGGCGCGCGGAACGAGGTGGGAATGCCGAGGCGTGGATCATACTCCCTAGCGGTAGACAGGTCGAAGTCCACGAAAGAGGCGAGTTGGTTTAAATCCGATTCGGCGTACCAGCGGAATCCATGTCCTTGAGCGAGACTGCGCGCGAGCATGTCGTATTGAAACATGTCGTCGAGTCCGATGCTAAGTCCGCGCGCGGCGATGATGGGAATCAATCGGAGGATCAGTGCGACGAGATAAATTTTGAAGGCGAAGGATTTGAACATAATGAGAGTCACCGTCCCGCAGGTTGGCGTGAAAAACAATGTTGATCGAGGAAACCTGCGGGACGTTTTGATAACTTAAACATAAAACGGATTGCACCATTGTACCGTGCAATCCGTTTGTCTTATGCAGGGACGGGCAATGCGGCTTTGAGCTTTTCAATGCGCCGCGCGAGATACGGCATGTAATAACCGTCATATTTTTCCCACAGGTCGGGCTTCGTCCAATCGGAGCCTTTGACCTGACCTCGGCAGTTGGGAGTGCCGCAATGACATTCAAACTCGTCGTAGATCGAACCGTCGCACATGGCGTAATCGAAGTTGATCTCCTCCCCCGCTTTGATGTCGCGCATCGCCACCACGCCAACCTGTCCTGTAAAACCCGCATTGGGTTCGCAGGAATGATTGAAACAATCAGAAGGCTCCAACGGATCGGGAGTGATCAAATAATAATCATCTTCGATCTGAAGCACGCGCTGGGTGAAGTGCGGCATGTTGGGGTCGAGTTCGTCTCTCGCCGCAATCTGCCCTCCAAACAGCGCGAGCAGTTCGCCTTTCTTGATCGGCTCGCGGGCAAACACGCCGCATCCGCCTTTCTCTTCGAACGCGCCCGAACTACATTTCGGATTCAAATGGGATGTAAATTGACCGGTCATTCTTTCCTTTCGTTTTTTGAGGAGGGCATTTCGCCCAAAAAGATACTTTGGCAATGTATGCCAAAGGTGAAACCATTTTCAATATGTCACTCTCCCGAAGAGCATCGGGACGATGTGAGCGATAGCGAAGGGTCTCTTCGCCTTGAGGAAGATTCTTCGCCGCAAAGGGCAAGAGCGCGGCTCAGAATGACATAGCAGAGAATCAAAAACAGCCAAAACAACAGCTCTTAACCACTGTGTTGACTGCATAGACCTTAAGCAGTCCCGCCGCCTCACCAAGCATCAGTTGGAGGGCGGCGGAAGCCAGATTTTATTCGTGGCGTAATTTAGATGAAGGGCACAAGCATTTGCTCATTCACACTCGTGCGAGTCGTTAGAATATCAACGCTCCTTTATAGAATAATGATCGCAATTGTAATGGGGTTTGACGTGCTGTCAATATTTTTGAGGGAGGAATTTTGCTGGATTCAAAACCGCTTCGCGCCGACGGGATGCCTGATTCGCCCGCGGCTACTTCGTCTCGCCTTCGGTATCTCCGCTCCTCGAAGTGATTCGTTCCGCCAGGATAATAGGAATCAACGTGATGAGGAATGTCAACATGGCGACCACGTTCGTCACCGGTCGGTTGCGCGGACGCGCCAACTGCGTGAATATCCAGATGGGAAGGGTTTCCTGCTGACCCGCAGTAAATGTGGTCACGATGATCTCATCGAACGAAAGCGCGAAGGACAGCATCCCGCCTGCGAGTAACGCCGTTGCGATATTCGGCAACACAACGTATCGAAAAGTCTGCCATGAATCCGCGCCGAGGTCCATCGAAGCTTCGATCATCGAATTCCCCGTGCGGCGGAAACGCGCGATCACATTGTTGTACACGGTCACGATACAAAACGTGGCATGACCGATCACGATCGTCCAAAATGAAAACGGCAAGCCCACCGCCCCAATGGATGTGCGCAACGCAATGCCTGTCGCAATACCGGGCAATGCAATCGGAAGCACTAGCAAAAGCGAGACAGCATTCTTGCCAAAGAACTCCGTCCGATAGACTGCCGCCGCCGCAAGCGTGCCTAACACAATCGCGATGGCGGTTGAGATCAATGCAACGCCCACCGAGAGAAGCATCGCTTCCCACATATCGTTTCGTTGGAATGCGACCTCCAGCCAGCGCGTGGTCAGACCCGGCGGCGGGAACGAATAGGTCGACTCATCGGTGGTGAACGCGTACAGGAAGATGATCCACACCGGGAAATGAAGGAACAACAATGCCGCCCACGCCGAAATGGACAACAAAAATGGCGCGCGCTTTCGGTTGGATGATGAGTTAGAGCGCATCGAAGGCTCCTAATCTCCGCGCGATCAAAAGATACACGATCATGATCGCGATCGGTCCCATCATAAAAGCGGCGGCGAGCGGAATATTCCCCGCCGTGCCTTGATGCGAATAGACCGCCATGCCGATGACCACCTTTGAATTCCCAAGCACTTGTGGAACAATATAATCGCCGAGCGTCAGCGAAAATGTGAAGATCGAGCCAGCCACCACGCCGGGGAACGCCAGCGGCAGAATCACATTGCGGAACGTTTGCAGCGGTTTCGCTCCCAAGTCGCTGGAGGCGTCTTCGAGCGACCGAGGCACGCGTTCGAGCGCGGTTTGAATCGGCAGGATCATATATGGAAGCCAAATATACACAAACGTGATGAACATGCCGAGCATGGATAACCCAAGCGAGGGTCCGCCGATGGATTCGGAACTGAGCGCCCAGTCGAGGAGTCCCTGCAACCCCATGTGGCTGACGAACCAACTGATGATGCCCTCTTTGGCGAGGATCAACCTCCACGCATAGACGCGGACGAGATAACTTGACCAGAGCGGGACCAGCACAGCAAGGTACATGAAAGATTTCATGCGCGGCGAGGCGAACTTCGCCATGTAATAACTCAGCGGAAAAGCGATCAACGCGTCAGCCAACGTCACCGATAACGCCATCAGCAAAGTGCGGTTGATGATCAGCAGATTAGAGCGCCTGAACAACGTGGCATAGGTTGACAGCGTGAACGAATGGATCACCTTCCCGCTGAAATCGTCCAAATAAAAGAAACTATTCAAGAGCAGACCGAACAACGACCCCAAATACACCACCACCATGTATAACATCGGCGGACCAAGCAACAATGCAAGGATGAGTTTCGGTCGGTAATACAGATAAGTGGAAAATCGGCGCATCATGTCAATTGCCCAGCGGGCGGACGTGTTCACGCTTCCAAACCAGCCGCGCCGACGCGCCCTTCACTTTGAGCGCGTCCATCGAAGTGGTCTTGAGATTTTGCGCCACCACCACCAAGTCTCCGCCGTCGCTCAACTCAACGAGATAGCGCGTGTATAAACCCAGATACACCACATCGCGCACAACGCCGTCGGCTGAATACGTGTCAGGCTCGGGAGTTTCGCTTGTTGACAGCAGATGAATCTTCTCCGGGCGGATGGAAAACTTTTGCGTTGACCCGGTGATGCGTTTTGCAAGTTCACCCTCCACGATGTTTGACACGCCGACAAATCCCGCCACGAACGGCGAGGCGGGATGTTCATAAATTTCCGAGGGCGTCCCGATCTGTTCGACCTTCCCTAAGTTGAACACCGCGATGCGGTCGCTCATGGTCAACGCTTCTTCTTGATCGTGAGTGACGAAGACGAATGTGATCCCCACGCGCTGTTGAATCGATTTCAACTCCACTTGCATTTGTTGCCGTAATTTGAGGTCGAGCGCGCCGAGCGGCTCATCGAGCAGAAGAACCTTGGGGCGGTTGATCAAGGCTCGCGCGAGAGCGACGCGTTGCCGCTGTCCCCCAGAAAGTTGCGAGGGTTTGCGTCGCCCAAAGCCGGCGAGTTGCACCAAATCCAGCATATCATTCACTTGCTTGATGCGCTCGGCTTTCGGAACTTTCTTGATCATCAGCCCATACGCGATATTGTCCTCGATGGTCATGTGAGGGAACAAGGCGTAATCTTGAAAGACCGTGTTCACGGGGCGGTCATACGGCGGCAGGACAGAAACATCCTCGCCATAGACTTGGATCGCCCCAGAATCGGGACGCTCGAAGCCCGCGATCAGCCGCAGGCACGTGGTCTTGCCGGAGCCGGAGGGACCGAGCATCGAAAAGAATTCCCCATCTCGAATCTCCATCGAAACGTTGTCCACTGCGTGAACTTCGTTAAAGTAACGCGACACATTGGAAAAAATAATTGCGGAGGGTTTATCCATGAAATTTCGTTGCTCTAAAAATTTCAACCGCGTTGAGTCTTGCGACTCAACGCGGTTGTGTTTATCTGGAACAGTTATTGTCCCTTGATCTCATTGTATGCTTCGACCCACTTGCTGTACGGAACGCATTTCCCGTCCCCGCAGGTTGGCGTCTTCCAGAATTGGATCTTATCGAAGTTGTCGAAACCGTTCGTTGCGCAGCCGGTATCGGTCAGCAATTCGCTTGCCGAGCAAGCGGCAGGGACTGCCGGCACCGACCCGAACCACGCCGCCACGTCGCCTTGCACTTTGGGGTCGAGCGAATGTTCCATCCACATATACGCGCAATTCGGATGCGGAGCGTTGACGTGCATCATAGTCGTATCCGCCCAGCCCGTCGCGCCTTCGGAGGGGACCACCGAGGCAATCGGTTTGCCGTCGAATTGAAGCAGATTCACCTGATAGGGCCATGAGGAGGAAGCCACCGTGCCTTCGTTGGTGAAGTCTTCCATTTGAACCACAACGTCGTGCCAGTAGCGGCTCACCAAAGCGCGCTGCGTTTTCAGCAACGCGACCGCGGCATCGAACTGTTCTTGTGTGAGTTCATACGGATCGCCAATGCCTAATTCGGGATTATGCGCCTTGAGGTACAACGCGGCATCCGCGATATAGATCGCGCCATCGTAGGCTTGCACGCGGCCTTTGTTGCTCTGTCCATCCGGCAGGTCCATTTCCTCGAACACCACATCCCACGAAGTGGGCGCTTCGGGGAAGACCTCGGTGTTATACATCAACACGTTCGCGCCCCATTGATACGGCGTGCCGTAGTGGACTCCGTCCACCGTATGCCACGCGGCATTTTGCAAACGTTCATCCACCGTGCTGTACGAGGGAATCAATTCAATGTTGATCGGCTGGACAGTGCCGCCCGCGATGAGACGATTCGACGCGTCGCCCGACGCGGTCACCAGATCCACGCCGCCTTGATTCATCAACGAGACCATCTCATCGGATGTCGCCGCGACTTTCACGTTCACCACGCAACCGGTCGCTTTGGTGAATTCGGTCACCCAATCGTATGCCGCGTCGGTTGAACCATTCTCGATGTATCCCGCCCAGGCAATGATATCCACTTGACCCTCGCCCTCGCCAAGTTTCGTGATCATATTGCCTCCGCCGCCTCCTCCGCAAGCGGAAAGTACCACGCTGACGAGCGCGAGCACGCTGATCAACAAAAACGATTTTGATTTCATTCTCTCTCCTTAAGTTTGGTTGGGTTTGAAAAGAAACGAACCATCCTCGAAATTCACCCCGAAAAGCCACCTCCTTTCGTGAGATAGCAATACAACACCCGCTTCGCTTTTTGGATATGCCATATCCAATTATATGGAGGCTTTCAGCGATACGTCAATGCAAATTTTCCGAATTCGGATGAACAACCCGCTTCGCCCCGACGGGCAAACTGGTTCGCCCGCGTCAGCCTTAGCTACCCACCTTACGCAGTTAACCCGTAGATCGAGACTACGAAGCGTCTCACTTTTCAGGCTGTTCTTGCACAAGAGCGACATGTTGCAGGTTAACAATAAAACCGAGCAATACGGCACTTTCCCACAGACCCCGAAGGGGTCAAATGATTATAGTATTGAAGGATGCATCTCATTCAACCCCGAAGGGGTGCCAGAAGAGGAAAATTTATGTCATCTGTCGCCACGGCGCCACGCGACGCCTTCGGGATTTGGAGACCCATTTGCCGTTTTTAGAATCCTACCATCCCTTCGGGATTGGCTTTATGGCAAGAATCCATATCTTGTTTATTGTTAGATGTATTGGTTAATAGGCAAAATATCGCATTACCAGACAAATCAACTTCAACTGCTCAGCATCAGTTAACTAGACAGTGCCAGCGTCACCATCGCGCGGAAACCGCGATAGACCGTGACCATATCCTGCCCGGTCAACGAGACGCGAGTCTCTTCGCGTTGTGTGGCAGGCATAAGCGCGGCGCGATCCGCCATGTCGGAGGTGAAAAATTCCACTGTGGCGCGAATCGGAGAATCCAACACGAACGGGTCAGGCGAGTCGCCCTCCGCCAGCCGCGTCACCGCCCGCGCGGCAGACATAAAGATGAGATCGTGAGTCGCTTGCGCGGGCAAACATTCCGCCGCATATCGCCCCGTCGCCTGTTTGACAACAGCGCGTTCCACATCGCCGAGCAAGTTTTCCACTTCGGCGCAGGCAGTCTGGTCGCCAGAAACCATGATGACCGGCACGCCAAAGTGACCGGCGAGCGCGGCATTCAAACCATATTCGCCGGTGAGGATTTCATTGAGCCAAAGATTCGCAACGGTCTTCGATGACCACGTGTGATCAAGCACCGCGTTTTGCAAACCGTTGCGCCCGTGATAGCCGACGAAGAAAACACCGTCCACACTTTCATCAATGCCCTGCATCATCGAAAGCGGACTCGGCGAACCGGTGTTCAATTTCGCGCGCGGGTCGAGTTCCTCGATGAGGATATTCGAGCCATTCCAATGCCCATCGGCAACGATGACTTCATCCGCGCCGGCATCGAACGCGCCGCGGATGGCGGCATTCACATCTTGTGTCATGAGTCTGCGAAAACGCGCATACTCTGCATGTCCCGGCGTGACCTGATCCCACGTGGTGACGCCGGTGATCCCTTCCATGTCTGTTGCGATAAGAATTTTCATAACTCTCCTCGGAATGTCACCCTGAGCGTAGCGAAGGGTCTTCCTCGCGGGCTGGGAGATTCTTCGCTCCACTCACATCGTCCCAATGTTCTTTCGGGGGGATGACGCGCGCAATCAGTTTCCCGATAATCGGATACCAATAATCATCGCCTTTCAACACGCGATAGCCAGCCCACTGCCCTGCAATGTGAAATAGCGGAACGAGAAGCGCGATCAACAGCGCGACAATCATCGAACCGAACATGACCACCAAGCCCATGAGTCCCGCAGATGAATTCGCGACTGACTCTGGGTCGAAGCCAGTGAGCGCGATGAAGGCGACCATGCCAACCATGTAAAACATACCGGCAATAATTCCAAGAATAAGCACAGACGCATGAAGCGCAATCGCCTGCGCGGATTGGAACTTCAGCCACGCGCTTCGTTTGCCTTGCAGAATCCACGCGGTGATTGGGGCGAGCAATCCCCAAAACGCGAGGATCACGCTGAAATGTCCCGCCGCGGCGACCCAGCGGTCTTCGTGATCTTCGTTCAGCCCGTTCTCGCTTTCGGCATTGTATTCAAGATACTTCGCCAGCCGCTTGCCCATGATCGGGTATCGAAAATCTTTTCCCATGCCGCACGCAACAGCGGCGATGATCGGCAGGAGAAGATAAACTCCGAGAGAGCCAATGACAAAAACGAAAAAGAAGATATTGAAGCCGACGAGTGACGCCGCAAACGCATCTCCGTCTTTCGGGCTGACCATCGCAACGATCATCATTAAAACAATGATGACGGTAATGAACAGCAAATAGCCTAGAAGCCAGATCGTATACCCAAGCGTCTGATACCCCAATGCCTGCAAACACTGATACGCGATAAATTTTGATTTCCGCCTTTGCTCCGCCCAGCCGATGATCGGCAGGATGAGTCCCATGCCCATCACCAGCGCGGAAAGATGCGCCAGCACAGCCCAGACGCGTTCTTCAGTGGATGAAATTGGCTTCATGATGCGATTGTATCAGAGGGATGAATCTACAAATTCAAATAGGGTTTAGCCATCAACAGCGCCGCCAGCGACTTGGCATCGGGCATTTCGCCGCGCTCCGCCATTTCGATGGCTTGTCGCACCGGATATTTCTCGACCGACAGGAATTCATCTTCATCAGCCTCCAGCGGGTTGTGCTTTAAGTCGGTGGCTAGATACACTTCCATAAATTCGGAGGAATAGCCGGGGGCAAGGAAGAACTCCCCCACCTTTTGCAATTTCCCCGCTTCCATGCCGGTCTCTTCGCGGATCTCGCGGGCGGCGCATTCTTCGTATGGTTCGTCACCATCGCGCGTGCCAGCCGGGAGTTCGAGCAGATCCATCCCCGCGGCGTGACGATATTGCCGCACGAAATACATGTCTCCATGTTCATCCACCGGGATGACGACCACCGAACCGCCATGTTCGATGATCTCGAATTTGGTTTCGCGTCCATCGGGAGTTTTGAGTGTGTCGCGGCGGATGCGGAAGACGCGCCCTTGCAATAAAGTTTCCGATTTGATGAGTTCAAAGGTCATGTAAGTTTCCTCAGATCGTGATGATCGCATTATAAAAGAAATACGACTCGCTTGAAAATGAATAAGACCCTGATTCATGCAGAAAACGCTGATGCTACTCTCTCAGCGTCAATCAGCGTTTTAAAGGATTAGGACTTACGCAGTTGAACCTGTTGCGCCGTAGTTGCACTGCGGCGGCGGCACGATTTGCCTGGCAAATCGAACTGCCCGCCAACTGCGTAAGTCCTGAGGTTAATCGTATTTTACTTAAAGCGTTGAATTATGGAATGCTCAAACTCTGACCAGCCGCCAGCGTAGAATTGAGGGTAAGCCCGCCATTGGCGGCGACGATGGCGTCCGGCGTTACATCGCCGAATTTACACGCCACTCCAAACACGGTTGTATCGGCATTGCCGGTCACCACATAGGAACCGGGATGCGCGCGCAACGAACGCGGGCCCAAATCGGCTTCGGACCAAGCCGGACCCGATGGGATGGTCAAGACCAAGCCCGCGTAATAAATATCCGGGCTGGAGAGGTTGCTTGCCGCCAGCAACGCCGCGGGATCGATCCCGTAGCGGCGCGCGATGCAGAATGGGAATTCCTCGCTTTTGAGGGCATACGTGGAAGGATGCGAACCGGGCGGAACCTGCGGTTGAGGCGTGCTGGTCGGCCCGCTGGGGAGGGCGAGAGTCGTTGTGGGTGTCGCAGTGGGGTTGGATGGCAACTGCACGAATGGAGTCAATGTGGCGGTTTCTGCGACGCCGCCCGGTGTGGCAGTGTTCAACAAATTCGGGTCGATACTTTGCGCGGTTTGTGTGGTTGCCTGCTGAACGCCTCCCAGCCCGGTGGGGCTGGCAACCGGAGTGCCGAGGGTTTCGAATAAATTACTCGTATCAATCGCCGTGCTGGTGACAGACACCGGCGTGGAAAACGGTTGTCGACACGCCGTGAGCAACATCGCGCCGATCACTGTTATGGAGGCGATCATCGCGCCTCGCTTCATTCTCAACATAATCTTCTCCTGAAACACAGAACAAAGTTTCGGGGATGGTAGCACATCCAAGAGGGCGCGTCAAGTTACGGGGTGGTGATTTCCATGGCTGTGCGAAGTCGTTGCCTAAGAACAAATCACGCGCTCACGGAAAAAATCTTGATGGCTTGTTCCTTGCCCGCAAACATCACATCACCAAGATCCTCAGTCTTGAAATCTTCGCTCAAACCGTCGCGCGTGGCGCGATCGATCAAGATCGGGCGCTGGGCGGCTTTCGTGTGCTTTTCAATACGCGCCGCAATGTTGACCGTATCGCCGACGCACGTGTAGGTGGCGCGATGTTGTGTGCCGGTGTACCCCGCAATGACTCGCCCGGTGGCAATGCCGATGCCGATCTTGATCTGCCCTCTGCCCTGCGCGGCGCGTTGCTCGTTGAACACATTCAGCAGGTCGATCATTTCGAGCGCGGCGCGCACCGCGTGGTCGTGGTGACGCTCATGAAAGACCGGGGCGCCGAAGATCGCCATCATCCCGTCGCCTTCCATTTGGTTCACCGTCCCATGGTGACTGGTGATCGCGTCGAACATCAACGCAAAATAATTATTGAGCAGTTCGATGGTCTCGGTCGGTTCCTGTTTTTCGCTGAGAGAGGTGAACGAACGGATATCGGCGAACATCACCGAAGCCGTCACATATTTTCCGCCGAGTGAAAACCCTTCGCGCAAGAGTTGCTCCGCCACCTCGGGTGTGGCAAACGTGCGAAACAGTTTTCGCTGTTGGTCGCGCAGTCGCTTCTTCTCAAGGCTGGCGTTGACGCGCGCCCGCAGAAGGATCGGGTTTAACGGCTTGACGAGATAATCCTCCGCGCCCATTTCGATGCACTTCACCACGCGGTCAAGCTCATCCGATGCCGAGGTCATCACCACCGGCAGGTCGCGCAGTTCGTTGTCGCTTAACAGGGCTTCCAACACTTCGAAGCCATTCATCACGGGCATATCGATATCCAACAGGATCACATCGTACAACTTCTCGCGCAACATCTCCATGGCGATCTTGCCGTTCTCGGCTGTGTATACGTGATGCCCATTCTGTTCCAGCGCATGAGTGAGCAATAGCCGGTTAACGCGGTTATCGTCCACGATCAACATGCGACCGGGCTCGTGCGTGGCGCTCATGACTTTAGCCCTCGCAATTCATCGCAGGCGGATCCCAACGCTTCATTCAGGACGTTCAGCCTGTCTCCCGTTTCCCCCAGCCGGTTCTCCCGCCCGATCCCCTCCAACACGTTCGCCAACTCCGCCAGTCGATTTGCTCCAAACGTCGCCGCATTCGACTTCAACGAGTGCGCCGCGCGACGGAACGAATCGGCATTCCCCTCTGCCAGTCCAGATTTCAACTCATCGAACAAGCGCGGCGCATCGTCTAGAAACGTGTCGATCAATTCGTTGATAAATTCCGCGCCGGAGATTTGCTTGAGTTCGTCGAAGGTTGTGCGGTCAATGACGGGCATGATTGGTTTCCTTTGGTTAAGTGCCTGCGCGCAAGTATACAGGGAAACGGGTGTACAGGGGAGCAAATGAGCAAGTGAGCAAGTGGGCAAGTGAGCAAGTGGGCAAATGAGCAAGTGGGCAAGTGAGCAAATGAGCAAATGAGCAAGTGGGCAAGTGAGCAAGTGGGCAAGTGAGCAAATGAGCAAGCGAGCAAGTGAGCATGCACACAGGGATGAATATGTTCACGCATCCCCATGCCCACCGGGCTACGCATGGCTCCCCGCCCTCATCAACGACTCAACAAGTTCATTCGCGCGGATCGGTTTGGAGATGTAATCGTCCATGCCGGCGGCGAGGCATAATTCACGATCGCCTTGCATGGCATTGGCGGTCATGGCAACGATGCGAGGTTGGGCAACCGTTTGGATCATACGGATCTTTCGCGTGGCGTCGAGTCCGTCCATTTCGGGCATTTGCACATCCATGAGAATCACGTCGTAGGGCTGGCGCGTAATCGCTTCGATGGCTTCGAGTCCATTCGAGGCGAGGTCGGCGCGATAGCCCATCTGCTCCAACATGCGGATGGCGAGTTTTTGATTGACGGCATTATCCTCCGCGATGAGGATGCGCAATGGATGACGGGACGCCATTTCCATGTCGAAGGCGGAGGTTTTGGGGGCGCTGACCGGGGCGAGTCGGCTGGGGTCAAAGAGACCAGCCAGCACGTCGAAAAGAAGCGAGGGCTTGATCGGTTTGGCGAGGAAGGCGTTGAACAAAGTCCTGTATTCCCCCAGTTCGCTTTGCGCCATCGATGAAAAAAGAAGCAGCGGGATGGACACGTTGTGTTTGCGAATTTCACCGGCCAGCATGGCGCCGTCCATCTCGGGCATGAACATATCGAGCACGATCAGGTCGAACGGTTCGCCGCGTTCGAGGATGGCAAGCGCATCGCGCGGGAATTCGGTGTCTTGCGCGAGCATGCCCCATTTTTCGAACTGCAATTTCAGGATGCGTCGGTTCGTGAGGTTATCATCCACAATGAGCGCGCGTTTCCCC
Source organism: Candidatus Defluviilinea gracilis (assembly GCA_016716235.1). Taxonomy (NCBI): domain Bacteria; kingdom Bacillati; phylum Chloroflexota; class Anaerolineae; order Anaerolineales; family Candidatus Villigracilaceae; genus Candidatus Defluviilinea; species Candidatus Defluviilinea gracilis. The sequence goes on from JADJWS010000001.1 coordinate 541,856, forward strand.
TCCAGAAGATGCCGATCCTCGCGCGGGTTTGCCGCGGTGCGAACCCTCTCCGCCGGCTCGACGTGGATGGCGAAGTGAAAGGACGAACCTTGGCCGGGAATGCCCTCACTCTCGACCCACACGCTTCCGCCCATCAATTCGACCAGCCGCTGGCTGATCGCCAACCCCAGCCCGGTGCCGCCATATTTGCGCGTGGTCGACGCATCCACCTGCGTGAACGATTCGAATAAACGGCTCATGCGGTCTTGGGGAATGCCGATGCCCGTATCGCGGACAGTGAATTGGAGCGCAACCGTAGACGCGGAAACAGGCGAGATACGCTCCGAGTCGTTCTGTTGGCTTATCGCTTTGTCCACCTTCACGGTCACCACCACCTCCCCGCTCTCGGTAAACTTCACCGCGTTGCCCAGCAAGTTCAACAACACCTGTCGCAGGCGCGTCACGTCGCCGAAGACCGCCGGCGGCACATCCTCTTCGAGGATGCAGGCAAGGTCGAGGTGATGTTCCGCCGCGCGGGTGACGACGAGGTCGAGCGCGCTGTCGATACATTCGCGCAGGTTGAACGGCTGGTTCTCGAGTTCCATTTTGCCCGATTCGATCTTGCTAAAATCGAGGATGTCGTTGATGATGGTCAGCAGGGTTTCGCCGCTGGCGCGAATCACCTCGGCAAAATCGCGCTGTTGGTTGGTAAGTTCGGTGCCGAGCAACAGCCCGGTCATGCCGATGATGCCGTTCATCGGCGTGCGGATCTCATGACTCATGCTGGCGAGGAAGATGGATTTCGCCGCGTTGGCGGCTTCTGCGTCCTGGCGGGCGCGGCGCGCTTCGGTTGTGCGCTCCTCGACCATTTGCTCAAGGTTGTGACTGTATGCTTCAAGCATACGCGCCGCTCGTTTGCGTTCGGTGATGTCGCGCAAAATACCTTGATACGAGTTGGGCGCGCCATCATCGTCGCGGCGGAGTGTGGCGGTCAGCAGGCATTCCATCACGACACCGTCTTTGCGCGTCAGGTTTACCTCAAAGTCGCGCACCGAACCCTGCGCGCCGATCAGGTCTTGGAACCCGGCAAACTGTTCCTCGGTCACGCCGATCTCCGCCATCCCAAGTTTCAGCAGTTCGTCGCGCGTATACCCGAACAGGTCGAGCGTTGCCTGGTTGACATCCACGATGTCGGCATTCGCCGTGATCACAAAAATGGCGTCGCGCGAATTCTCGAACAACGCGCGATATTTCTCCTCGTTCCGCCTGAGGTCGCCGTACAACCGCGCGTTATCGAACGAGATCGCGGCTTGCGAGGCAAGCACGCGGATCACCTCCAGGCGTTCCGGGGTGAACGCGTTCGTCGTCAGGTTATTTTCAAGATACAGCAAGCCCGATAATTTTCCCTGATTCAACATCGGCACGCACAAGATCGACTTGGGTTTGTGCGCAATGAGATAAGGGTCTCGCGCGAACTGACCGCTCCGCGCGGCATCATCGAGCACCACGGTTTCTTGCGTGCGGGCAACGTAGCTGAGGATGGAAACGGGCAAGTCTTGCGGATGCGCGGGCGACTCGGCCAGCACGCGGACGTTGCCTCGCACCCCTTGCGCCTCGATCATCCACATTGCGGCTTGTTCTCGCAGTAGCCAGCCCTTCTCTGCCCCGGCGTTTTCGATCGCGGCTTCCAACAGGGAAGCGAACAATTTTTCCAGCACGATCTCGCTGGAAAGCGCCTGCGTCGCCTTCATCAGGCTGGCGAAATCGATGGCGGCCGCGCCGTCGGTGTTTGTCGACGATGTAATCACTGAAGAGGAGAGCCCAGCGCCAGCCTCCGCTCTTGAAAAAAATTGCGGATACGCTTCTTCGAGATGCTTCACTTTGGCGAAGGCGCCCCACTCGTGGTAGGCGCGAACCGCCTGACCGAGGTAATGACCAGCCAGTTCATGCAAACCGCGCTCAAGATGGAATTTGCCCGCCAACTCGCGCGCCAGCGCCTCTTCATTCAAAAATAAATTCTGTTTTGCCAGCGCAATCGACTCATCGTACAGTTCGCGCGCCTTGCCGGTGTCGCCGCGCGCGCGCGCCAGTTCCGCCTCGACCAACAAATATTTATGCTGGTGATTTTCGGGGGCAAATGCCGCCCACTTCTTAGAATTTTTTTGATTGGCGGTTATGATCTTCAGCCAGTGTTCCTTTTCAGCAGGCGTGGCGTCGTTCCACAAAGCGAGACGCGCGAGAGAATCAAAGAACGGATACATAAACGATGTATACGCGCCCGCGCCGCCATCCAAAAACTCTTTGCAAGAGGCTGAATATCCAAGGGCAGATTGATAGTCCCCGAACAAAAAATTCAGATACATCGTATACATATAAATGTTCATGACGATGCTTCGATTGTTCTTTGCGATCTGTTCGGGCAGTTGGCTCTCGGCATCGTAGGCGGCGCCAACGATCTTGCGCGGGTCGGCAGATTTTCCCATGAGGTTCAAGACCACTTGATGGTGAAACCCAACGTGATTGAGGTTGGACGATTGGCGCATCTGCTTGATTCTGCCGCTAAACGCGCTCATTTCCTGTTCCAACTCATATAATTTGCATCCCGCCCAATAGGAATGGTAAACGTAGATCAATGCGCTGTTGCTGGCTTGGGCATAATCTCCCACCAGGTTCAGGCTTGCCCGGTATGAATCCATAAGAAGGCTGAGAGTGTTTCGCAAAGGCTCCGTCCAAAATTGAAGCACGGTGGCATGCAATCCTTTTGCGGCGCATCGCTCCTTCTCCACATCCAGCGCATCGGCAAGTTGTAGACCGATCGCGCCAAACTCGCTGCCTCCTTTGATATCCCCCAATGCCACTGTGAGCAAAAAGCCATATCCCACAAAGGCAAACCCGGAGATGGAGCCATTGCCATGCTTGAGGCTGAGTTCCACAGTTTTGAGGAATAACAACGGGAGGAGGGTTGGAATGTTCGTATACGCCGGGGAGAAGATAATACGCACGATCCAGAAAATTCGCTCGACGCGTTCATCGTCCAATTCGGGGAGTTGAAGCAACTCGGCTTTCGATTTGCGCGAGAGCAGGAAACGCACCCTGAGCAAAGCCGCCAGAATCTGGAATGTGTTGGGTTTTAACGGAAGGATCACCCCAAGACACCGCAAGGCTTCAAGTCCGGCGCGCACGGCTGAGGTGCGTTCATCGCGCGCAAGATAGGCGCGCATATCGATCTCGTGAGCGCGGGATTGATCGAGCCCGGGGTTGGCATGGGCAAGCAGGGCGCTCACAAGACGGTTTTTTTCCTCGAGGTCACCGGTCAAATATGCCGCTTCAGCGCAGGCAACATGTACGTTGAAGGCGAGCGAATATTGTTCCCGCCAATGGGCTGGGATATGTTCAAGTAAGCCGACGCCGGTCTTCAGGTAATGATAGGCAATATCATGCGCGGCGGTTGCTTGCGCCTTTTGCCCTGCCAGCAAGTTCAGGCGGATCAATTCCAGGTAATCCTCCTGGGTGTCAGCCATCCCAGCCCCCAGGTTCAGCTGATTCACCAGCCCGAAGACCGTCTGTTCGCGTTCTGTGGCGGAACTGCTTTGTAGCAGGCGTTGACCCACCCTCCAGTGGATGGATGTTCTTCCCGCCTGCGGGATGGCTTCGTAAACCCCTTGCTGAATGCCCGCGTGAGCAAAGGCGTATCGCGCGTCAGATTCGGTTTCTGCCTGTTCGGCGATCAGGTAATTTGGGGTTAGGGGGACGACCAGGCCGGAGCGCAGGGAAGGCCGCAGGGCAGAGGCAGTTTCAGGCTGGGGTTGATTCGAAAGCGCGGCTAGGGTGGAGAGGTCGAATTCGTATCCGATACAGGCGGCGAATTCCAACATGCGGCGCGTATCATCAGGCAACTCATTAATTTTTTCCGCCATGACTTCGAGGACGTTGTCGGTGAGTTGCCGCGCTTGAATGCCTTGAAGATCCCAATCCCAGCCGCCGCGCTCCAGGTTCAATCGGATCAGTCCGTCGCTGTGACTGCCTCGCAAGAATTCATTGATAAAAAACGGATTGCCACCTGTCTTGGCTTGTATCACTTCGGCAAGCGCCAACGAGTTGTCCAACGGGCAGTGAAGGGATTGGGCAAGCAGGCGGTTCACTTCGTCGACGCGCAGAGGGTTGAGATCGATTTGCGTGACGGTGTTGCCTTCATCGATAAATTTTTGAAGGAGCCCGTGTAATGGGTGATCCGAGGTGATCGCGCTGTTGCGAACCGAGGCGATCACCATCACATGATGCAGGTTGGCAGACGCCGCAAAGCGCTGAAGGAAGGAGCTGGAGGCGACATCTGCCCAGTGAATGTCGTCGAAAAACAAGATCAGCGGGCGTTCGGAATTCAAAAACGACTCGAGAAAGTTCTGCAGGGTAAGGTTAAATCGATTTTGTTCCTCCTCGGGAGAAAGGGATTGCAGGGGCGGTTGCGGTCTGAGAACATGCTCAGCCTCCGGTATCAGGTTGAGAATCACCTGCCCGTTTACGCCGATGGCTTCGTTGATCTTTTGGCGGGCAGAAGCCAGGCTTGCCTCGCTTTCAGAGAGAAGTTGTCGAATGAGCGCGCGGAGGGCGTCTACCAGCCCTGAATAAGGCGTGGGGTTGGGAGAATGGGCGTATTTGCCGCTAATGAATATTCCATTCTGGCGGGCGATGGGAATTTGTAGTTCATGAACCAGGTTGGTCTTCCCCATGCCCGCTTCGCCCGCGATCAAGACCACCTCAGCCGAACCGCGCCGCGCGTTTTCGAATGCGCTCAATAATTGGCGTAGTTCATCTTCCCTCCCGTGCAACGTTTGCGAAACCTGGAATCGGTCTGATACATCGTTTTGCCCGAGGGGAAATTCACGAATCGCGCCGCCAGCCTGCCATTGACGCTGACATTCGATCCAGTCTGCCTTCAACCCAAAGGCGGACTGGTACCGGTCGGCCGCGTTCTTTGCCAGCAATTTCATGATGATATCCGATAGAGGCGACGGGACCGCAGGGTTGACCGCGCTGACCGGAACAGGTTGCTTTGCCAGGTGGCTGTGGATGAGAGACAGCGGGTCTGTTTCTTCAAAGGGACGAACGCCGCCCAGCAATTCGTACAACGTGGCGCCCAGGGAATAAAAATCCGCGCGGTAATCTACGGGTCGATTGATGCGCCCGGTTTGCTCCGGCGAAATATAGGCAATCGTCCCTTCCAGCACGTTGACATTGACTTGCGCAACCGTTTCGCGCGGTAGCAATGTGGAAAGCCCGAAGTCGATGATCTTGACGTTCCCCGTATTCGGGTTGTAAATGATGTTGGATGGATTGATATCTTTATGAATGATCTGGCGCGCATGGATCTGCCCGAGCGCGTCTGTCACTGCGATGGCAATCTTGAGGAACTCGGTCAAGTCGCGGATTGGCTTGGCTGTTTGACTCAACGTATCGCCCTCGATGTCCTCCATCACGATGGTCGGGGTTCCAGAGGTATCGAACTTGTGGACTTCGCTCACCCCGGCAACCGGGTTGAGCAAGGCGTTGATCTCGTATTCCTGACGAAACCTCGCCAGAAGTTCGGGCGTGATCCTCGCGCCATGGAGGGTCTTCAACACCACCGGCTTGCCATCGGAACGGCGCGCGGCGCGATAGACCCTTGTGCGCGCGCTGGTATGCAGGGTTTCTTTGATCGCAAATTCAGCGGACTCTTCCATCGATCACCTTGTGAGCATTGGTATTCAACGGTTAGGATTTACAACGCTTGATCTTTTTACTCCGTCGGCAACCCATCATCTGGATGATGTTGGCCGGGGGTCTTCCACATCTTGTTGCCTTGCATGGCGTATTTGATCAACTCATACATGACAAAATTCTCCCAGATGAATGGAGGGTACCCGCCAAAACCCATCAGCGGCATCGAATCGTTCCGGATCGGGTAGATCCCAAATCCCAGATCGACCCAAAATTGATTGAGGGTATAAACCCACACCAGCCCGCCCGCGCGCACAGCCTCCGCGTTGAACGATTCCCAGATCACGCCGCAAAACAAGCCTGCCACAAGCAACTGCCAAAGCGATTTGGAGTTCCCCATTTCCAACTGGCGGAAAATGGAAATGCGCGGGATATTGAGCAGATAATTGATGGGTTCGACGAGGAAGATGAACCCCAGCCAGATGCACGGGATGAGAAAATTCGCCCAATAATCAGACATCAACAACGGGATGCTGATGCAGGCAACCCCGAAAATAAAAGAAAACGCCAACTTGAACGGCGTCACTTTGACATGGCGAGCCGGGGCTTTCTCGAACATCTTCAAGGTGGCGAAAAAATCCCAGGTGCGGAACAAGGCGGGGATGATCGTCCCATATGCCCACGCGCCGAGGAATTCACGCATGCCCACGGAGGGAATATTGTCGTAATGCCAGGTCCTTGTTTTGAAGTTGATCACTTCGAACATCGACCATAGCAGGATCGAGATCAAAAACAACATGGGGAATTCGCGCCGCCGCTCGATGAAATACGAATCGCCGTGTCTTTGCCAGATCCAACCGTCCACGAACAGGATGTAGCCGCTCCACATGATGGGCGTGAACGCCAGCGCAAGCGGATGGTCGCCCGGCGTGAGGAATATCTCAGCGAGGATCATGATCGCCAACCCCAGCCAGCCGAACCAGGGCATACGGCGCTGTTCAGAACGGGGGTTTGCTATTCCAAAGATTGGATGCGTCATCCAGCCGCCGGGCGCGGCTTGCTGCGGCGCGGGTTGAACTTCGTTGGTCTTCCTGTTTTTCTTCGGCTTGCTTGATTGTTTTCCTGCCATCGCATTTCTCCTCGTTGTGCGTAGCTCGCAAAGTTATGTGAGTGATGGTACGCCATAGACTCTATCGGAAATAATTTTTATTCTGAGTAACCATGATTGCCTGAGATCGTAGTGGCGACTTCGGTCGCCTTTTCGCTACAAAAAACGCTGAAGTCGTTACTACGGTAAACCAATTTATGTGTTTCCGAACAGGACGCAGACGCTTGCGCCGAGCGCCAGTGCGGCGTGAACGCTGATTCACGCTGATGAACAGAGAGAGAAAAACTGCCGCGTATTCTTCAGGACTGAAACGCGCATTTCATCCCAGCGGGCTCAAGCCCGCCCTCCGTGCTCCACCCTCGCCCTCTCCAATGCGGCAACCAGCTCCTCCACGCGAATGGGCTTTGAAATGTAATCTGCCATACCGGCGGCAAGGCACATCTCGCGGTCGCCTTCGAGGGCGTTCGCCGTTAAACCAATGATACGCGGATGGTTGCGCGACCAATTCGTCACGATCTGACGCGTCGCTTCCAAGCCATCCATTTCGGGCATCTGCACATCCATCAGGATCACATCGTATTTCTGGCGCGCCACAGACTCTACTGCTTCTAACCCATTCGACGCCACATCGGCGCGATAGCCCATTTGCTCGAGCAGGCGCAACGCCAGCTTTTGGTTCACGGCGTTGTCTTCAGCCAGTAGGATCTTCAACGGGTTGCGCGAAGCAAAATCAAGGTCGAGTTTGAAGCGCCCGGTGATCGTCTTTTGCTCGCGCGGTTTGGCGCCCACAAAAATACCGACGAGCGTATCGAACAACTGGGATTGTTTGATCGGCTTGGTCAGGTATGCCGCGAACAGACTTTCATCCACCCCCGCTTCACGCCGACCAAGCGAGCTGAACAACACCATGGGAGTTTTCACGCCGGTCAGGCGGATGCGCTTCGCCAGTTCGACGCCGTCCACATCGGGCATGCGCATGTCCAGGATAATGAGATCGAATACCGCGCCGTCCCGGAGCCATTGCAAGGCTTCGGTTGCCGACCCGGTTTCGCGCGCAGACATCCCCCACTTGGATGTCTGCGCATGCATGATTTTTCTATTCGTCTCGTTATCGTCCACAACAAGCGCGCGCTTGCCCTGCAACTCAGGTTGGACGCCGTTATATTCGCGCTCGGCATTGTTGGGCAATTCTGCCGCCTCGCCGCGAATGGTGAAGGAGAATGCGGAGCCTTTGCCCGCCCCCCCGCTTTCCACCCACATCGTGCCGCCCATCATCTCGGCGAGGCGTTTGCTGATGGCAAGTCCCAGCCCCGTGCCGCCGTATTTTCGGGTCGTCGAGGAATCGGCTTGAGAGAAGGATTCGAAGAGTCGGCTCATGCCATCTTCGGAAAGACCGATGCCCGTATCGCGGACGGTGAAAATCAGTGTTTCAAGTTTCAGGCTGTCAGGTTTCAAGTTTCGATCACGTGAAACTGTGAGAACCACTTCGCCCTTCTCGGTAAATTTCACCGCGTTGCTAAACAGGTTGAGCAGGATCTGGCGTAGGCGCGTCTCATCGCCATAGATCGCGGCAGGCGCGTCATCCTCCATCATGTAGGCAATGTCCAGCCCTTTCTCCACGGCGCGAACGGAAACCAGATCCAGCGCGGATTCGACGCACTCGCGCAGGTCGAACGGACGACTTTCAATATCCATGCGCCCGGCTTCGATCTTGCTGAAATCCAAAATATCGTTGATGATGGTCAGCAAGGCATCGCCCGAGTTGCGGATCGTTTCGGCATAATCCTCTTGTTCGTGATCGAGGTTTGTATCCAACAACAGACCGCTCATGCCGATCACCGCGTTCATTGGCGTGCGAATCTCATGACTCATGGTGGCAAGGAAGGAACTCTTTGCCTCGTTGGCTTGCTCGGCGGCGGCGCGCGCTTCCTGCGCCTCATCGAAAAGACGGGCATTCTCGATTGCCACGCCCATGTTGGATGCGAGCGTGGAGAGCAAACGCACGTTATCTTCGGTGAACGCATCTGCGCGGTAACTCTGCACATCCACAACACCCAGCACCTTGTCGCCGACGAGGATCGGCACTCCCATATACGATTCGGGATCGCGTTCTCCCGCCGGCGCAGTGACGTATGCCGCGGCGCCCTGCTCGTCCATTTCGACGGCGGTATGAAGCAACAACGGCTGGCGCGTAAGGATGATCTTCGACGTCAAGCCCTCCCCCAGTTCCCAGGGCGGTTCATTCTCATAATATTCATCGTCGCAAAAGCTATATACCAGGCTAACCACCCGCGTATCGGGGTTGAAGAGCAAAATATCCACCACTTCTGCCCTGAAGATGCCGCGCACTTTTTCGCCGACGATATGCGCCACTGATTTCAAATCGAACGTTTTCCCCATCGCGTCGCCCACACTGTTGAGGATGGCGAGTTCGGCGGCGCGTTGTTCGGTCTCTTTGAGCAGGCGCTGGGTTTCCGTGAACAGGCGCACGTTCTCGATGGCAATCACCGCCTGGCTGGCAAAGGTCTTCACGAGCGCGATTTCATCATCGCTAAACGGGCGGACTTCGTCCCTGCCGATGACGATCGCGCCAATACCTTTGTTGTCCTTCAAGAGAGGCACCCACAACGTACTGCCCAACCCCCAACGCGCGGCATCCTCCCGGTTCTTGGGCGTCACGCGCGGGTCGTTCCTCAAATCCTCCACGTGAAGCGTTGTGCGATCCTTGATGATATTCAACAGAGTGCTGGGTTCGTCGTGACCTTCCAACTTGATGGGGAAACCGTCGAGAATGTCCCGCGCCGAAACAGGTTTAATTTGATTATGCCCCGCGGCAAAGTGAATCATCCCATCGGCTACGCGGGCAATATATCCGCCGTTGCCGCGGCAGAGTTTGACCGCCCGCTCGATGATCGCATCAAAGACCGGCTGATCGTCCATCGGCGACCCGGCAATCACCCCCAACACTTCGCTGGTGGCGGTCTGGCGTTTCAAGTTTTCAGAGATTTTCAAGTTGCGGTCTTGCAGTTCATTGAACAACCGCACGTTCTCAATGGCGATCACCGCCTGCGAGGCAAAAGTCTGCAACAGCGCGATCTGTTTTTCAGTGAACGGCGCCGGGTCATGTTTGCCGATACCCAGGCTCCCGATCGCCTCTCCCTCGCGCATGAGAGGCACCATGACCACGCATTGCATGTTAAGCGATTTGGTGTAGCGCCGCGTCACTTCGGGCAGGTCGGGATGGTTCTGCATATCGGGGAGGTGCGCAACAGCGCGATCCAGAATGGCGCGCGACGACAATCGATCCCTGATGAGCGGCGCGGGATAGGAGCGTTTTGCTTCTGCCACCGCTTCCGGCGGAAAGTTATATTGCGCCGTCTCGTAAACGAGTTTGCCATCGGTTTGATAAAGGTTCCCAAAATCGCCGCCCAGCAGTTTCACCGCATTCTCTGTGATCGCATCGAGCACAGGTTGGATGCTGGTGGGAGAACTTGCCATCACATGCAGGATTTCGCTGGTGGCGGTCTGCTGTTCAAGGTTTTCGGTAATCTCGCGGTTGCGCTGTTCCAGTTCGTTGAATAAACGCACATTTTCAATGGCGATCACCGCCTGCGAGGCAAAGGTCTTCAAGAGCGCGGTCTGTTTTTCAGTGAAGGGCATGGCGTCGCGTTTGCCCACGCCAATGCACCCAATTGCCTCGCCTTCGCGGATCATCGGGACAAACAAGACGCTGTTGAGAATTTTTGATTCCACATAGCGGCGCGTGATCACAGGCAGATCACTCTCGTGGACGAGGTCCGGTATATGCAGGACCGAGCGGCTGAGAATAGCGCGGGAGGATAGGCTGTTGTTCCAATCTAACCGGGCAGGGTACGATTGCCCGGAGACTTCCTGCGTGGTCTCGAGCATTTCGGCTGACACATCGCTGATCGCCACCTCATAGACCATTTGCCCATCGGTGCGATAGACAGCCGACAACGTCGAATCGCAGAGCCAGCGGGCGTTTTCGGCGATCACCTCCATGACCGGTTGAATATCCGTCGGCGATTCGGCGATGACGCGCAAAATCTCGCTGGTGGCGGTCTGTTGTTCGAGGTTCTCGATGATCTCGCGGTTGCTTCGCTGGGCATCGTCGAACAGCCGCGCGTTTTGCAGAGCCACGCCGATGTTCGCCGCTATGGTGCCTAGCAGTCGCTGGTCGCTTTCGGAGAAGCGCCCCTCCGCTGTGGCGCTTTGCACGCTGACGACGCCCACGCTTCGCCCGCCGACGAAAATTGGCACGCCCAAATAAGACAGCGACCGCCGCCCGATCACCCTGCCGCTCAACTCTCTCGCCTGGCGATCCAACTCTTCGTTGATGAGAATCGGCTTCCCCGTCCGAATGATGCGGCTTGTGATCCCATCCCCGTAGTTAAGCGCGCGGAGGTCCTCCCCAAACGTATAGGGGAAGTTGACCGTTTGACTCTTTTCATCCAGCAATGCCACGTAGGCAATATCTGCCCGAAACGTGGCGCGGATCTGCTCGCCAGTCAGTTCGATCAACGCCTCGAGATTGAGTTCGCCCGCCAGCGCGTTCGTTACGGTGTTGACGGTGGCAAGCTCGGCGGCGCGCTGTTCGGTCTCTTTGAGCAGGCGTTGGGTTTCATCGAAAAGACGCGCGTTTTCCAGCGCGACGCTCATGCTATTCGCAAGGGTGGTCAATAACCGCATATCGGCATCGGTAAAACGGTTGTCGACAAACGCGTCGTGCAAGGTGAGCGCGCCGACAACATTTTTTCCCGAATTGATCGGCACACCGAGGAAAGACTTCCTCAGCGCCACGCCTTCGGGCATCACAGGACCTTGAGCGGAAATTTCCTGAGACGTGCGGAGCAGAAGCGGTTGTTGCGATTCGATCAACTTGGAATGCAGACCCAGCCCCAAGGGGAGCGGCTCTTCGGGAATCATCCCATCTTTTGCAGACCACCAGTAGGGAAAAGAAATCATGCGCGTGACGGAGTTATACAGCGAGATTTCCACATCGGCGCCGCTAAAGATCGTTCGGATCTCATCTCCGATCAAGTGGATGATCGCGTCAATATCCAGTTCAGAAGCCAGCCCGTTCTGCACCGAGTTGATGATGGCAAGTTCGGCATTGCGCGATTCGGTCTCCTTGAGCAGGTGTTGAGTCTCATCAAAAAGACGCGCGTTTTCGAGAGCCACGCCCAAACTGGAAGCCAGCGTCTGGAGCAATCGCACATCCGATTCAGAGAAGGCGTGGTCGCGCTCAAAATTTTGAACATTGAGTCCGCCGATCACCTCGCCGCCGATGAGGATCGGAACGGTAAGCCATGACTTCGACATGGACTGCGATCCGGGATAGATGAACCTGTGTTGATATTTTTCACGGTCATCATCCGACTGGATCAAGAGCGTCTCTTTGGTTTCGAAAACATACGAAGTCAGTCCCTGCCCGAGTGGGAAAGTCTTGTCGCGGTAGATCTGCCCGTCCTCGAACAAATACTTGAGGAGAACCAGGTTTTGAGGGCGGTCAATGATCGCGATGCCCGCGCCTTGCGCGTCGAAGATCTCGCGCATCTTATCGCCGACCAGGTCGTAAATTGCCTGCATCTCCAGTTTGGATGCCAATCCTTGTTGGACGCTGTTGATAATGGCAAGTTCGGCATTGCGCGATTCGGTCTCCTTGAGCAGACGCTGGGTCTCGTCGAAGAGACGCGCGCTTTCGAGCGCGACGCTCATCGAATTGGCGAGGGTTTCCAGCAGGCGCACGTCGGATGGAGCGAACGCATTTTCGCGTTCAAGATTCTGGAGAGAGATAATGCCTTTGACTTCATCTCCCACAATAAGAGGCACAAAAAGCAGAGAACCTTCGCTATAGGTTGTAGTTGACGTGGCTTCTGGGTCATATAAGACAGGGTCGTCAAAACTATAAATGCCGTATTTGGGCGCCTCCGTTTTTACGTTTTGATCGATCAAGAGCGATTTTTTGGTTTCATCAAAGTACTCAAAGAATCGCTTATCCTTTACTTTGTTGATATCGAAAGAGTAGATTTCATCTCCCCCATAAGGGATTTGCATGCGGTTGGACGGACGGTCGAAGGCGAAGATAACAACATTTGGCACATTGAATATCTCGCGGATCTTATCGCCAACAACATTGTAGATCCCTTGCATATTCAGTTTTGCCGCCAGCGCGGTTTGGACGCTGTTAATAATGGCAAGTTCGGCGTTGCGTTGTTCGGTCTCTTTGAGCAGGCGCTGGGTCTCATCGAAGAGACGGGCGTTTTCGAGCGCGGTTCCGAGCGACGCGGCAATCGTAGTTAGCAGGCGGATTTCAGATTCACCAAAAGCATTCTCGCGCTCAAAATTTTGAGTACCAATGAGCCCACATACGCGGTCACTGCTGATAATGGGTATCCAGGCAACAGACTTCCCCTCATCTGTGTTAGGAATCCTATAAGCCGCCAGTTTATCCCTTCCCTCCTTAGTGTTGAGCACATAAGGTTGACGAGTTTTTTGCAGAGTATCGAACACGCCGCCCGGGGGCGGATTCGCTGGTGATATAGCAATACGCTTCCCATGTTCATAAACATAAAGAAAATGAAGCAAATTGGTTTTTTCGTCATACCATCTAATCTCAAAATCGGGTGTGTTGAACACTTCGCGCAACTTATCGCCGACCAAGTCCACGATCGCTTGGAAGCCCAACTCCGCGGCGAGTCCCTGCTGTATGGAGTTGATGATCTGCAACTCGGCTTCGCGTTGTGCAAGTTGCTGTTCAATAGTGTGTGATTCACGCAAAACTTTGGCTGATTTCTTCGTCGAATTGACTTTTGACGCCTTTGTCCGACGCGTCAACACACCCCGCTTCGTAACTTTTTTAGCCTTGGGTTTCGCCGCCTTGCCTGCCGAATTCGGCTTCCTCGCCATGCCCATCTCTCCTCATTTGGGTGACAACGCATCTATGATACAGCCCGTGAAATTACAAGTCAATGGAGAAAACCGTCCCGCAGGTTTTTTCGAAAGCATCACCGCATTCAGCCCACCCTGCGGGACGTTTTCCTACATCATCGCCTTCACGTTTCGGATCGGCGTGGATGGGACGAGATCACAGCCGGGCCAGACGGCGTCCACGCCCGCCTCTTTCGCCCTTCGAGTTGATTCAGCCACCTCAGCCTCATCGCCCTTCCACAGCGTCGCAACAGGATCGAGATTCCCGAACAGCAGAGTATCTTTCAACACCTCGCGCGACGCGGCAAGATCGTTCAACTGATCCACCGAAACCGCCTCCGCGCCCGATTCAGCCAACGCCGCGGCCGACTTGTTTGTATTCCCGCACACCGACAACACGCGCGGACTCGGCAGACTCGCGTGCAACTCCCTCAACGCGGGCAGGACAAACTGCTCGAACTTCGACGGTCCAATGAACCCAGGCGACCCTCCCATCTCGTGGATGGTGATGAAGTCCGCGCCTGCGCTTCGATACGCGTTGCCGATCTTCGCAAGGAAAGAGGAAAGATGAAAGAGGGCATCGAGTACCGCTTGCGGCTCGTGTTTCATTTCAATAAATAAATTCTTCGGGTTGCACAAATACAATAACAACGTATACGGACCCGGGATCATCCCCGAAACGACGATCTCATTTCCCACATCTTCCTTCACTAATCGGATTGCATCACACACCAACCCAATTCTCCCAATTCTCCAATTCTCCCAATCTCCAGTCTCCAATCCCCAATTCTCTAATTCTCTAATCTCTTTCGCGCTTTCAGCGATCGCCCTCCTCACCTGCGGAAGCATCAACTCTCCGCCCTCAAAATAATTCAGTTCTGCGCCTAGCATCTCGGCAGGAGCGCATAAATCCAGCGGCAACGTTGCAGACCGCATCCCCGTCAACTTGAAGGTACTCGCCGCCGCGCGCGCCATCTTCATTGCATCGTGATGGACTTCGTGCAATGCAAGCCCCTCGTTTTGCAATCCCTCCACTGTGACATGGATCAACCCGCTAAACGCGGGAGGCGTAGCGAGTCTATTTCCATTGAGAAGCAAAAGAATATCTGCGCGCGCGCTCATGGGGTCTTCCCAAACAGACGAAATCGAATCTCTTTCCCCAGCGGATACAGCGGGAGCAAATCGGCGCGATAGCCTTTGCCCGCGAATTCCTGCATCAACACACGCGCTTGCTGTAACACGTCACGATCCCAACCAAGCGGGAGCGATAAAAGTTTTTCGATTACGGGGTGCATCTTTGCGTTTGTCTTTTGATGATACAACCTGAACTGCAACTGCCACGCCTCCAACTCGCCATACACCGAAAGCGCGGTGACGAGTCCTTGTTGCAGGTGCTTCACCTCATGGATCAACAACGTCAGCAAGCGCGGGTCGGCGGGATTCGTTTGCAACGAATAATAAAGTGAGTTGAAATGGATCGTTCCAAGAAACGTCCAAAACGCGCCGACATTTTTCCGCACTTTCCAAAAGCCGATGTACGTTCGATGCGCCCGCAAATACGAGGAGGCGATCTGCCCTTCCTCGCCGAATCCTTCGAGCGCCAGCAAAAAATTCTGGCTCCATGCCGCCCGCGTCATTTTTGATAGCAAGTGAGAGTCGCTCCGATTACAATTACAAGGGTTCAATCATCTGATCTGACGGCAGTTGCACTGCCGTCAGGAACTATGTGCCGCCAGCCTCAACGCAGTACAACTGCGTCGAGAACACGCATCACGAGTATAAATCATCTGAGGCAAACATGCGACCAGTGGCAATTCTAGGAATCGGACAAACACAGATCGGCGAGCATTGGGACAAATCCCTGCGCGAGATCGGCGGGGAAGCCGCCTTCGCCGCCATGCAAGACGCGGGCGTCGAACAAGTGGACGCGCTCTTCGTCGGCAACATGCTCTCCTCCACCATCAGCGGGCAGAACCAACTCGGCGCGTTCTTTTCGGATTGGATCGGGCTGTGGAAACAGGAAGCGGTGAAAGTGGAAGCCGCCTGCGCTTCGGGAGCGGCGGCGCTTCGTTCCGCCCTTATGGCTGTCGCGGCAAACGACGCGGACTCGGCCCTTGTGGTCGGCGTCGAAAAGATGACCGACAAAGCGGGACACGACGTCACCTCCGCGCTTGCCACCGCCGCCGACGCGGACTACGAATTGGAACAGGGCATCTCCTTCGTCGGGTTGAACGCGCTCATCATGCGGCGGTACATGCACGAGTTCGGCTGGAAGCATGAAGATTTCGCACCGTTCTCGATCAACGCGCACGCGAATGCCATGCACAACCCATTTGCGCGATTGCATGAAAAGATCAGCGTCGAAAAATTCGAGAGGTCGAGCATGGTCGCCACGCCGATCAATCTGCTCGACGCCTCTCCCATCGGCGACGGCGCGGCGGCTGTGGTCATCGTCCCTGCGGAAAAAGTGGTCTCATTAAATGGAAAGCCGAAGATAACAATTGCGGGTTCCGCCTCTTCGACAGATACCATCGCAGTACATTCGCGCAAAGACCCATTGTTTTTATCCGCCGCGTATCAATCGTCGAAGCGCGCGTATGAGATGGCAAACGTTTCACCCGAGGATATTGACGTGTTCGAACTGCACGACGCGTTTTCGATCATGGCGGCGCTGTCGCTCGAGGCGTGCGGGTTCGCGGAAAAAGGGCAGGGGGTGCGACTCGGCTTGGAAGGGCGAATCAGCCCGACCGGGGAAAGACCCGTCTGCACACGCGGGGGACTCAAAGCGCGGGGGCATCCAGTCGGCGCGACGGGAATCTATCAGATCGTGGAGGTTGTCCAGCAATTGCGCGGCGAGTGTGGCGTCACACAAGTGGATGGGGCAAAAATCGGCATGGCGCAAAACATCGGCGGCTCGGGGGCGACGATCGTCACGCACATTTTGAGAGCCGATTGACAACCACAGGTTGGAACGCGGCGCGCATCGCCGCCAGATATGGTTTGGTCTGCGTTACAAACGCATTTTTATTTTTGACATAACTTCAAGGCAGATTTATACTGCAAAGAAAGAAGGAGTAAGAATGTCAGATAAGAGAAAGATCGATCGCCGCGACTTTACCTATTACATGCAGGTTAAGGATGAATCGACAAAGCAGACCATCGGTTATCTATCGGATATCAGTTCGGGCGGGTTCAAACTTGATTCGCCGAAGAATATTCCGCCGGGCAAGGATTTTCACATGCTGATCGACCTGACGCCCGACATCTCCGAGAAAGAGACGATGGTGTTCATTGCGCGCAGTAAGTGGACGCGCCCCGATTACGTGGACCCGAACACGTTCAACGTGGGGTTTGAGATCGTCAATATTTCGCCGAGCGATATGCTGGTCTTCCAGCGCATGTTTGAAAAGTACGGCTCGGAAAAAACAGCGCGGAAAAAAAGTTCGAACGATTATTTGTGGCGATGACCTGCCCTATTCATCTCCGCCATCGTGATGATCTTCAAGATTTGACCTCTTGCATAACTGTCTCCTGCTTAGCCACACATCGTCCCGATGTTCTTCGGGAGAGACCACAGAGACCCTTGAGAAATGCTCTTTTTCTCTGTGTTCTCTGTGGCGAAAATGACTTTCGCAAGAGGTCATCTGTGTTTTCTGTGGCAAAAATGACTTTCGCAAGAGATCTATTTAACGATTCAGTCACGGAGCGCGCCGTCCCTCGTGGATTTTCTTTTGTCTGCATCGAGCAAGATGAAAACCGACCAGTTGAACTTGGTCGGTTTTTTTTCGCGGACAAGCGCGGTTACGAAAATTAAACTGCGCAGACCAGTCTCTTTGCCCGCTTCGGGTAGAGTCCGATCGGTGTAACTCTTACAGTGCCCGTTTTTCCGCCAGACTGCCCTGCTTGTTGTAAAATTGGCGCATGAAATTCAGACTGATCCGTTCCATCATCCGTTTCATCATGAACTTGATCGCCGATATCGAAGTGCGCGGGCTGGAAAAAATGCCGCCCGGCAACTTGATCGGCGCGTCGAACCACCTCGGCAGGCTGGATACCGCCGCCCTGCTATGCGTGGTGGAGCGCGAAGACATCATCATGCCGGTGGCTGAGAAGTACAAGAACCACTGGTTGTTCGGTCTCATTGGGCGCGCCGCCAACGCCATCTGGCTCAACCGCTTCGAAGCCGATTTTTCCGCGTTGCGCGAGATTCTGGCGCGCATGGAAAAGGGCGGTTTGCTGGTGATCGCGCCGGAGGGCACGCGCTCAAAGAGCGAAGCATTGCAAGAGGCAAAACTCGGCGTGGCGTTTCTCGCCAGCAAAAGCGGATTCCCTGTGTTGCCAGTTGCGGCGACCGGGACAGAAGACCGCGTCGTTCTGGAAAACTTGAAGCGCTTCCGGCGCGCGAAGATCGTAGTCAGAGTGGGCGACCCGATCCGCATTGAAATCCCTAAAGGGAAGGGACGCGAACAAGCCCTGCGCGCGGCCACCGATGAAATCATGTGCCAGATCGGCGCGATGCTCCCTGAGTCGTACCGCGGCTTTTATGCGAACCATCCGCGCTTGCTTGAACTTGTGAACCATCATGATCCTGCGTCTACTTAGAGCGCTTATCCGCCTGGCGCTCAACCTGATCTGCCGTTTTGAAATTCGCGGCAAACAATATGTTCCGCTCACCGGCGGGATGATCCTTGCGGCGAATCACATCGGCTTCCTCGACCTGATATTGGTCTACTTCGCCATCAACCGCACGGACTTGTTCATCCCTGTGGCGGAAAAATGGGAAAAGGTTGGGTGGATTCGCGCGCTCAGCGGTCCATTGAACATGATCTTCGTAGATCGCTTCAATCCGGACTTGAAAGCGATTCGGAAAATGATCGCCCTCATGGAGCAAGGCAAGTGTCTGATCATCGCCCCCGAGGGGACGCGTTCGCCTACCGGCGCGCTGATCGCAGGCAAGCCGGGCGTCGCTTACCTGGCGGCGCGTTCGGGCTTCCCAGTCGTGCCTGTGGGAATCACAGGCACGGAGGACAAACTTGTCGTCGGCAACCTCAAACGCCTGCGAAAATCGCTCATCACGTTAACCGGGGGCAAGCCGTTCACCATCTCCCCGCTCCCCAACAAAGAGCGCGATGCCGCGCTACAAAACGCCACAGATGAGATCATGTGCCAGATCGCCGCGCTCCTGCCCGAATCCTATCGCGGCGTGTACGCGAAGCATCCGCGCGCGCAGGAGATCCTTCATGGTTCAATGTTAGAGGAGAAATAAACGCATGAGGATTCTTTCGGGTTCAGGAAGCGCAAAGTGACCTTTGCGATACGGGGTGCGGGGGTTATCCTCTTTTCAACTTCCCGCGTTCATCATCCCATAGTTTTGCGAATCGTTCAAAAATGCCAGAGATGATTTCTAATTCCTCTGCTGAATAACTCGCAATTAATTCGTCCAGGGCGTTTCGGGCTGGTTGAAACCATGCCGCCACTTTTTCTGCGGCTGATTTTGCAGGCGTGATTAAAGTTCCACGTCTGTCAGCGAGGTTTGGTTTTCGCTCAATTAATTTTGCATTTTCAAGTCTGTCCAGCATGGCGGTGGTTGCGCCAGAGGTGAGACCTGTATGTTTGGCAATTTCAGTGGGCGTGGCAGTGCCTTTTTGAAACAGCAACCTAAGACATTCCGTGTCGGTTGTGTTGAGACCCGCCTTTTCATCCACAGCATTTTGGAATAACTTTAAGTTGACGCCATAATCCCTGACTGCCATAAAGGCTCGTTTTTTTAATTCTGTTTTGGAGTTTGCCATAGCGCTACCCTTGACATTATCTTTGTTATAAAGTATCTTTATTATATAACTAAATTCGTTTTGACGCAAGGTTAAACAAGGAGATCATGATGAGCGCCAAGAAAGTTGTAAAAAAATCCACCACAGGGTTATCGGCAGAAGAAATAGCGGCGATGAAGGAGACTCTCAAAGAGCGGAAGATGGCGGCGAACAAGGAAGAGATGGAGAAGGCTGTCTTTGCGGCGTTCGCCAAGATGAACGACGCGGAGCGTTCGATGGCGAAAAAGATTCACGAGATCGTCAAAGCCGCCGCGCCCGGGCTCACGCCAAAGACCTGGTACGGGATGCCCGCCTATGCCAACGCGGAGGGCAAGGTGGTGTGTTTCTTTCAGGCAGGGAGTAAGTTCGGCTCGCGGTATTGCACGTTCGGACTCACCGATTCGGCGCGCCTCGACGATGGCAATATGTGGGCGGCTGGTTTTGCGTTGGTGAAGATATCCCCTGCGGAGGAAGCGAAGATTGCCGCGCTCGTGAAAAGAGCAGTCAACTAATACCAGTTGGGCGGACGCTCCGAGCCGGAGGTTTGCCTCTTTTCGTAAAAGGCTTATTTGTAACCAGAGCGTTTTGTTGATCCCGAAACCCACTTAGTAACTATCTCAAAACTCTTTGAGGGCATATAATTTCAGTGCCAACAAAGGAAACCCAACGATGAAGAAAAAGACGCCACTACCCACTATCTGGGAGGTTCCCGATGAATTATGGAAGCGCATGGAACCGCTCATCTTGGAATTTGACCCACCCAAAGAAACGGGCAGACCGCGCATCCATCCGCGCAATGTTTTGGATGCCTTGATTTTTCGGATGCGCACGGGGTGTCAATGGAATCACATTCCACGCGTGTATGGCGATGATTCTACAATTCATCGAACGTTCCAACATTGGGTGGAAATCGATTTGTTTCCCAAGCTTTGGGCATTGTTGCTGGAGGAATGTGAAGAACTGGGGCTGGTGGATTGGGAATGGCAAGCCGCGGATGGCACGCTGGGCAAGGCTCGTTCGGGAGGCGATGAAATTGGAGCCAACCCGACAGATCGAGGCAAAAACGGCTCGAAAAAGAGCCTTTTGACGGATCGGTTGGGCGGGCCGCTTGCGATTATTGTCGCGGGGGCAAATGTTCACGATACGAAGTTGTTGGACAAAACGATTGAAGCCATTGTGGTGGAACGACCGAAAGTAACGAAAGCAAAGCCTCAACATCTTTGTTTGGACAAAGGCTATGACAACCCAACAGGCAAGGCGGCGATAGAGAAGCACCGCTATACGGGGCATGTTCGCCGTATTGGTGAAGAGAAGTTGAGCAGGGGTAAAAAAAGCATCCTGCTCGACGATGGGTGGTGGAAAGAACGTTAGCATGGTTATCCAAGTGTCGCGGCTTGTTGATCCGTTACGAAAAGAAAGCGAAAAACTATCTCGCCCTGCTTCAGTTTGCCTGCGCTATGCTTTGGTTTCGCAGATTGGCTCAGAATGCCTTTTGAGATAATTTCTTACAAAAAGGAGCATCCGAATGTCGAAAGTAATTGCAATCATGTCTATGTCGCTAGATGGCTTTGTCGCCGGCCCGAATGACAGCGTGTCCGAAGTCTTCGATTGGTACTTCAGCTCGGGAAATGTTGAAGTCCGCACAGGGGGACCGGATTCGATGACATTCAAGGTGTCCGAGCCGAGCGCTGGGCACATTCGTAGTCTCACCTCCGAGCTGGGGGCAGTCCTTACGGGACGACGCACTTTTGAAGTTGCTGGAGGCTGGGGCGGGAATCACTCTTGGGGACCTGCCTTTGTCCTGACACACAGCATCCCTGCTGGCTGGCCGCGTCCGAATTCAACGGTCCATTTCGTGACGGACGGTATCGAAAGCGCTGTGGAGAAAGCGAAAGCCGCCGCGGGTGGAAAATCGGTCGGAATGCATGGTCCCGATACCATCCAGCAATGCATCAAAGCTGGGCTCCTGGACGAAATTAGCGTTGATATAGCCGCGATCTTTCTGGGTTCCGGAGTCCGCCTCTTTGATCACCTCGCAGGTACAAGGGCCGCACTTGGGAGCCCGGCGGTAATTCAAGGTGTCGGCGTGACGCATTTGCGCTACCCGGTGAGTTATGCGTAAACGCTCACTGCATGAGAGTCGAACAAGCTCAAGGCGTCGATAGGTCTGAGCCCCGCCCAACGAACGCATGCTGAGAAACAAGCGGCGATTTGGCAACATAATCACCGCGCTGGTGAAGAAAGCGGTCAGATAAAGCTTAAGCATCGCCATATACATCCTTCTAAGATATATTAGCCACAAAGGTCACAGAGACTTTTGTGGCTACATTTTTCGGCATATTCGTTAGCCATTTAATTCAACATGGTATTAGCTGACTAACTACCCCATTGTTAAGCCTACTCGTCGCGCCGAAATTTTAGACCAACTACTTGCAACGCCGAACGCAACAAAGGGAAGTCACTCGGACCTATGCCGTGCAAATCTAAAATCTCCTTTTCAGAGTAGCTTGCTAGGATATCCAAACTTGTGATCTTGGCAACTGCCAGCGCTCGTTTGACTGGTAAGGCAAGTTTTGCTGGAAAACCTTCGGGGAGCGGCTTTGCAACAAGTATATTTTGATCTACCCTATCCTTAATTATTTTTGTGATTAACGTAATCGGTAACGCGACATCGGACGAGAACAGGATTGCGCCTTTTATCGTCTGATAGCCTACAAGTTCCTTTGCATAGGCTTTCTTAAAATGGTGACCCCGCGGATATAAAGCAACGCGCTCTCCAATTCCAGCAAACCAAACTAAACTATCGTGCAAGATATAACCAGGCATATCATTGCTGATTAATTCGCTAGCCTGTGGCGCGAGACGTCGAATGAGCTTTCGAATCTCACTTAATTTAGCGCGTAGAGGTTCATCAAATGAGGCGATATATGCGTCTACTTTTTTATCTTTATTCATTCTAAAATATTAGTGCGGATGTTCTTTATCGTCAAGATTTTTGAAATTTCCCCACCTTCTTCGCCTCTTATTTTCTGCTTGACATACTAGAACGCACGTTCTATAATCGGACATCTATTATCTTAATTAACTTAAGGCAGATACAATTAATTTATCCACGGAGAAACGATGTCAAACAAACTTTCAATTACAAAACTTCGTAAAACATTCAAGCATGTGATCGCGCCCAAAGATGCAGATTATGACAAAGCGCGAACCGCTGTCGCGGGCGATATTGACCGCCGCCCTGCTGTCATCATCAAGGTGACGAATGTAAATGAAGTGGCACAAGTCATCGCGCTTGTAAAAGAAACGGGACTTGAACTCGCCGTCCGCAGTGGCGGACACAGCGCGTTCTGCGTCAACGACGGCGGGATCCTGTTGGATGTTTCGCTGATGAAAAATTTGCAGATTGATGCGAACACAAAAACCGCGTGGGCTGAGTCGGGGCTCACCGCCGCGGAATATACGCGTGCGGTTGCCGAACACGGTTTCGCCACAGGCTTCGGCGACACGGGTTCGGTCGGCATTGGCGGCATAACGCTTGGCGGCGGCGTTGGCTTTCTCGTCCGCAAGCACGGGCTGACGATTGATAATTTGCTCGCCGTGGAAGTCGTCACCGCCGACGGAAAAATTTTGCAAGCCGATGAATCGAATCACGCCGATTTATTTTGGGCGATGCGCGGCGGCGGCGGAAACTTTGGCGTGGCGACGAAATTCAAATTTCAATTGCAGGATTTGGGTCAAGCGTACGGCGGAATGCTGTTCCTCCCAGCCACAGCGGAGACAGTCGCTTCTTTCTTAAGGGAGGCTGATTCGGCTCCCGAGGCATTATCCACCATTGCAAACGTGATGACCGCGCCCCCGATGCCGTTCCTGCCCGAGGACGTGGTTGGCAAGCCCATCCTCATGGCGATGATGTTTTATGCGGGCGACCCTGCACAAGGCGAACAGGCGATGACTCCGTTCCGCAATCTCGCCACACCCTATGCCGACATGCTCCGCCCGATGGCTTACCCTGAAATGTTCCCGCCAGAGAATGGAGAGTATCATCCCATTGCCGCAAACCGCACGATGTTTTTGGATTACGTGGATGTATCAGTTGCTGAAACCATCTTGAGTCACTTGAAGAAATCAACAGGCATGATGGCGGTGAGTCAACTGCGCGTGTTGGGCGGAGCGATGACGCGCATCCCAGCGGATGTCACTGCGTATGCTCATCGCAAGTCGAAGATTATGGCGAACCTTGCCGCGTTGTATCAAGACCTGAATGAAAAATCCGTCCACGAAACATGGGTGGATGAATTTGAGAACGCCATTCGACAAAGCGACAAGGGCAAGTACGTCAACTTCATCAACACTATCGGCGAGAAAGAACTCGAAGCGGCGTACCCAGCCTCCACGTTGGAAAAGATGCGCCACGTCAAAGCGAAATATGATCCCACGAATCTATTCCGCATGAATCAGAATATCTCTCCGTCCAATCAATAAGGAGTTTCGAGCATGGATACAAATTCGTGGGTAAAAGAAATTACGACGGTTACTTTGTTTGTCGAAGACCTGCCTGCGACAAAACAATTTTATTTACAGATCTTTGGGTTGCCAGTAGTTTTTGAAGATAAAGATTCGTGCGTGTTCAAGTTCGGGAACACGCTGGTCAACCTTTTGAAATCTAGCGAGGCAAAGGAACTCATCGAACCTGCGAACGTGGGGAGCCGTGACGCTGGCCCCCGCTTTGTCTTCACGATTGGCGTTGACGATGTGGACGCAATGTGCGCCGAGTTGGCGACGCGCGGCGTGAAACTGCTGAACGGTCCGATGGATCGCCCGTGGGGTGTGCGGACCGCTAGTTTTATGGATCCCAGCGGTACTATTTGGGAGATTGCGAAGTAACATAAAAAACTCCGTGACTCGGCGTCTCCGTGGTTCAAAGCAAGAGACTCGTAGGTCAGGCTCTTGTGCCCAGATATGGGTATGTAGCCTGACACCCTCCATATTTATGAATGGCGGGTTGAAAACCCGCCCTACAAATACTTATGCAAGAGGTCTAATAAAGGAAAAATCTCGTGAAAACTTTTTATCAAATCTTAGCCAATACCGTGATTGCCAACGTCACCAATATGACCGTCTGGTTTGCGATGATCTTTTTTATGTATCTCGAAACGAAATCGGTCACCGCCACTTCAATTGTTTCGGGCATCTTCCTTGTGTTCACCGCTGGGTTGGGGATATGGTTCGGGAGCCTGGTTGACCACAACAAGAAAAAGAATATGATGATTCTTTCGGGCGTGATTTCACTGCTCATTTACATCGTCGGCTTTGGAATCTATCTCGCCTTCCCCGCCGAAACATGGAAGAACCCAACCAGCGTCACGCTCTGGGTTTTCAATGTGCTTCTATTGGTTGGCGTGATCGCAGGCAACATCCGCTCGATTGCCGTGCCGACTCTCGTCACCATTTTGATTCCCGAAGATGACCGCGCCAAAGCCAACGGACTCGTCGGCACAGCCTTCGGCATCGCATTTTTAATTTGTTCCGCCATCAGCGGTTTGTTGGTGGGCGCGGGCGGCATGTTCTATGTGTTGATCCTTGGAATCGTGATGATGGCGCTTTCCATTTTTCACATGTGGACGTTACAAATTCCAGAAAAAGAAATTGTGCATCTCGAACAACAACCCAAAGTGGATTTGCGCGGCACGTACGCAGTCGTCGCCGCCATCCCTGGTTTGATGGCGATGATCCTCTTCGCCACCATCAACAACTTTTTAGGCGGCGCGTTCATGGGACTCATGGATGCGTACGGCCTCTCGCTCGTTTCGGTTCAAACATGGGGCTTGCTTTTCGCAGTCATCAGCACAGGCTTCATCGTCGGCGGGATGATCATTGCAAAATACGGCTTAGGCAAGAATCCATTGTTCGCCATGTTCGCCGCCAACATCGTTATATGGATCGTCTCCGCCGTCTTCACCATTCAACCCTCCATCATTCTGCTGGCAGTCGGCATGTTCATTTATATCAGCGTTGTGCCGTTCATCGAAGCCGCTGAGCAGACGATCCTTCAGAAGGTGGTCCCGTTTGAACGACAGGGACGCGTCTTCGGGTTCGCGCAAAGCATTGAGCAATCTGCCGCGCCTCTGACGACCTTTCTAATTGGTCCAATTACTGAGACATTTTTCATCCCTTTTATGACGACGGGCGCAGGCGTCGGCTTGATCGGCAGTTGGTTCGGGACAGGTCCCGCGCGCGGCATTGCGCTGGTCTTCACGGTGGTAGGTATCATCGGCTTGATCCTCACCGTTATTGCGATGAACTCAAAATATTACAAGTTGTTGTCTGATAGATACATGGACGGCGAAAGCGAGTCGCCAGCCTTGCCTGAAGGCGAGTTGGCGTAATGCCCTCATCCCCAGCCCTTCTCCCAAAGGAAGAAGGGAGAAGGGAGTCTTGTCCCCTCTCCCTTCGGGAGAGGGCCAGGGTGAGGGAAAAGGAGATTTTCATGACCACCAAAAGCCCCGCATTCGACCTCGCCAACATTGGCGCGCCCGCCACACGCGCGTTGACTCACGAAGGCTACACAACCCTCAAGCAGTTGACCAAAGTCTCCGAAGCGGAGTTGGCTCAATTGCATGGGGTCGGTCCGAGGGCGATACGTATTTTGAAAGAGGCGTTGAAAGCAAGGGGCTGGTCGTTCAAGCCAGCCAAAGCAGGCGAGAAGTTGAAGAAGAAAGGCTCGCCCGTCAGCCGCATGGATGTAGTGGATGAATTCCTTCGGGGTTTGAGTCACCCACTCAAAGCGGAGGTAGAGGCGGTGCGGGCGATCATCAAGGGCGCGAGCAAAGGTATCAATGAAGAAATCAAATGGAAAGCGCCATCCTTCAATTACAAAGGCGAGTATTTGGTAACGTTTAATCTGCGTGATGTAAATCGAATCCATCTTGTTTTTCATAACCCGATGATTGCAAAAATAAAAAGTGATTTGCTCGAAGGCGATTACAAAGACAGGCGCATGATGTATTTTGCGAACATGAAGGACATCACGGCAAAGAAATCTGAACTTGAGAAGATTCTCAAGCAGTTGATAAAATTGAATTCATAAGAAAAACCATCCCGCACATCGTCCTGATGTCCTTCGGGAGGTTGGTTTAGATGTTGTAATACCATCAAATCATTCGTAGTCAGGCTTTTAGCCTGACGCTCTCTTGAAATTTTATTCATGGCGGGTAAAAAACCTGCCCTACATGACTAATGAACTGAGGAGAATCCATGCCACAAGAATACATCGAAATTCGCGGCGCGCGCGAAAACAATTTGAAAAATGTCTCACTGCGAATCCCCAAGCGCAAGATCACAATTTTTACAGGCGTATCGGGTTCAGGGAAATCGTCCATTGTGTTCGATACGATCGCGACCGAATCGCAGAGATTGATGAACGAAAACTTCAGCATGTTCGTGCGGAATTTTCTGCCGAAGTACGGACAACCCGACGCCGACTCGATTGAAAACCTGAGCATGTCCATCGTGGTGGATCAAAAACGCATGGGCGGCGGTTCACACTCGACGGTTGGAACCATTACAGACATCAATACTTTATTGCGTTTATTATTTTCACGGCTCGGCAAACCGCATGTTGGCTCTGCCAATCTCTTCGGCTTCAACGACCCAAAAGGGATGTGCCCCGATTATAACGGACTGGGTCGCAAACTGGATGTGGACTTGAATAAATTGTTGGATACATCCAAGTCGTTGAATGAAGGCGCGATATTATTCTCCGAATATGCGGTGAATGGATGGTATTGGGGTCAAATCATCAGCACAGGCTTGTTCGACCCTGATAAGAAGTTGTCCAAGTACACAAAAAAAGAAATAGATGATCTGTTGCACAGCGAGCCGATAAAGATTAAGACCAAAGTTGGCGCAAAAGATTTCAACATGACTTATGAGGGCATCGTCACGCGCTTCACGAACAAATACATCAAACGTGATTTGAAGACCATGTCGGCGCGGACTCAAAAGCAAGTGGAGCCGTATATGACGATGGGTCCATGTCACCTGTGCAATGGCGCAAGGTTGAGTCAGGCGGCGTTGAAGAGCAAAATCAACGGCTATAACATTGCAGATTTGACCGCGATGGAAATTCCAGAGTTGATCAAAGTTGTGAAAACATTCAAAGAACCTGCGGCGCAGTCCATTGTCAAAGGCTTGATTGAACGCCTGGAACATCTCGTAGACATTGGGCTCGAATATCTCTCCCTCAGCCGCGAAACGGACACTTTGTCGGGCGGCGAGTCGCAACGCGTGAAAGTAGTCAAACACTTGGGAAGCAGTTTGACGGATGTGATTTACATCTTCGATGAGCCGAGCGTGGGCTTGCATCCGCGCGATGTGCATCGAATGAACGAGTTGTTGCAAAGACTGCGCGACAAAGGCAACACAGTCATCGTCGTCGAACATGACCCCGACGTTATCAAAGCCGCTGACCATATCGTGGATGTTGGTCCAAAGGCTGGCACGCACGGCGGCAAGATTGTCTACGAAGGCAGTTTTGCGAATTTGCTGAAAACAAACACGCTGACAGGTAAGTTCATGAATCAGAAAGTCCCGCTGAAAGATGAGTTCCGCAAGGCAACGGGCAAACTGCCAATCAAGAATGCAAAAGTGAACAACCTGCAAAACGTCAGCGTGGATATTCCGACGGGAATCTTGACTGTCGTCACAGGTGTGGCGGGTTCGGGGAAAAGTTCGCTGATCAACGAAGTCTTTTTGGCGCAACATGCTGATGCGGTTGTGATTGACCAATCCGCTGTCGGAGCCAACAGCCGTTCCAACCCTGCCACCTACACAGGCATTTTGGATGATGTCCGCAAGGCGTTTGCGGCGGCGAATAAAGTGCAGGCTTCGTTATTCAGTTTCAACTCGAAAGGCGCGTGCGAAAATTGTCAGGGGCTTGGCGTGATCTACACCGATCTGGCGTTTCTCAGCGAAGCCAAGACTCCCTGCGAAGTTTGTGAAGGCAGACGTTTCAAAGATGAAGTGTTGAAATACAAACTGAACGGGAAAAATATTTCGGAAGTCTTGGCGATGAAAGTGGAAGAGGCGTTGGAATATTTCCAGATTCCCGAAGTGACAAAGAAATTGCAAGCTATGAGTGATGTGGGACTTGATTATTTGAGTCTGGGTCAGCCGTTGAGCACGTTATCTGGCGGAGAATGTCAGCGCATCAAACTTGCTAGTGAGTTGCACAAAAAGGGAAGCGTCTACATCATGGACGAACCCACGACAGGCTTGCACATGTCCGATATTGGGCATCTAATGGAAGTCATCAATCGGCTCGTGGACACTGGCAATACGGTTGTCATCATCGAACATAATTTGCATGTGATCAAGAATGCGGATTGGATCATTGATATGGGTCCCGAGGGTGGAAGCAAGGGCGGTACAATCATCTTCGAAGGCACGCCCAAGCAACTGGTCAGTGCGAAGCGTTCGATCACGAGTGAGTATTTGAGGAATTAAGGATTGATGTTACGCAGTCTAGCCACAGACTGCGTAAGCGAGCGGAGTCACAGAGAGAAAAAATTATAGGATTTCTCAGCGTCTCTGTGACTCCGCGGCAAAAAACGTAAGACGAATTAAGGAGATTAGTTATGACAAGCTTAACTCCATCCCAAGAGATTGACAGACAGATCAAAGAGCTAGGCAGTGACTGGCGCGGCAAACTGCTGGCGCGTATGAGAAAACTGATCCTTTCCGCCACTTCCGATCTTACGGAAGATTGGAAGTGGGGCACCGCCGTATTTGTCTCCAAAGGAAATGTGGTGGCGGCTGGGATTTTCAAAGATCACGTCAAATTGAATTTCTTCAAAGGCGCGTCGCTGAAAGACCCGAAGAAATTGTTCAACGCTGGTCTGGAAGCGAAAGGTTCGCGCGGCATTGACCTGACCGAAAATTCAAAAATAGACGAAGCCGCGTTGAAAGAGTTGATCCGTGAGGCGGTGGCGTTGAATTCGGCGAAGAAGAAATAACATATATAACCTGTCACTCTGAGGGAGCGTTGGTTGCGACCGAAGAGTCTCAGATGATCGTGCAAGAGACTCTTCGCTATCGCTTAGAGTGACATGCAAACAACCATGTCCTTCGATTTCAAAATCCGCCCATCAGACTCGCCGTTGGTTGAAGCCGTGTGGCACACGGAAACAATCGGCAACGACGAATCGTTCATGTCCACAGCCGAGAGCCGCTGGGAGATGGTCATCACAAAACATCTGGGCAAATACACCTTGAGCATCCGCGGACCCGAAGCGAAGGCGTCGCGGGCGCAAATCCCAAATGGTCATGCCGAATATTTCGGGATCATTTTCAAACGCAGTGTGTTCATGCCGCATCTGCCGAAACAAAATCTTGTCAACGAATCGATTCACCTGCCGCAGTCCACGCGCAGCGCGTTCACGGTCATGGGCGGCGTGTATGAAATTCCCAACTTTGAAAATGCGGATACGTTCGTGACCCATCTTGTGCGGCAGGATTTGTTGAATCGCGACCAGGTGGTGGATGACGTTCTGCGCGGCGCGACTCAGGGTCTGTCTGTTCGCAGTTTACAGCGGCGTTTTCTGCATGTGACGGGTTTGACTCACAAGACATTCCAGCAGATCGAGCGGGCGCGTCGGGCGTTGACCATGTTGCAGGCGGGCAAACCAATCGTCGACGTGGTGTTTGAAGCGGGCTATTCCGATCAGCCGCATCTGACTCGCTCGTTGAAATTGTTCGCGGGGCAGACTCCGTCTGAGGTGGTTAAATCCAAATAACCGTAGGTCACGTTTATAACGTGACAGTCACGCTCAAAGCGTGACCTACGGAAGTTGTCGTTTTTATTCAAGACAACTTTTTCGAGCGGAGATACGATGGGGGCATCAAAGAACAAGGAGATTTGAAATGAGAAAATTAATTGTATCCACACAAGCAAGCATGGACAGCGTGATCGGCAACGCGCACAATTGGGCGTTCGATTATGTCAACGATGAGTTTTTGGCTTATGCGCGCGAACAACTTTTTGCAACCGATACGTTGGTGATGGGGCGAGTGACCTACGAAGGCTTTGTATCGGCATGGCCCGCGCGCGCTGGCGTTGACGATTTTGCAGATCGAATGAACAGCCTGCCGAAATATGTCGCTTCACGGACCTTGAAAGAACCGCTCACTTGGAATTCAAACCTAATCAAGGGTGATGTCACAAAATCAATTGCCGATTTGAAGCAGGGATCGGGTGGTTATATTTTGCAATACGGAAGCGGCGAATTGACGCGCACACTGCTCAAACATGGCTTGATTGATGAATTTCGAGTGATGGCTTACCCTGTGGCAGTTGGAACAGGACAGCGTCTCTTTGAAAACATTGACCAAACCGCCATGAAACTTTTGGAAGTGAAACAATTCAGCACAGGTGTTTTGGTTTTGCATTACGAGCCTGTGAAGAAGTAGTCTCAGAGACTCTTTGCTCTAATCAGAGCGACATTTCAATTTTGAACGCTGATTTCGCTGATACAATCCAAAGCGAATCGGCGTTTTCTAGTTGTAAAGGAACATCACATGAAAATTCATTTGATTGACGGCACATACGAATTATTTCGGGCACATTTTGGTGCACCACCAAAAAAATCTTTGAGCGGACAAGAAGTAGGCGCAACGCTGGGACTCGTCCGCAGTTTGTTGATGTTGCTCCAAACTGAAGGCGTGACCCACGTCGCTGTGGCGTTTGACCATGTGATCGAGTCATTTCGCAACAAGATGTATGCGGGCTACAAATCCAGCGAAGGCGTTGACCCGATCATCTTGAATCAATTTGAGATCGCTGAAAAAGCGGTCGCCGCGTTGGGTGTGCCTGTTTGGTCAATGGTCAAGTTTGAAGCGGACGATGCGATTGCGACGGCTGTGACAAAATTCAAAAAAGAAAAATCTGTGGAGCAAATCATCATCTGTTCGGTGGACAAAGATTTGACTCAAATGGTGGATGGCAAGAAAGTGGTCTGCTGGGATCGCCGCCGCGAGATTACTTTGGATGAAAAAGGCGTGGTTGAAAAATTTGGCGTGAAGCCAGAATCAATTCCCGATTATCTTGCGCTAGTTGGCGACTCTGCCGATGGCTACCCTGGCATCAAAGGCTGGGGCGCGGCGTCCACGTCTGCGGTGCTGGCGAAGTACAAGCATATCGAGTCGATTCCCAAAGACCCGAAGAAACTTCCGTTCAGTCTGGGGCGCGCGACGACTCTGAGCGAAAATCTCCAGCAGAATTACAAGGACGCGTTGCTGTTCAGAGAATTGTCCACGCTTCGGCTGGATGTGCCGCTCAAAGAATCGCTCAACGATTTGGAGTGGCAGGGAGCTCGATCAAGCTTGAAGAAAGTGTGCGCAGAATTACGGGAGGAGAGAATCGTCGAGCGGGTGAAAAGGTGGCGTCGCTCGACAAAATCATCCAAGCAGAATTGACCTAACCCCGCAACCTACGCTTGAAAACTCACCTTCTCTTTCAACGCTTCAGGTAACTTTGGCAACTTACTACGTTCGATCAAGAATGTCGCAAGTTCTGTGATCTCACGGAAAGCGTAATGCTGGCTCAACGTCCCTTCGAGGTAGCCCGCCCCGCTGGTGCCGCCCGTCCCCGCGCGGATGCCGATCATCCGCCGCACCATCGAAAAATGGCGGTACCGCCAATTCGACAATAACTCGTCGATCTCCGAGAGCGTGTTCAACAACTCAAATGGATACTGAAAAATCGGCATTTCGCGGTACAACGTGATGAACAATGCCGCCTGCAATGCCTTCGGCGTCAGATCGCCGCGCCCCTCGGCGAATAAAACTTTCTCGAACTCCGCAAACCTCCCGCCCTCCCCCGCCGACAGACTCTCGCGGTACGCCTCGCGGTAATCGGACCAGAACTTATCCGCGCCCGCCCCGCTGGTGGAAATATACTCCGCCCAATACTGCTCCTCGAAGAACGGCATCCGCTCCAACCAGGAGACCACCAGCCCCTTTAACGTCGGCTCGCCCTCCGCGCGCGTCACATCCAGCATATCGGCTTCCGATAGACTTCCGCGCCGCGTGTGCTTGTAATACTCGCGCTTATGCCGCTCCTCCATTTTCAACCCCAGTTTCACCTCGATCAAACGGAACTGTTTCGACTGAAACCCCGAAGCGGGCAATAGATAATTCCTGAATTCCAAAAAGTCGAGCGCGGTCATCGTCTCCAGCACGCCCACCTGTTGATTAACCAACTCCAAAATTTTCACCACGCGCTTCAACTTGCTCGTTGCCGCGCCCATCTCGCCCGCATTATCGTTGATATTGCCTCCCATGAAAATGCGCCGCACCCGATCCAACTCGAAGATCACCTGCTTAAACCACAATTCATATGCCTGATGGATGATGATGAACAACATCTCATCGTTGCCGTCTTCCACCCTGTCAAAACTGCGCGGATGCTGGCTGTTCAAGATCGTATCGAGCCCAATATACTCGCCGTAATATAGATCGTCCATGTTGGTTTCTCCTTTGTGATACAAGCCTGCCCTGAGTATAATCCCCTTCATGCTCAACGCCCTGATCTTCGACTTCGACGGACTCATCCTCGACACCGAAACCCCCGAATACATCGTTTGGAAAACCATCTACGAAGAAAACGGATTCGACTTTCCTCACGACGACTGGGGCAAAATCATCGGCGGAAACGGACTCCTGGATTTCGACGCGGCGGATACTCTCTCGCGTCTTTCGCAGGGGCGGCTTGATCCGGTTTCCCTACGCGCCCGTCACAGCGTGGAAAGCCTTGCCATGGTTCACGCGCAGTCCATCCTGCCAGGCGTGATCGAAATCATCCATAACGCAAAAGCCCGCCAATGGAAGCTTGCCATCGCCTCCAGCTCACATCACGAGTGGGTGGATACGCACGCCAAACGCCTCGGCATCTTCGACCTGTTCGATGCCGTCATCGCCGCAGACGATGTGGGCGCGGGACGCACCAAGCCGAACCCCGATCTATTTCTCACGGCGCTGAATCAACTTCAAGTCCAGAAAAACGAAGCGGTGGTCTTCGAAGATTCCCCCAACGGAATCAAAGCCGCCAATCGCGCCGGCATCTTCGTCGTGGCGGCGCCCAACCACGTCACCTCACGCCTCTCGCTCGAAGGCGCCGATCTGGTCGTCGGTTCGCTGGCTGAATTGTCGCTGGATCAGCTGGTTGATCTGTTGAAATGACTTTACAAAAGTTGCCGCGCCACAAAATCTTTATTCTGTGCTCTCTGTGGCAAAAACGGTTTTCGCAAGAGGTCTATTGAAACGAGCTCACTGCGTCATCGACGGTATCGAAGATATCGATGAATGTGGTGATGCCTGAAATGTTCAACACCTCGCGTATGCCCCCAGCCACGCCCGCCAGTTTCAACGGGTTGCCCCCATCTTTGGCAAGAATCTTATGCATCACCACAATGGCGCGAACCCCAATGCTGGAGAGCGATTCTTGCGCGCCCAAGTCGAACACAAGGTTCCGCGTCCCATTGGCGTGCGCGTCTTTGGTGATGGCTTCCAGTTCGGCGAAATTATCGAGCGACACGCGTTCGAGCAAGCGGAACACTGTCACCGGCGTGGTCGAGTCCATGCGCGCAATTTGAACGACGCTCATGCGCGCACCAACTCTTCGTACCTTTTGCGCTGGCGTTCTGTGGCAACCACTGTGTTCCGCAATAACATCGCCACCGTCATCGGACCCACGCCGCCGGGCACCGGGGTGATCCACCCCGCCACTTCCTTCACAGTTTCAAAATCCACATCGCCCACAACTTTCGTGCCGCGCGCGCCATCGGACAGGGTGACATCCACCTGATTGATGCCGATATCGATTACCGCCGCGCCAGGCTTGACCATGTTCGCCGTGATCAGCCCCGGCTTGCCAACCGCCACGATCAACGCGTCTGCTTGCCGCGTGTGATACGAGAGGTTGCGCGTGCCGTGATGGCAGATCGTCACCGTGCACAGGTCTTCCACGAGCAACAACGCCACCGGCTTGCCTACGATCTCCGAATGCCCAACTACCACCACTTCCAGCCCGCGCAAGTTCAACCCCGTAGATTTGAGCAGTTCCACCGAAGCGAGCGAGGTGCACGGTCCGAGCGAGGAATCGCCATAGACGATATTGCCAATATTGAGCGAACTCATCCCCTCCACATCCTTGCTGTGATGAATGGTGTTTTCCAATTCCTCGAGGTCGAGCGTGTCCGGCACCGGGCGCTGGAGGATGATGCCGGTCACGCGAGGGTCGGCGTTAAACGCGTGGATCGCCGCGCCCATTTCGCGCTGGGTGATGTTCCCGGGATAATGGCGGTGCTCGAATTCGATACCGACCTTTTCCGCCGCTTTCTGCTGGTTCTTGATGTAGAGCGAGACCGCCGCGCTGTCGCCCACATCGATCGAGACGAGGCGCGGCGTCCAGCCTAATTCTTTGAGTTTTAGCACTCGTTCGCGCACGTCGTCTTTTACGACTTGCGCGAGTTTCTTTCCGTCGATGATCTTGTAATTCATGGAGCCCTTCCTGTGCGGGCACAATGATACCGCAAAACTAAAAAGAGACTGGCGGGAAACCAGTCTCCTGATAGGGCAATCGCATTTGGATTTTTTATCCGCTACTCCTCACGAATTCACGCTAACCTTTCTCGGAAAATTCGCGCAGATTGGCGAAGACTTGTCCTGAGCCTGTCGAAGGATTAGTAGATTCGAAGGCAAAACACCGTGTTTTGAGCCTCGAGATTTTCAAATACGATTACCCTAAGGGTCTGTAAATTAATAACTTCCCGTGTTTTTGTTCGCGCGCAGTTGCACTGCGAGCGGGATGCAGTGCAACTGCATCCCCAACAGGGAATTTATATTTTTACAAACCCTAAGTCTCCTGAGAACAAATAAGAACAAAAATGAACCGAGAAGCCCGCCACGAACACAAAGAAACCCTGGGTCTCCCGTAATTAACGGGAAAGAGCTTCACCACGAAGGGCACAAAGTCTTGCGCTGAGTTCGTCGAAGCGACACAAAGGCAAAAACAGAGCCTAGATTCCTTGGGTTTTCCTTTGTGACCGTCGTGTCCTTTGTGTTTGAAAAAAAGGTTTCCCGTTAAAAACGGTAGAGCCGAAACCCTTTAAGAACCTGGCGTTCTGCGCGCCTTTCGCGATAAAAAGGAAAGGGAAGGTAGAGAGTCTATTTTTTAAATGTCAAACTTGCGGTTCTCCCCAGTTGACTGACCCAATCGACAAATAACCACATCCCAATGAGAATGAGAGCTCCATCGAGGATCTGGGACCATAAGGCGTCGAGTTGTTTTGGCGCGGCAGAGCCATTCGAGGGAATGTAGAAACGAAAAACATCCAACGCGTTTTTATGTAATCGTATGAAATAATCGGACACCAGGTGAACAACAGGGATGTCGATCAGCCAGCGGACTGCGAAGAACGCCCCAACGAGAAGGATTAGCCATAGAGCCACGACGGCAAGGTGATGGCGGTAGCGTTGCCACCCGGTGGGCTCGGTATCTTCCGCTTTCTTTCTTGTATCCGCCCCCTTGCCGGTGGACCTGCCCCCTTTCTCGCCTAGATCCGGGTTCCATTCCATGGGTCGCAATTCTCCCAGCGTTCGTTTCGCGAGCGGGGTTGCGAATTTCTCAAGATTGTTCCAATACTCTCCGTGATTCTCGAGGGATGTTTTCGTCCGTATATTGGTTGGGCTGGCTATGCCTCGCGCGAATTTTGTATCCAATGGAGGCGCCTTTTCAAAGTAGGTGTACTCATCCAGTCCATAAAATTCGGTGATCGGGTCTGAGAAATTCCAGAAATTCAACCACTTGAACCCCTTCGGGAAATTCTGCTCCGTCGACACAGAGACCGGGAAACGCTCGTAATACACAGGATCAAGCACGCCCCGCGCATGATGATAGTAACTGAGGACACTGCCGATGGTTGTATAGGTGAAGATTTTGTCCTGGTATTGTTTATCGAGGTAATGGAACAACGCTTCGTACGTGATCGGCGTGCCTTGCGAGTGCGCCACCACATGGATACGTTTGACGCCCGGCTTGTTGTAAAAATAGACGATATCGTTGATCACCGCGCTTCTCACCCGGTTCGATTGCGCCGGGTCCATCGCGTAATTCACCACATCGTCCATGTATCCCACCAACATCACGTTGAGCGCCTTATCGAGCGAGGCGCCAATGCCGCCCAGAAATTTTGTCCATTTCAACAGGCTCACCAGCAGGGCGCCAATGAACCCAATGGGGAGCGTCATAAAGATCAAGTAACGATAGATCAGTGGGGTAAAGAACAGGCGGGTCAGGAATACCTCGTCGACCTTGCCCACAAGTTTCCGGCCGTCTTCCTCATAAGAATAATAATCGGCGATATCCACATCGCTATTGGCGTAGGCTCGGAACCCCCATAAAAGTCCGCGCGCAACCACGAGGGAGGTTTGAAGCCCAAGCAAAACCAAGACAAAGCGCAGGTAAGCCAGCGGTTCGCTCACGAGGAAAAAGATCAAAGCAAGCAGTACCCAATTGGGAAGCACGGGCAGGCTTTTCAACCTCCGATATTTGGCATACTGGTAACTCATGACAGAATGTTCGAGCGCCGGCGCAATCGCCCAGACCGCCCCGGTAAAGATCACGAAGATCAGCCCGTTGAACCCCGGCAGGTTGAAGATCTCATCAGCCAGGATGTTCTTCAACGCTTCGTTGAACCACGTCACCGTAGGCAGAATCTTAATGAACGGCAAAAGAACCAGCACAAACATCAAGAAATAGGAAAAGTAATAACCGAAGTAATCCCAAGCCCGTGTGCCGGGCGTCTTGCCGCGCTGAAAGGCAAAGTTTTGATTGGTCCGTTGATCTTTTAGCCATTTCGTATTCCGTGTGAATACGGCGTTGCGGAGCATGTTCGCAAACACAAACGACGCCATGCGCCATTCCCGCGAGAGATTCCCAAGCGCGCCGGAAGGCAGGGTTTCGGCTTCCCAATAAGACTCCTTCAACCAAAGACGCCTGCTGGTCTGCCGCTCCTGGATTCCTGTTCCAACCTTTTCCTCGAACCGGTGACGGGCGCGGATCTCCGTCACATGTTTGTGCGATTTCCCATCCGTATTATGAGGCGAGGGTAAATAATCTTCGAACCCGGAGGTCAACTGTGTCAGCGTCGCATTTTTATCCAGCGCCTTGATCGCGGGCCAAAATCCGCGTAGAAAGATGTTCAGGTGATCGTCCTCCGCCTGTTCGCCGGCGCCTTTCACGATGAGGATGACGTCGATCTCCGGCTCCTGTCCGTTCTCGTTTTTTGATGTCGCTTTCTTAGCCATTGCCGTCTCCTTTTGCCTGGTGTTGGAACGACTGACCACCCTCCGGTGTATGAT
This sequence comes from Candidatus Defluviilinea gracilis, assembly GCA_016716235.1. Classification (NCBI taxonomy): domain Bacteria; kingdom Bacillati; phylum Chloroflexota; class Anaerolineae; order Anaerolineales; family Candidatus Villigracilaceae; genus Candidatus Defluviilinea; species Candidatus Defluviilinea gracilis. Next base: position 579,818 of record JADJWS010000001.1, read on the forward strand.
AAAAGAATCGCACACCCATGACCCAAAACTCTACATCAGTACAACCCCTCAACACCCGCCGCGTTGCAATGCAAAGCGCCCTCGCCGCCGCGCTATTTCTCGGCTTCCCCGCCGGGCTGTTGCTTTGGCTGATTCTTTTCCGCGAAGCGAACCCGTCTGCAACAGTGGACTCATTGATCGCCCTCCTCCAAGCCCACGGCATCAACAAGATTTTCGCGTTAACGCTCTGCTCGCTCGGCTGGAGTTTTTCACTCGGGCGAATCAGCGGATTCCGCGCCTGGTGGAAGATCGGACTCGCCACCGCCCTCGGATTCATCCTGGCGTGGTTCTCGCCTCTCTCCAACATGGACGGCTGGTTCGCCGATAGGATGCCAATTCCACTCCTCTACGCCCTCACCATGTGCGGAATCGTTTTCAGCGCAACATTCTGCGTCGGCATTGCGTACGGACTCCTGCTCCGCCACCTCAAAGCCGCGTTGACGATGGCTCTCTCAACAAGTTTCACGTCAACGCTCGCCCTCCTGCTGACGATGGTAGTTTTCAATCAATTTGGAATCTATGTGGGAAGCGCGGTTCCCTTCGCCATGTCCAAAGTGACGACGGTGAGTCTGCTCGTATCCGCGATTGCGGGAGGGGCGGTGTTGGGAATACTGTTCACAAGGTTTGTTGAAAATAGATTGCACAACCCCTAGCTCCAGAAGACCGTCCACATAAGAAAAGATTGCCCCCTTAGGGTCGGTACATTAACAACGTTCCGTATGTTTGTTCGCGCGCAGTTGCACTGCAAGCGGGATGCCATGCAACTGCATTACCAACAGGAAATTTATTTTTTTACGAACCCTTAGGTTCAGAAAAATCTAGCTCTTCTCAGGGTATTGCTTCACGCCATCCACCAGCAGTTCATGGCGCCAGGTTTCCATGGTTGCCATGCCGCCGAACCGCTCCAGTTGATACAAAATATGAAGCGAGCATGGTTTGCCATCGATCTTGAAGGGGAAGTCCATATCCTCGCCGCGCGGCAGAGTCCGGCGCAAGATTTCCCGGTGATCCACCGTGGTGACAACCTCCCCAGACATGGCCTGGCTGACTTGAACGGTATGGGGCGAACCAACGACCACTTGCCAATTTGTGATCATGAGAAACTCCTTTCTTGTTCCATGTTCAACGGGCGAATTCAGGCAATCCTCCTGCGAGGGTTGCAAGCATGCGAGTGAGATGATTAAACGCGGCTTGGTTGTCGGGCCCAAGATTCTGCTTCACGATCTCTTTCCACGCGTATAACTCAACCACCTCGTAGAAACCGGGTTGCGCGAAGATTTTCTCAGGGGCTTCGGTAAGCACTTTGAGCCACACATCCTTCCACTGATCGTCCACGATCACCCTGCCCTCGATGATCTCATGGTGGACATTGATCTCATCGATCCATTGCAATGCTCGTTCTTCCTTTTGCTTCTTGTTCATTCTTACCTCTATAGGATTTACGCGGTCGGCTGAAGCGCCGCTACGGCGAAACAAGTTCAACTGCGCAATTCCTACTGTACAAATTGGGCGCGCTCAGCTCAGTTGGCGTAACCAATTGGGCGATACAAAAGCCCATCGGTGAATTTAAAGACGCCTCCACACGCCTCACATTCGATTTCAGGCTCGGCGTCCCTCTCGTATGGGTTGTCGGGCAGAGTCGCCCGCGTAGTCTCATCACAGAGCGGACACTTGATCTCGATGATCGCCAGCCTGCCCTTGACATTCTCCGTTTGATACGCGTTCATCGAACGCTCCTTTCCTGGGAATTCTCTACAGCGCTGTCAATTGGGATGCTTGATCAGCGCAACCACCAACCCGGTCACGGCGCTTTTCAGGTCTCCCAAATGCTCCCGCGAGAAATCCGCCTTCGACATGAGAGGAAGTTTCTGGGAGAGAAAGTAATCCTGAATCCCTTTGATGAAGGTGTTTGGGTTTTGGTCTACAGATTTCACGATGGGCGCATTCCATTCGCCCTCGTGAACGAGATGGATCTCCGCATCCGGGATCCCCACCGCGCGGCGGACGCTGTTCATCCATTTTTCCTCGGAAGAGGTGTCGATCATCATGCCGACTGCCCGATCCTCGGCGCGCGCGAAAAACGCATAGATGGAATTTTGGTTGGACATGGCATCTACTCCTTTGAGCAAATTCGTTGTGAAAAACCAAATGGCGGAAACTGAAAATCTGTTTTAGTTTGCCCTCTGTTTGATCGCCTCCTTTACGTATTGTTCGATCTCCCAATACCGCTCGGGGTGGATGAAAATATAATCGGGCGCATTCGCCAGAATATCCATCCACACAGGTTTTTGTTTCTCGTCTATCGCCGGCTTACCCTCCACCACGTGGGCGGCGTTGATGACATCGAGCATCGCGCCAGCCAAACTTTTCTTTTGTTCCTTGTCCATCACAGCCTCCTTTTGCGAATGCTCCACAAGCAACCGCTACATTTACAATTCGGGTGGGCTTTGGAGACAACAAGAAATGCGCTTCTTTTACCAGACCTCTTGCGAAAGTCTTTTCGCCACAGAGCGCTCAGAGAAAAAAGAGATTTTCTCAAAGGGCTCTGTGGACTCTGTGGCTAACCAAAACTTATTTAGGTAAGAGTTCTACTTTTTAAATACTACAACGCTGTCTCATTGATTCCATGTGTCATTTGTAATGAAAAATCCCCGCCGTTTGTTCGGCGGGGATTCGATTTTGGATGTTAGGGTCTGTACATTAATCACTTCCCATATGTTTGTTCGCTCACAGCGCAACTGCGTCCCCAACAGGGGATTTATATTTTTACGTATCCTTAGTCTGCTATGGCTGGCGCGACAGTTGGGAGGTTGTCCTTCAACTCTTTGCGCGGGGTGAAGATGGCGGCGATCCACCCCAGCACGGCGGCAACGAAGGCGATGATGAAAACGAGGTGAATGGCATTTGCCATCGCGAGGCGCGCGCCCGTTTCGACGACTCCGCCAGACGTGGAGAGAGGGTCGAGGAGTTGGGAGATCAGGCTCACGTCGAGACCGGAGGCGTTGAGGTTGGCGGCGAGTCGCGCGCTCAACGCGGCGCCCATCACGCTCACTCCCAACGTCCCACCCATCGAACGGCTGAATTGAAGCATCGAGGTGGCGGTCCCAAGATGACGCCGTTCGACTGTGGTCTGCACGGCGATCACATACGCGGGGATCGAAAGCCCCATGCCCATGCCCATCAGGGTGACGAAGACCATCACGAAAATGCGATTCGCGTCCGCGCCGAACAAGGCAAGCAGAGACGCGCCGATGAAAAAGAGGCTCGTGCCAATGATGCTCAAGCGACGATAGCCAACCTTCAACAAAATACGCGAGCCGAAAATACTGCATGCCACCCAGCCCAGCAACATCGGCGTGACGGTGACGCCCGCCTGCGTGGGGCTTGCGCCCAGCACCGATTGCACAAAAAGCGGAATGAATGAGATCGTGCCGAACACTGCCCAGCCGGTGAACAAGCCGTGCGATGTGGCGGTGGCAAAAAGCCTGTCGCGGAACAACGCCAGCGGCAGGATCGGGTCGGCGGCGCGGCGCTCCACGTGAAAGAGAATCACGAAGAGACCAACCGCAGACGCGATGAAAACCCAGCCCTGGGATGTGCCGAGTTCCATTAACCCGAGCAGGAGCAGGACGACGCTTGCCGACAACAACGCCGCGCCGGCATAATCTACCGCGGGTCTTTCGTGACTGTATGCCTGATCCCGCCACGCAAACGCGACCAACACCCCGGCGATCAGACCGGGAAACACGTTGATGTAGAAGATCCAATGCCATGAAAGTTGATCCACGATGAAACCGCCTAAGAGCGGGCCCGCCACCGAGGAGACTCCCCACACGCCTGAAAAGACCCCCTGCATTTTGGTGCGTTGTTCGAGTGAAAACATTTCGCCGATGAGGATAAACGCCAACGGCATGATCCCGCCCGCGCCGATTCCCTGCAAGGCGCGCGCGAGGATCAAGTGGGTCAGCGTGGTTGCCATTCCGCACAGCACAGAGCCGATGAGGAAGAGCGCCATCGCAAAGACATACAATTTGCGCCTGCCGTAAATATCCGAAAGTTTTCCATACAGGGGAACGGTGGTTGTAGACGTCAGCATGAACGCCGAAAAAACCCATGAGTAATTTTCCAGCCCGCCCAGTTGACCGACAATGGTGGGCATGGCGGTGGCAACGACGGTGGATTCCATCGACGCGAGGAACAGACTGAGCATAATGCCCACTGTGACAAGAATGATGCGATTGCGCGACATGTTTTCCTTATTTGGGTGAAGTGAATACAAAGCCTCGACGGGCTTTGCGCTGATAATCATACCATGCGAATTCAAGACAGCCGCGCAATAGGGCTATCGCATTTAGGGCAATCGCATTTGGCGTGTTTTGAGCCTCGAGATTTTCTAATGCGATTGCCCTACTATCGCATTTCTCTACCGTACAGGAAAGATTTTTACCGCAAAGCACTAAGGTCGCCAAGTGAAAAAGGTTTTCTTTGCGTTCTTTGCGGGTGTCGCATGGCGCCATGGCGACACTTAGCGGTGCAAATGTAAGGTAGAGAGTGATTCAAAAGAAAAAATCTGCGTTTCACCTGCCCTTGCGGGCGGTGCAAGGGTCAGCGTGAATCAGCGTCCCGATTTTGAAAGCGTAAGGTAATCAGATTGTCTGTTTTATTTCCCCTTCAACGGCTTGAACCCCTCACCCAGCGCCTCGTGCGCCGCGCCAACGACCAGGAACGCGCGCGAATCGCATTCATTGACGATGGCTTTGAGCGTGGATACTTCGGCGCGGGTGATGACGCAATACAGCACGGGGCGATTTGCCTTCGTGTACGCGCCCGAACCTTCGAGAACGGTGACGCCGCGTTGCAGTTCATCCAACAAACGTTGGGCAATCGCTTCCGATTCCGAGGTGACGATCATTGCCGTGCGGACGGTGCCGCCGCCTTCGAGGGTCGTTTCGGCGACAAGTCCGCTGACGTACAACGCGATCATCGCGTAGAGGGCTTGCTTCCAGCCGAACACAAACCCCGCGCCGAGGATGACCGCTGAATCGACGAAGAGATAACTTTGCGTGATGGGAATACCGCGCCAGTTGTTGAGGATGCGCGCGAGAATGTCCGAACCGCCGCTGGTGCCGCGCGCGCGATAGACGAGTCCGTAGCCGATACCGCTCACAATGGCTCCGTATAACGTGTTGAGGAACACATCGCCTCGCAGGTCGCGGATCAACGCCGCGCCGGCGCCGCCCTCCGCAAAGAGCAGAGTGTTTGGCAACAGATCGATGAAAATTGAGTATGTGGCAATAGCAACGGCAGTCCGCAAAGCAAAGCGATACCCGCCAAGGAAACGCCAGCCCAAAATAAAAAGCGGAACGTTTCCGATGAGGATCATCAAACCGATCTGCCAGCCCGTGAAATGATTGATGAGTTGCGCGACCCCGCTCACACCGCCCGAAGCAAGATTGGCGGGGATGAAGAACGTCCGGAGCGAGAACGCCTGGATCAAGGCAGAGAGGATGATGAGGAAATAATCGCGGAGGGTGGGAAGATATTTTTTCATTTTATTTTCTGTAGGGGCGGGGTTTCCCTGCCCAATGGTTGAATCACGAACACGGGGCGAGATGACCTCGCCCCTACAATATCAATCCAAAATTTCAACCCCCGCCAACTTCTCGATCACACCGACCACCGCCGAATTATCGAGTTCGCCCATGCCGGCGTCGATCATCTGTTGAAAGAGTTTTGTATTTTCAAGGGTGGACGACACAGGGACATGATATTCCCTCGCCGTATCGAGCACGATCCGCAGATCCTTCAACTGCATGCGCGCCTTGAAGCCGGGGTTGCGATTGCCATCGAACAACCGCGGCGGCTTCACATCCAGCGTCCAGCATTGCGCCGCGCCGCCTTTGATCGCCTCCACCACCTTGCGCGGATCGACTCCCGCCTTCTTCGCGAAGACGAGCAACTCTCCCATCGCCGCCATCTGCGCGGCGACCATGATCTGGTTGGCGGCTTTTGCCACCTGCCCCGCTCCCGCGTCACCGACGTGTGTGACTGTCTTGCCCATGGCAAGCAACACCGGCATAACGCGCTCCAAGGCGGATGCCTCGCCGCCGACCATAATGGCGAGCGTGCCGTTCCTCGCGCCGATATCGCCGCCCGAGACGGGGGCATCGAGCGCAAGCACGTCCTTCTCTTTTAACGTTTCCGCGATCATCCGCGCCGAGGCGGGTTTGATGGTGGAGTTATCGACATACACCAGCCCATGATGCGCGCCTTCGATGATTCCTTGTTCGCCGAGGACAACCTTTTCCACGTCGGGCGAATCAGGCAGGTTGGTGAACACCACATCCACTTGTGAGGCAACTTCACGGGGGGATGAAGCGGCAATCGCGCCTTCCGCCACAAGTTCATCCACCGCGGCGCGCGAACGGTTATGAACCACAACGGGGAATCCCGCGTTCAAAATATTCCGGGCGATGGACTTGCCCATCAATCCCAGACCGATATATCCGACTTTCAACATGATGACTCCTTTTCACCGCGAAGGTTTTGACATTATCTCTTTACCGTACATCTACACCGCTAAGTGTCGCCATGGTGCCATGCGACACCCGCAAAGAAAACCTTTTTAACTTGGCGGCCTTAGCGTGCTTTGCGGTAAAAGTCTTCTCATGTACGGTAGAGAAGAAATTATACCCTTGGAAGATTCGCAGAGATCGGCAAGGAGCAGTGGAAACTTTAAAAGCGGAGAGCCTGCCCCTTGAGGAGGAGAGGCAGGCTCAGGCTGGGAGAGACGCGGGAGCGCGTCGTCTTTTTATTTGATTTGGTACGTCACGTTGACGGTCACAACGAAAGTGAGTTGTCCGGGCGCGATCGGCACTGCCGCCGCTTCTGCCCCGCCGCCACCGCCGCCGCCGCGTCCGTCATACAAAGGATAGGGCTGGTTATCGACGAACGTGATGGTCTGAATTTCGCCCAGCGAAACGCCAGCCACCGAGGACAATTCCTCCGCTTTCGACTTCGCGTCGGCGAGCGCATCGGCGCGGGCTTGCTTGAGGGCTGAGTCCTTATCCGCCACATCGAACTGGATGCTGTTGACCGTGTTCGCGCCGGCGGTCACGACCGTATCGAGTAATCCGCCGAGTTTGCTCAGGTCGCGGATCGTCACATAGACGGTATTATCCACCGAGTAATACTTTTCGCCGGTGGGGGCGCCGGTCAGCGGATCGTATTTGTCGAACGGATAAATGCTGAAGTTGGTCGTGCGGATATCCTTGGCGTCGATGCCAAAATTGGTCAGCGCTTCGATCATCTGCTGAGTTTGGGCATTATTCGCCTGCACCGCTTCAGAAGCGGAGGGCAGTTCGGTGTGCACACCCAGATAAATATAGGCGATATCCGGCACAAGGTTGGCTGTGCCAGAGCCAGCCACGCTCATCGTGCGGTTCGGCGCGCTATTGCCACTCACGGCGGGCGCAACCCCGCACGCGCTGACAACCAGAGCCAGCAAGGCAAGTGTTGCAACTACAATGGTTTTGGTTTTCATTCATACTCCTTTTCATATGATTGCCACTATGAAGACGCTGGGCGCGAGGGAAAGTTCCCGCGCATGGCTTGAATTTTAACCGCTTTGCCTGTACAATCCTTGTACATTTGTTCTATGCCGATCAACTATCAGGAAGTTTACACGCAGATCCAATCCATTGGCGCGGGCGCAAAAGAGAGGCGAAAGAAGAAAGAGGACGCCCAAGCCCAAGCGCGCCGCCTGCTCGAACAATTCGGCAGTCAACTGGATTTCCTCCGCTCGAAAGTGGATTCCGCCAAACAAGCGGATACGAACATCCGCTGCGCCTGCCCATTGGATGAACCCCTCGCTTCTTCCTTCGACGTTCAGCCTGTCTCTGTTTCCCCAACCTTAATCGCCGCCGACGGTTCGCAAGCCATCGCCGACCGGCACAGCCCGGTTCAGTTTTGCGTCATCAATGTGGGGGCGATCTGCATGAAACCCAACTCCGGCGAAACGCCCGCGGTTGAAGTGGAAAGCGAACTTTTCTACGGCGATGCCATCGAAGAGAACGGTCTCACCACCGATGGCGGCGTGGCATTGCGGCGCGACCTTGCGGAACGCAGTGTCATCGAAACACTAAGCAAAGATCTGAGCGAGTCGGTCGTTTCATTTACAGACGGCACGCTGGAGATTTTTCGCGCCAAAGATATTGACAGCCCCAGCGCGTATCGCTCCATCCTGGATAAGTACGTCTCTGTCCTCTCGCGCTTGCAGGAGCGCGGCGTCGTTTCGGCGGGATACATCGACAAACCCTCGTCGAGCTTGGTTGTGAAGCTTCTTGAATTGACCCAGATCACCATCCCTGAAGAAATGGAAAAACTGCGCAACGCCCCGCCGCTGAAATACGTCACCGACCGCTGGCTGTTTGGCTACAATAATAAATTATTCCAGTTACTCCCGCCCGGTCATCGTTCGGCATGTTTCAAAATCCAATCCAATTCCGAGAAGACGTATAAGGGCGTGCTGGAACTTCACTTCTTCTATCTCAACGTCGGCACGGATGGACATCCCTGGCCCGTGCGCGTCGAAATCCCCAAATGGGTGGTGGATGACAAAGAGAAGTTGAATTTGCTTCACGCGGTTCTCGTCGAGCAATGCAAGATGATGGGGAATAAACCCTACCCTTATTTGCTTAATCGCGCTCATGAAATTGCAGTGGTCAAGAACGAAGAAAAACATCAGATTGAACAGTTGCTTTCTATGGAACTGAGAAAACAAGGCGAAGAAACTGACGACACTTCCCATAAACAAACAGGCAAGGATTCTCTCTCAAGCGGCAGAAAGAGGTATGGATAATGACAAGCCAAATCGAAATCGGACGGTTACTCCGCGCAGGGACAACGGGATTCGTGGCGGGATGCCGCGTCAACCAACTGGATGCGCCGTCGTTTGGGGCGTTGGTGCGCGCGCCGCTGGGGGAAACCTATCAGATCTTCGGAATCATCTACGACATTCACATTGACGATGACGGGCTGGTGCGTCAACTCGTCACAGCAGATAATGTCAGCGACGAGGTGATGAAAGACAACCGCGAGCGAAGAATCGTGCCCGTGGAAATGTCCGTGCTGGCGGTGGGATACGAGCAGGATGGGAAGATTCATCACCTTCTGCCGCCGCGTCCGCCCTTGAGTTTGGATGTGATCTTCAAGTGTGATAACAACGACCTCGCGCGCTTCACCGAGAAGTTCGGATATTTCAGGCACATCTTGAACAATCAGGAAATTCCTATTGGTGAAGTAGTTGCGGCGCATATTTTGCAGGCAAGTAAAGCAAGGGGCGTGGAAAGTGGAAAGCATGCCCTGAGCAACGCCGAAGGGTGGAAAGAGGCAGCGACGCATGAAGTGATTACCTTATTGCGCGATGATTACCCGACGTTGATGTCCGTGCTGGGCGCGTTGAGCGATGTTGCATGATGACAATCCCGAAGGGATGGCATGATTGTAGACTTGGAAGAATATGGATTGCCAATCGCGAAGCGATGGCATGATTGGACAAGTCTATGACACCCCTTCGGGGTTGGAATGAATTGATTGGCGATTCTACAGTCGTTTCATCCCTTCGGGATTGAATATTGAACCACGGAGACGCGGAGTCACGGAAAATTATTTTGCTTATTGGCGGTTCTCGATACGGGCTTCGCCCTACTCGACCACTGAGTTGGAAAGGAATGAGAGGTATTTATGGAACAACGAACAAAAGTTGGATATTTGGTTGGCGGCGGATTAAAAGAAAACTTTCGCGTGAGGCTCACTGTTTCCCCGCAGGAGATTCAGGAGGGAGCGTTTGTGGTCATCCAAAGCGGAGAGTGGAATTATTACGGCATCGTCACGGACATCGTCCTTGGGGCGACGGACCCGCGCTTTGCGGATGAGCAGATGGAGGGACGGTTCCCGTCGCATATTTCGAAGGCGTTGCACGGGCAGACGCTGTACGCGAATCTCGAAGTGTTGCCGAACCTGATGCTGGAGATCGGTCCGCAGTTGGGGACGGCGGGGTATAAAGATTGGCGCGGTCGAATCGACGCGGGACTCAAAGATGAGCCGCGCATATTGCCCGTCAAGAATGTGCCGCCGCATCACGCGCAGGTATTTTTGGCGAACGAAGGCGACATCGCGGAAATTTTCGGTGACCCGAACGAGAAGGGGAACTTCATCATCGGGTACACGCGCGAACAGGATCATCCCGTGTGCATTGACATGGAGAAGTTCGTGCAGAGATCGTCGGGCGTGTTCGGCGCGACTGGCACGGGCAAGTCGTTCCTCACGCGGCTCGTGCTGGCGGGGTTGATGCACTACAACAAAGCCTCGGTGTTCGTGCTGGATATGCACAACGAGTATGGTTTTGACGATGTGGCGTCAGACACGAAAAAAGCCGTGACGGGATTGAAGACCAAGTTCAAGTCGAAGGTTCGAATCGTCGGCTTGGGAGGCGGATCAACCATCCGAGGGCAAGTCCCCGATTTTAATTTGGAGATCTCGACGGGCGATATATCCACAAGTGACATCGAGACGTTGATGCGCGAATTGAATCTGCGCGAGACGACTCCGACGACGTTGAACGCGTTGTACGCGTCGTTTCGAGATGAGTGGTTCGCGCGGTTCCGCGATATGTCGCGTGAGACAGTGATCATCGAAGATGAAAGAGGAAAGAAGAAAGAAGTGCCTGCGGAGGGAAGTGTGGCGGCGTGGGCAAATGAAAATGGAGTCAACGTGGCGGCGGCGGAGGCTCTGCACGACAAACTGCGCAGGCTGTTCGGCAAGCCGTATATCGTGGAGAAGCCCGCGGCGGATTCGGTGAAGGAGATCATCGCCTCGCTGGAGAACGGACAGCATGTGATCCTGTCGTTCGGCGAACACGAAAGCGACCTGGATTATCTGCTCGTATCGAATCTGTTGACGCGCAAGATCCGCAACGCGTGGGAGCATAAGACCAACGCGTTCCGCACGCATGGAAAAGAGGAGCCGCGTCAGTTGATCATCGTCGTTGAAGAGGCGCACAAATTGCTGAACCGCGAGATGGCGGCGCAAACGACCTTTGCGACCATCGCGCGCGAACTCCGCAAATATTATGTGACGCTGTTGATCGTGGACCAGCGCCCGTCGCAAATTTATGACGAGGTCATGTCACAGTTGGGGACGCGCATCTCAGGCTGGCTCGGCGACGAGGACGATATCCACGCTGTTCTTTCGGGTCTCGCGGGACGGGAGGCGTTACGCGGTATGCTGGCGCGACTCCAACCGAAAGAGGAAGTGCTTCTGCTCGGCTGGGGAGTGCCGATGCCTCTGCCTGTGCGCTCGCGCAGGTATGACGAGGAGTTTTGGAAGGAATTGCTCGGAGGCAAGGAAAAACGCAGTAAAGAACAGAGCTTGCAAGACCTAGGATTTTAAGTGAGCAAGGAGCAGAATTTGCCTGTCCCGCCAACGGCGGGGAAGGAGTTGGGGTTTTAGGTTTGAGAGGGCAGGTTGCAAATCTGTCCTTTTGATTTACCTACACGTATAGTAATTTGCTCATTTCTTCTGTACAATACTCTCAATGGATAATCAAGATACGCAGTATTTACTGAATTTACAGGAAGGAGTTGTTTATGTCTTACGTAGATCTTCTTGATAGTTCTAAAACAGCCTATCCGAATGAGTTTGCGACAGAGTGGTGGAGAAAATCTTCTAAAGAGATACAAGGAAATGCAATTTCCCTTGCAAATGCAGAATTAATGCTACGAATACTACATGGTGAAACTATTCTTTTATCAAACAACCAAGCATTTGATTCGGTAGCATTTCTACGATCAGTCCCAGAATTAATGCGTATGGACTCTTTAGATCGCCCCCCGATAGCGCTTTCATATTTTAAATCTGGAGTGGTAGCACCAGCGGAATATACTCCCGAAGCGTTGGTAGACTTAAGCGTTGAGTATCTAACAAAGAAAATTTTTGTATTTTCCGCTTGGGTAGGCATGGATGATAATACCAAAATACGAGACCGAATGGTTGACGCTTTGAGAAATAGCGACGAATCAAGAAGATTTATTTCAATGGTTGAAAATGTGTTCCTTGACCTTGACTCGAGCATAAGAGAGGATTTTCGGAAGCAAGCCCACAGTTTACAAAAATTTTATAATTATTTACGGAAATTACACCCTCTTGAAAAAAAGGTTGTTAGAGTAGCAGGAAAATCCGATCGTCTAATATGGAAAGATTTAGACGATCTTCAATATTCGCCTTCAAAAGGAATTCCTTTTGAAGCCATAAAAAAACTTGACGAAAAATTGATGTCTCAAAACCTTCATGGTTCCCGAGAAGATCGTAGTGTACTTTATCGATTAATTGAGGACTTTGGAATTGACCTACGGCGTGATCTAAAAGATTACATTGACATATCCTATAACAAGAAACTTGGAGCATCCGTAAGCCCGAGAGGGCGCGGTGTTTATTCGGTTACAGACCATGATCCTAATACCCCATCATCTCATGGGGAACAAATACTGGAAAATGCAGAGACATTAAACACAGAATATGGAATTGTTGCAGAGGAAGCCTTAGAAATCTTTCTGCCTAAAAAGACTGAAGATGGTTCAGTGTTAAACGTTTTAACTTGGGATGATGTTGTTGATGTGATGAATGAAGACAAAGCAGTTCGTGAGAGTGCCTATAATTTACAAGATAATCTTGCATTATATAATAAACTTGACTCCAAAGACCCTGATTTCAGTAAAAAGTTGGAGGAGTGGAAGAAAATAACAAGCGAATCCTTTGAGAGCCATCAAACCCTTTTAGCTTCGTCGTTGGGAAAAAAAATACAATATGATTCGAAGACCAAAAGCCTAACTTCGTTTATAGTACCAGGCGTAACCGCCTTAGGAGCCGTTGTTGGTAGTGCGGTTGGTTTTTATGCTCAAAACTCATTGTTTTGGACTGCCGCTGGCGCTGCTACAGCCAGTATTCTGTCATTGAAGCTAGAGAAAATGGCTGAGAAATCTGAGAAAGATAAATTAGAGTCAACAGCCATTGCGCGTGTTCGCGAGGACCTAAAGAGGTCAGTAAAATTGCCTGATAGCCACGAATAAGAATTCTCTAACAAGACTTATGAATTTGCACATCAACTTGCACTACTAGAAGTTTTCGCTCTAACAAATTAGAAATAATAAGCACACAAAATTGAATTAAAGGAAAAACAAAGTGGAAAATAATGTACCGTTGAGAAAAAAAGAAATTGCAAATAGCCAAAAAAACCTTGATTGGCAGTCTGGAGAAGTTAACACGAGCGTTATTTTGGAGAACTCCAAACTAAATGTAAAATTGTTGCGCTATATGATTACATCATCGAACGGCGAATTCTTGTATGACACCTATTCAATTAAAGAGTCGAAAAACAATACGGTGGTTTTGGTTCGGAATCAGAAAAACGAAATTGGGCTTGTATGGGAGTGGCGTCCTATTCCAGAAAAATGGTTTTGGGCTTGTCCAAGAGGCTTCGCTGACTCTAATGATGACGACAATCTTGCGACTGCAAAGAGAGAAATGATTGAAGAGATCGGCAATTGCGAAGTTGTCGATAGCAAAAAAATAGGAAATTTATATTCAAACACAGCTTTCTTTGAAAATCCTATTGGTTTGGTTCTTCTTGATGTGGAAGAAGTCGAGACGCAAACAAATCAAGAAGAGGGCATAGCGGATTTCAAGTTTTATTCCAAAAAAGAACTGCTCAAGATGATACGGGAAGACAAGGTTGAAGATACCTTTACGCTTAGCGCGATCATGAGGTATTTTGCGCTTGAAGGGCTCTAGCATACAAAGATTCGCTGATAAGTAATTAACGAGAGAAATCGCAAATGAATATTCAAGCCCCGCCCAGCGCATCCGCGTGATGATGGAGGAATGGGTCAGCCGTGCGGGGTTCCGTCCCAATTGCGGGAGGGCGCTGAGTCAATTTGAGAACAACAAACCCGTCGCTGATTTTTGTTGCGGGAATTGTTCGGAAGAATACGAGAAGGGACCTCACCCAGATCAAGGTGATTGATCGGCGTGTTGATTTGTCCCTTCGCGAAGCACCCTGTGGGCTCCCAAGGGAGAAGGCATGGAGTTGACTTCTTTTCTGTGAGGCGGAGCGGTTGAGTTTCCAAGAAAAAGTTTTGTTTGAGGAGCAAAATGCTTCTCACCCTTGGGGGACGCGTACCCGAGTGTAGCGAGTGGTAGACGGGAGAGGGGTTTACAGGGTTGAAACGAGGGATGCAAGCCAGATTTTGGATGGTGGGGTAAAATCATTGTATGAAGTCGAAAGTCCCAGCACACATCAGGAAACTGATGAGCGAACTGAAAGAAGGTCTCACCCGCATATACGGGGATACGTTGAAAGCCGTCTATTTGTACGGATCATACGCGCGCGGAGATTACCGCGATGGCTCAGATGTGGATGTGATGATTTTGTTGTCCGATTATCAGGATTATTGGAAAGAATGGGGACGTTCCAGTGATTACGTCAGTGATGTGTCGCTTGAATATGACGTTACGATAAGTTGCATCCTCATCAAAGAAATACAATGGAAACAGTCTGAGAAGCCAGTGTTATACAACATTCGCAGAGAAGGATTGCCTGCATGAAGGAACATTCCAGCAAACTGCTTGCCAAAGCATTGGATACGATTGAGGGCGCGGAGGGTTTGCTGAATATGGGGAAGGAAGAGATAGCCGCGGGACGCGCATATTACGCAATGTTCTATGTCGCCGAAGCATTGTTGTTTGAAATCGGCTTGCAATTCAGCCAACACGGTCAGGTCATTGCGGCATATGGAAAACACTTTGCGAAAACCAAAGAACTCGACCCAAAATTTCATCGCTGGCTCAGAGGTGGATTCGACACCCGCATTTCTGGCGATTATGATGTTGATGCTGAAATCAGCAGGGAACTTGCGGCAGAGTTGATCAATCAGGCGCGCGAATTCCTTGAAGCCGCGCAACAATATCTGAAATAACGAGAACGATTCGCCAACCACTGGGCTGAACTAGTCCAGTGTTTTTTGTTCACAACGAAAACGTCGCCTGCAATTATTTCCGCTTCTTCTTCTTCCCCATCCGATACCCCAGCCTCTGCAACGCGTTCTCATCGTCGCGCCAATCTTTCAGCACCTTCACGCGCAATTCCAAAAACACGGGTCGTCCGCCCATCGTCTCGATCTCTTTGCGCGCCGCGCTCCCGATAGATTTCAACATCTTGCCGCCTTCGCCGATCACGATCCCCTTTTGCGAATCGCGCTCCACAAAGATCGTCGCGCCGATATACAGCATCCCATTCTCACGCTCTTTGAACTCGTCAATGCGCACGCCCACGCCATGTGGCACTTCCTCGCGCAGTTTATGCAAACACGCCTCGCGGATCAAGTCCGCCGCAATATCGCGCTCATACGAATCGGTGACTTGATCCTCCTCGAACTCAGGCGCGCGAAACGGACTCAACGAAACGAGCAGTTCGATCAACTCATTCAGATTCTGATTCTGCGTGGCGGAAATGGAAACGACCTTCGCGTCTCTCCGCGCCAACGCTTGGTACGCTTCGAGAGTCCGACTCAACGCCTCAGCGGAGACCGAGTCCATTTTGTTCGCGGCAAGCACAAGCGACGTCCGACGCGGGAGTTTGTTGAGGACGAGTCCGATCTGGGCGTCCTCTTCGTTGGGTCTGGCAGAGCCGTCCACCAGCCAGAGGATCACATCCATGCCTTCGAACGCATCTTCGGCTTCGCGGTTCAAAAACTCGCCGAGTTTGTGCCGCGCTTTGTGAATGCCGGGCGTGTCCACGAACACGAGTTGATACTTGTCGCTGGTGAGTATCCCCAACTGACGCTTGCGTGTGGTCTGCGGCTTCGGCGAGACCGCCGCGATCTTCTGCCCCAGCAACGCATTCACCAAAGTAGACTTGCCCACGTTCGGACGACCGATGATCGCAATAAAACCTGTTCTGAAATCGTTCATTTGATTCGCTCGTAGATGCGGATGCTGGGATTCGCTATCGCAACTTGCACCTGCGGCAAATACCACGGCAGGGAATAGCTGAACTCCGCGATGAGATGATAATGCTCGCTCCCACCTGTGGCAAGTTGTTTGAAAAAGTCACATTCATTCGGAAGTTGGTCGCACACATAGGAATCGTTGAAGCGGCTGGCGGTGAAACTGTCCACGATCAGGTAATCCGTTCCGCGCTCAAGCAGTCCCTCTTCGGCTTTGTTGAACTCGTACGGTTTGTCGATGGGAGGCGTGTCCGTTGCGCCCATTTGAATATGAAGCGGGTAGTTATGCTCGCGCTCGAAGAATCCATCGGCATAGTTCGGCGGATAATTCGTATGTTCGAGCGATGTGCCGGGTTGCAGGGTTTTCATAAAATCCGTTGCAGGGATGCGCGCGTCGTTCATGAATAACATCGCGATGCTGACCATCCGCGCGAACGAATAGAACACGACCGCGCCAACGATAACAATGACTGCTGTTGCATAGATCGGTTTTCCAAATTGCTTCACGCGAGTATAAATTTCTGAAACAAAATATGCCGCAAGGATGGCGAGCATGGGCATGAACGTCAATAAATAGCGCGGCTGGTAGTTGTAGGAGATCATCACAGGCAGGTCGAGGAAGAAAATTCCAAGTAACAATATTCCGAAGAAGCCCGCTTGCGATGTGCGGTTTAATTCCTTGCTTCGATATTCGCGTATCACGCGATAGACCGCCCAAATCACGGCGGCGATGAAGAGATAATACAACGCTGTTCCAAGAGTCCCTTGCGCCATCGGGAATTGACCGGTGAGTCCGCGCGCGCTTCCTTCGTGTTGCCCCCACGTTGCCTGCCATTCGAGCGCGGCAAAGACTCGTTTGAAGAAGTACGCCATCCACGTCAACGCTTTGGGTGTGCCGAAGGCAAACCCTAAAAAGGCGAGCGCGCCGCTGATGAACAGCGTCTCGCCGATGGTGAACCAGTCTTTTTTCAGGTTTTTGAATTGCAGAATGAAGTACACCAGAATCAAAGCAGGGATGAATCCGATTCCTGTGTATTTGCTCGATGCCGCCATGCCGACAGCGACGAACGATGCGTACAACCAGCCACGCCGGTCTGTTATCACGTATGTGACCATACCCAGCGTTGATAAGGTGATAAAGAAGACGGTATACGTATCGTTGTGCGCGAAACGCCCATTGAACGAGAGTTCGCTGACGCACAGGAGGAAGAGCCCGCTCAAGCCTGCGAGGGGAATGCTCCCTCCCGCGCGGCGGACGATCATGTACGTCAGGGGAATCGTCGCGCCTGCGAGAACAGCCGAAAGGACGCGCGAAGCGATCAGGATTTCCCCATCCGAATATCCAAGCGCGAGGATGATTCTCCCCAGGAAATACATCGCATACTGTGGCAGGTCGGGGTAGTTGAAGTTGATCTCGCTGAACTTCCACTCGCCGTATAACGCCTTGATCGAGCGGACAACGATCTCATCGGGGTGCCACGGTCCCCATGCAATACCGGGCAAGGTGAACGCAAGGAAAACCAGAAACAACGCGATCGGCAGGAGGGATTCGTATCTTTCCAGAAACGTTTTTTCGGGTTTGGGATTCATTTCGCGGGTTGCGCCTGTCTTGAGGGTTGCCAATTGACCACGGCGAGGCTGAGAATGATCAGCGCCGTGCCAGCCAGCAATTGCCATGAGAGATGTTCGTTCAAGAATATCACACCGAGGATCACACCGCCAACGGGAAAAAGATACGTGACCAGCGTGGCGCGGGTGGGACCCACTTCATGAATTAAATACCAAAGCATCAGGACTGCCAAGCCCGAACCCAGGATGCCCAGCCACAGGATCGAAATCCACGTGAGCGGCAACGATGGGAACTCGAACGGTTTTTCGACAAGCGGACCAACGATCCACATGAAAATGGCGGAGGTGATCAAAGGCATGGCGCCGCGCACGGTGCCTTGAACGTGTTGCGTGAGTTTGCGCGCGAAGACCGCGCTCCCCGCGTAAAAGATGGAGGCGGCGATCACGGCGGCTTGCCCAAGGATCGAACTGCGCGCGCTGGTGAGGAGGTCTTCGCTGAGGAGAACGACCGTCCCTGCAAAGCCGATCAACAAGCCAAGAACTTTTTGCGCGCTCATCTTATCATCGTGCAGAATGAAATGGGCAATGAAGATGGTGAACAACGGAGTGGTGGCGTTGAGGATCGATGCGACAGCCGAATCAATCGTCTGCTCGCCCCACGAGATGAAGAAGATGGGGACGGCAAGGCTGGCAGGTCCAAGCGCGGCAAAGATGAGCCACGTTTTCAGATCGCGGGGCCATTCCACTTTTTGGTAGACGCCAATGGCGACAGCCGTAATGGCGCCGAACAACATGCGGAAGGACGTCAACGCCATGGGACCGATTTCCTGCACGCCGATCTTGATCCATAAAAAGGATGAACTCCAGATCGCGCCGAGGAGGATGAATACGAGCCAGTGTTTTGGTTTCAAGCGAACTCCTTGATGATGCGGGAACGACAAAATTACGATGGAGCAGTTTTGCAAAGTATTACGCGCGGCACATGGTATGGAACGCATACAATTGTACCGACCCGAATCTTGCTATTACGATTCTACCGTTATTAACAGGACAGCCCAAAAACTTTAGCCGCGGATTTCACAAATTCACACGGATTGTTAGATTACCTTACACTGTTAGGACTTACGCAGTTGAACCTGTTGCGCCGTGGTTGCGCGGCGGCGGCGGCACGATTTGCTTGGCAAATCGAACTGCCCGCCAACTGCGTAAGTTCTGACTTTCAAACTCGGGACGCCGGGTCACGCGGAAAACGCAGATTTTCTTTCTTTTGAATCGGCAAAATCGGCGTTCTTCCGCGTCCACCAAGCATTGCGCAAGGTAATCAGACGGCGCGATTGCCCTATAAATCTCGCATGGCAATAGAAAAAAGGTGATGGTAAGATAGACCATCAAACCTACGGGAGCCTGAATGGAATCCATCGGCAAGAACGTCTATATTGAAGAGAAATACCTCGGCGTCACGCTGGGAGTCATCAGCCAGCCGCGCGGGCTGGTATTGATCGACGCGCCACCCTCGCCCGAAGACAGCCGCATGTGGCGCGCCTCGCTCATGGGCATGGGCAACGGACCCGAACGCATGCTCGTCAACCTCGATTCGCACCCCGACCGCACCCTCGGCGCGCGCGCCATGGACTGCACGGTCATCGCCCACGAAAAAACCGCCTTCGCCTTCCGCAACCGCCCCAACACCTTCAAAGCCCAAGGCGAGGAGACGGGCGCAAACTGGGAGTCGATTCCGGGGTTGGGAAGCGTGCGCTGGGCGCCCCCCGAAATTTCCTTTGTCGACCAACTCTCCCTGCACTGGGGCGAAACCCCGATCCACCTGGAGAGCCACGCGGGTCCCACACGCGGGGCGATCTGGGCGGTCCTGCCCTCCGAGCGCATCGTCTTCGTCGGCGACTCGGTGATGAAGAGCCAACCTCCGTTCCTCGCCCATGCCGACCTGCCCGCATGGATCGAATCCCTCAACCTCCTCCTCAGCCCCGCCTACAAAGGCTACGCTGTGGTAAGCGGGCGCGGCGGCATGGTCACATTGCAAAACATCAAAGCGCAGGCAGAAATGCTCAAACGCGTCTACGACAAATTCGACAAACTCGGCAAGAAGCGCGCCCCCATCGCCTCCGCCGATAAACTCGTCGAACAATTCATCAAAGAGTCCAAACCGCCCATCACGCGGAATAAACAATTCGCCCAACGCCTGCGTTACGGGCTGCACCAATACTACATCCGCAACTATCACGCCTCCTCGCGTCATACGATGGATGAATGATGAACGCGCCGCAACCTCTCCTCGAAGTCACGCGCGGCAAGGTTGTCGAAGCCATTCATTTTGGCTCCATCGCGGTTGTTGATTCTCGCGGCAAATTGATCGCATCCTACGGCGACCCTCACAAGGTCGCTTTTTTGCGTTCCAGCGCCAAGCCATTCCAGGCGCTTCCCTTCGTAGAGCATGGCGGCATCGAGCGCTTCGGGTATACCGAGGCTGAGCTTGCCATCTCGTGCGCGTCGCACATCGGCAGCGCCATGCACGCGCAGACCGTCGCCGCGATGCAACAAAAGATCGGCATCCGCGAATCCCAACTACAATGCGGAGCGCACCTACCCGAAGATGCTCCCATGTTCAAGGAATTCATTCTCAGCGGACGCGCCCCCACAGCCAACTTCAACAACTGCTCGGGAAAACACACCACCATGCTGGCATACGCAACCCTGCGGGGCTATGCGCTGGATGATTACCTCGACATCGACCATCCCCTTCAACAGGACATCCTCGCTTCTTTCTCCGATTTATGCCTGATCCCCACCCCCGACATTTCCCTCGGCGTGGATGGATGCTCCGCGCCGAATTTTGCGGTTCCGCTGTTCAATGCCGCGCTCGGCATGGCGCGTTTGTGCGACCCGCGCGCGCTGGCTGAGCCTCGCGCCGCCGCGTGTAAAAAGATCACTACGGCGATGACGGCTCATCCCGAAATGATCAGCGGCTACGGCGAATTCGACCAGCAACTGATGCTGGCGGGAGAGGGAAAGATCGTGTGCAAGCGCGGCGCGGAAGGATTCCAAATTGTCGGCATAATGCCCGGCGCGCTGGGGAGCGATTCCCCGGGCATGGGCATCGCGTTGAAAGTGGCGGATGGCGATGCCTCGCGTATGGGAGGAAATCTTGAATGGCGCAGTCGCGCGCGCCCGGCGGTGATGCTGGAAGCCCTGCGTCAACTGGGTGTCCTCTCCACGAAACAGGAGCAGGCTTTGGCGGCGTTTGGACCCGCGCTCGAGGTCGCGAATCACCGGGGAATCGTCACAGGTCAATCGCGACCGGTGTTTGAATTTTAGACTCGCGTTACTCCATCAACGCTTCGATGATCCGATTGTTATCCGCGATGCGTTCGGCAAGCAGGCGGGCGATCCACTCGTGGAATTGCGCCGCCACCTCCGAGTCTTTCACCTGCATGGTCTTGAGCGATTGAGCGGAGAGACGATAGACAACGCTGGGGCGCGCCGCGATCACCGAGGCGGTGCGTTCTTGTTGAAGATACATGCCCACCTCGCCCACCATTGCGCCGCCGCGAATACTTCGCAGGCGCAGATGTTTATTGTTGGGGAGTTCCAGTTCGATCGTCACCAATCCCGATTCGACAAAGTACATTTCATCGGCGGGGTCGCCCTGTTTGATCAATACCTCACCCTCGCGTAGTTCGCGCCGTTCGAGGTATTGCAACAGGCGGTCTGAGCCCTGGAGGTCGGGGAATACGCGCTTGAGCTGGCTCTCCACTTTTTCGATGAACCCGGTCAGGTCGTTCATGCCCTGCCGCGTAAGGATCTTATTTTCGCACCATTCCACGCCTTCATCGAGGCTGGGCTTGATAACGAAGCTATTGTCGGTGTCGTCTTTCAAGCCGCCCAGTTCGAGGTTCTTCACGATCTCCGGCTTGACTTCCGTCCACACCATGAGGATGTTGTTCGCCTGGATCACCTGTTTCAGGCGGGTAATGCCAAACACAGCGGACGAATCCACATGAGTGACGCGATGAAAGTCGAGCACGATGAAGCCGAGTTTGCATAGGTCTTTCTTGTCGATGCGATGGCGGATCTTCTCCAACACATTTTGGATCGTGCCGAAGAAGAGGAACCCCTGCAGGTTAAGGATGTAAATTTCGTCGCCTTGATCGTGCAGGATATCGCGGTGCAGTTTGGGACGGTCGACCTTGCTGTGATAGATCGAGCCGTTGAGCGCGTTCTTGATCACATCCACGCGGCTGTAGGAAACCACGAACAGGATGGCGGCGATGAATGTGCCGGCGATAATTCCCTCCAGAAAGCCGACAGAGGCAATGATAAAGAGGATGATCCAGACAAGGATGTAATCGATCGTTGGCAGGGCGCGTCGCGCGTCGATCAGCCAATCTACGAGGAAGGAAAGCCCGAGGTAGAGGAGCATTCCGCCTAGCACGGGTTTGGGAAAAAACGAGATGACCGACGCGCCGAAAAATAATGCCGCGCCGCAGATCAACGCGGAAATAATATTAGCAAGACGGGTTTTCGCGCCGAGCCGGTGAGCTAATGAAGACAGGCCGAGTGTCTGATACCCGACCGTACTGCCTCCCAGCCCTCCCAGCAGATTCGCCCAACCCGCGGCTTGAAGTTCGCGGTTGAGGTTGATATCCTGTTTGACGGTCACTTCGAGGGCGCTGGCATTGAGCAGGAGGGCAATCACGCTCAGGATCACGATGGTGAAAATTTTGTCGCCATTGTGCAGGATGGCGGACCAGTCCACCAGTCCGAGAGAAGCGGGGGTGAGGGGTTGGTACAATCCGCCGGAGGGGAAAGGTCCCAAGAGCCAGCCGCGCGCAGATGCCTCTGTGATGGAAATTCCAGAGAGAAAGAGGTAGCCATAAAATAACGCGGTGGCGATCACTAACGCGCCCGGTGTGACCAGGTAGTGGTTCGATTTTCGCAGGACAAGCAACAGAATAACGGCAAAGACGAGTCCGGGAATCCAGCTGAATAAATGACCGGGCGTGAATAATTGCGGAAGGGTGGAATACGAAAGGTTCACGTTGGTCATCACCCCGAACGCGCCGAGGCTTAAGAGCCAGCCGGTGCCCGCGAGGAATCCACCGATGACCGGGTAAGGAATGTAACGCACAAACCAACTTGCCTTGAACCAGGCGATGAGCAGGTATACCGCGCCGGTGAGGATCGATGTGATGGCAATGGCTCCGACTATGGTGACGTATGCCGCCTTTGGCTCTGCCCCTTTCATGCGTAGCGCGATCGACGCGGCAATCAGTGCGAAGATGGCGGCGGGGGTATCTTGCGGCACGCTGATCGCGCCGGGCAATGAAGTGAGCATGGCAACCACAACCCCAACGACAAGCGCGCCGAAGAGCATCAAGCCGATCCCGCCGGCGAGGAATGGGTTGAGGTCGCCGGAGAAGATCAACGCCGCGAGAGAGATTTCCATGCTGATGGTGACAATGGCGGCGATCAGCCCAGCCGTGAGGCTGGGAAGAAGGAGGTTGGGCTGAAATTCCCGCTTGAATTCGCTCAAGTTCATGGATGCGCCTTTTCGGATTTGTTATGTGGGATTAACCGATTTGTGAGTATAGCATGTAATGAGTTTGATTTGCCACAACCATGAGCGGGTGATACAATCTTTGCATCATTTAAGCCTGCTGAAAGGGAATCTGGAAATCGCCGCCCCATGCCAAAGTTAGACCTGATTCTGCTCGCGCTGGACGATTCGCCTGTTTTGAAGTTGATGGATCGCGCGTTGCGCGTTAAATACGAGACGGCGATCGCCAAGGACACCCGCTCACTGGCATTGATCTTGCAGGAGAGCAACCCGGCGCTTTTGTTGGTGGGGGAAAAATTCAGCGGCCGGGATGGAACGCGCATCGCGGATGAATTGCACGAACGGTTCCCAACCCTGCCTGTTTTGCTCTATCTCGATAAACCCAAACTCGAACATGTCAAAGATATTTTCCGCCTTGGGCTGAGCGGGTATCTAGCCCCTCCGCTGAAAACCGTGGAAATTACCGAAATGGTCGAAGCCAGTTTGAGGAACGCAAACCGCACGGGAGACTGGCTCCGCCGCGAGGTGAGACGCACAACCGCCTCGCTCAAAAAACGCGCGCAGATCTCCGAAGCCGAGCACGCGCGACTCGAATCGGTGTTCAATAACATTCACGACAGTGTGATGATCCTCGATTTGGAAAAAAAGATTCTGCTGATCAACCCCGCCATGTGCCGCACATTTGGGTTGGACGCGAAATACGTGGTGGGAAAGCCCGCGCTCGATGTGATCACCCACCCGGACTTGCTTGCGCTTTTCACCCGCAAGAACGGCAACGACCCTTTGAGTTATTATGAAGTGGGGTTCCCGGATGGGCGCGTGGGCAATGCCCAACTGACAACGATTCAAGATGTGGGATACGCCCTGACCATGCAGGATATCACCTACCTGAAGGAAATGGATCGTATGCGCAGTGAGTTTGTTCACACCGTGTCGCACGATCTACGTTCACCGCTCACCTCGGTGATCGGATATACCGAATTGGTCGAACGCGCCGGCGAACTCAATGAACACCAACGGGATTTCCTAAAACGCATCCAGGATAGCGTCCAGCATATCACCGCGCTGATCAACGACCTGCTCGATCTCGGCAGTGTGGAGGCGGGCATGGATACGCGGCGCGAATTTGTGCATCTCGACGCCATTTTGCAATATACCCTGAATATGTTGCAAGGCACGATCAAGACCAAACGCATCAAAGTGCATACTGAGATTACTCCCTCCCTGCCAGCCATCCGCGCCAATCCGATTCGCCTGCGGCAATTGCTGGACAATGTTGTCGGTAACGCCATCAAATATTCGCACCCGGGCGGGGAGGTGAATATCGCCATCCTTGCGGAGGGCGATCAGATCATCCTCAAAGTCTCAGATAACGGACCCGGCATCCCTGTCGAAGACCAGCCGCACATCTTCGATAAGTTCTACCGCGGGAGCAACATTACTGAAAATGTTACCGGTTCCGGGCTGGGTCTTGCCATCGTGAAATCGATCGTGGATGGTCATCAGGGGCGCATTTGGGTGGAGTCTGCCGCAGGCGCGGGCACATCCTTTTTTATTGTCCTGCCGATAAAATCAGACACGCAACCGTTGAGGAAACCCGCATAAAAAATCTCCGTTCACGTTTGACGGAGATTTTTTGATCTTGATCAGGGATTCATTTCTGCGGCAAGCGCGAAAGGATGGAATTCTTCGGCTTGCGCGGTTCATCCGGGGGCTCAACGCCGGTGCGCATGCTTTCCATCTCGGAACTGAATTTCAGCCAATCCTCCACAAGAATAACGAGATGCGGGGTCTTATCTTTGAAGAAAAATCGCGAGAGGAACATCCGCAGGATGATGGGAGAAACCGGGTACCCGTTTAACTCAAGTACCAACGCAGTCTTCGAAGCCAGCGGAGAGAGAACATCCTGCGCCCAGCCAGAGATACCCTTGAGCGGAAACAATTGTCGCATTTCCGTAGTGGTGGTGCGGCGGATGCGCCGGTAGGAAATGTTCATCCGCAGGAACGGGGTGACGAATTTCAAAAAGGCGGGATGCGGCTGAACATACGCCATGAAGCGGATGGCAAAAAAGAAGAGCCCCACAACAATGGCAAGCGCGCCCACCCCGGCAAATACCCGCCATGGAAGCGGATTAAACTCGGCGGCAGGCTTGATGTACTCGCCATAGGCGAGCGCGAACAAACCGAATCCCATAAAGATCATGGCAAACCACCAGCGGCTGACAATATGACGGTAGATGATGAGAGGGTATTTTTTTCCGGGGCGACGCGCCATTCTCTTAATCGTCCTCGTTCAGGTTGATGGACAGCCCGCTCTCATCAGCCTCATTCACTCCGCCGTTCAATTGACCGCTCAACTTGCGGATGGCTTGCGTCAGGTCTTCGCCGCGCAGGGAGAAGGTGACGTCGCCGCGCGTTTTTTCGATGATGCCGCGCGCCAAGTCTGTTTGGCGACGCAAGCCGTTCGTGATCGCGTCGGGGTAGTCGATGGTCACCAGCACGGAGTAGATCTCGTCCATGTAACTGAGCAATCGTTCGGCTTCCTGTGAATACCCCGAGCGGAGAATATCCAGCGTGCGCCTTCGCAATTCGCCAACGACCTCCGCCAGCCCGTTGAGGTAGGTCGAGTTTTCAACGCCAAGTTCCCCCGGCGTTTGAAGCGGTCGGTTCTGAATCAACGCGCAGGTGACGTTGGCTTCCACAAATTCTTTGAGCGCGTCTTGTGTGTATCCCGCATAGTACAAGTCGGGATGATTTGCGAGGTCGGCGCGTAATCGATCCGCCAGTTTGTGCGCTTCGTCGAGGTGTTCTTCCATTTCCTCTTGCGCGCTCCGATGCACCGCGCGGATGGCGAGCGAGCAGGCGCGCGTCAATTGGCGCGTGAGGGCAAGCGCTTCGTCGCGCATCTTCGTGCGGACGTCGAAACTCTTGCGGATTTCGTCGGCGATCTGTTCGAGTTTGTGCATGGGTCATTCTTTCGGCGGTTCGGGCGGGTGCAAATTGCGGAAGAGGTTATCAGCCAGCGTATTACCGCTGGGAATTTTGACCTCGCCGAACGCGGCTTCGTAACGCGCAAGGTTTTCGTTGAGCGCGCGCAGGAGCAGTTTTGCGCTGAGCGGCGTCATCACCACGCGCGCATTGATGTTCGCCGTCGGTTCGCCGGGGATCATGTGACCGAAGTCAATGACGAACTCGGTGGGCGAATGCGAGATGCGCGCCAAATTGGCGTACGCGGGCTCGAGCCCATCTTTCACTTTGAGTTTCGGTCCCGCGGGCTGCGCCAAAATACCTGGGGGCGGCTTCGCGGCTTGAGGATCGGGTGTGGTCATAATGAATAGGGTTTGTCCGCAGTTGTACTGCGGGCTGGATGCAGTGCAACTGCATCCAGAACATGCGCTAGAACGGAATATCATCCTCAGCCGGCATCTCGGCGTGTTCGATGCCGCCAGACATTGGGGCTTCACCGCCGCCATCCGCGCGCGAGAGGAAGCGGACCGTGTTGGCGGTCACTTCGAAGGACGCGCCGGCGGAACCATCCTGCTTGGTCCAGATGCGAGGTCCGCCGGTGGCTTTGTCCGGGGTGAGGCGTCCCTCAATGAGAACCTTCATTCCTTTTTTGACGTACTGGTTGCACGTTTCAGCCGTCTTCCCCCACGTGGAAATGCGGAACCAGATCGTTTCTTTCACCTGTTCGCCGTTGCCTGTGGTGTACTGTCGGTTCGTGGCAACCGAAAACGATGTGACCGCCTGACCCGAAGGCGTGTAACGCATTTCAGGGTCCTTGCCGACGTTGCCTGCGATGATGAGGGTGTGATACATGGGAAAATCTCCTTGTGTTGAGGTACCCGCCGAATCCGCGGCGGGGAAAATAGACAATTCGTATTGTACTCCAACCTGATTTAATGACATAGAGAATAGGCGCGAGAATCTTAACGCGAATTACGCAAATCGGGCGAATTCTGAGAAAAACAATTTTTGCTTTTTCGCGGAATTCGCAGTAAAGCCTTAAACAGATTGAATCACAGAGGAGATGAAGGGTCACGAAGAAGAGCGAGCAAAAAAGAAAACTTTTGTGCGCCTTTGGGTTACATGTTCCCGCCAGAAACGAGAGAGCTAGATTTATTTGCGCTTTAGCCCGGAGTTTTTTATGTGAGCATCATCCTTGCCGCGCGCCGTCCGATCTCCACCGCGAAATTCCTGCCGCGAAATCATCGGATGCGATATTTATTCTGATCCACGATCACAAGAGATTGGTTCAACGCATCTTCTTCAAGGGTGTTCAACAATTGTTCCAGCACATGATGGACTTGTTCGGCGTTGCGCGGACGCATCTTTGCCACAATGATGCCCTTGTGAGTTTTCGGGGGATAATGCCTGATGTTGCTGAAATCCATGTCAATGGTAATTAAAACGCGCTCATGCTTGATTGCATAAGCGAGTACATCTTCATCTGGTTTCCCTGCCAAGCCTGTCTCTTGGGCGGTGTGCACATCATGCCCCCGCGAACGAAGCAGGTCAACGGTTACTTTGTAGACACATTCATCGGCTAGGAACTTCATGCCGCAAGTGGTTTTTCATCCACAAAATGGATGTCTTCGCCTTCGACGACCGCGCGCGCATATTGAAGACAAGCCTTGATGTCCTCGTCTGTCAATTGCGGGTAATAGTCCTCAATCACCTGTTGGAACGTCAAACCATCCTCGATCAATTCGAGAACCATCGTCACAGGGATGCGAGTTCCGCGAATGCAAGGTTTGCCGCCGAGAATTCCAGGGTCAACAGCAATGCGGTTTGTGGTCATGGCGATATTATACTCACTTTCCAAACATCATCCTCGCCGCCCGTCTCCCGATCTCCACCGCGAAGTTCGTGCCGCGATCCCAGGGGTAGACCTGGCTCATCGAAGCGAAATACAATCCCTCGATGGGCGTTTGAATGGCGGGGATATTTTTTGAATGATTCACTAGCGGCACGGGCTGGGCGTAATTCGTTTTGTTCACCCACACTTTCTTCACCCAATCTTTTTCAAACGCGGGATTGATCCGTTTGAAGGCGGGCATGAATCGCTCCAATAACTCTTCATCGCTCAACAAAAAATATTCGTGACCCAATTCGAGATAATCGCCCGCATAAATGATGTGATCGCCGCCGAAATGATCCTTTGAAACAAAGTTCGTATGCTCCACCAGCGCGAGCAATGGGAAGCCCGCTTCTTTGGGGAGGCTGAACCAGTAATAGCCCTGTTCCGATAGCCGATGTTTGAGTGACAACACCATCACCACCGCGCCCATCGACTTCAACTCAAGCAGTCCCTTCAAATAATGTTCAGGAAGATCGGGGCACATCTTTGCCATGAGAGATGGGGAGGTGGTGACCAACACTTTATCGAACGACTCGACATCCACGTTCAATCCGCCCGACGCCTGATTCTGTTTAATGAACTTGATCGGCGCCCCCAGCCGAATCTCCACGCCCATCGCGCGCAGTTTCTCCGCAAACGAGTCTGCGAATTGTTGAAAGCCGCCCTCGAACGTTCCCAGCCTCGTCGTCCGCGCTTTGATGCGCGCCCACATCCACGCCATGTTGACATCCTTATAAAACGGGCCGAACTTACCAACGAGCAACGGCTTCCACATCTGCTCGTAGACTTGCTTGCCCGCCCATTTCAACATCCACTCATCGGCGGTCACTTGTTCCAGCGCGCGCCAGTTGTTCGTGAGGCGAAGAAACAGCCCGACGAATCCGAAGCGGATCTTGTTGAGTCCAAATCCAAGCCCGGGAAAGCGAAGCGCGTTGAGGATCGAGTCGAACGGATAGAAATTTCCGTTGAAGTACATCACCGTCAACGGGCGCGGGAAGATCACTTTGCTCGACAAGCCCAATTCTTCTATCAACCCCATCATCGAAGCGTCCGACTGAAACCAGTGATGATAGAACTTCTCGACCGACCAATCCCAATGCGGCTCTTTGAATCCGCTCGCCAGCCCGCCGACATAAGTTGCCGATTCAAAAACGGTGACTTCGTGCCCTGCTTTTCTCAAATCATACGCGGCGGCAAGCCCGCCATACCCCGCTCCGATAATTGCGATTTTCATTGATTCTCCACGTAGAAGTGACTGTCACCTTCAAGGTGACAGTCACTTGGTATCACGTTTCTCAAGTTTTGCCGCAAGGACTTTAAGCCTGCCCCATTTTTGCCGCACCACATAGATCATGGCGAGCGTTTGCAGCCAACGCGCTTCACACTGCGGATTCATCGCCAACTGCTCGAACACTTCCATTGCCTGATCGTCTGTGCGGCGCGTCTTTGCATATTCAGTGGCAAGTTGAACGAGAAAGACCTCGCGCTGTTTGCGGACTTGCGTGTCTTGCATGATCCGTTGTTGCGCCTGCTCCACGCGCGCGCGCACTTTGCCGATGGCTTCTTCCAACTCATCCCCGGTAAACGGCTTGACGAGATATTCCTGCACGCCGACCGAGATCGCTGTGCGGAAGGTCGCCGCGTCTTTTTCCGCCGAGATGATGATACAACCCGTTGCTGGATAGATTTTTGCGATTTCCCGGTAGGCGGTCAGCCCGTCCATTTCGGGCATGTTGATGTCGAGCAGGACAACGTCGGGGCGATGCTCCTTCGCAAATTGGACAGCCTGCAATCCGTTCGACGCGATGGCGACCACCTCGACATCGTCAATCGTGGCGAGCATGAGACGGGTATTGCGCCGCGTCTCTTGGACGTCGTCGGCGATCAACACCTTCAATCTTTTTCGGCTGTGGAGGTCTGGTTGCGCCATTTCCGTGCCTTGTTCCTGTATTCTGGACCGAGTACCCCTAGTATAACTCAGGCAAAAAGAGCGTTTCTGATGATTTCGTTGTAAATCGCAAACCCCCGTAGGGCAATCGCATCTAAATCGGTGAGGCGAGGACTTTGAGGAGGTAATCCTGGTTCCAAGCGGCTTGGAGTTGCTTGGCATGCATACCGCCTTTGGCGGTTTTCTCCTGTTTGAGCAGATTGAGCGCAATGTGGCGAAGGACGGCGAAGTTTTCAGGAGCTTGATCTTTACGCACACGACTATGGTCTTCCCGCAAAGCCACATCCAAGACCCAGTGCAGTTCATTTTCAATCGCCCAGTGTCTGCGCACCAGATGTAACAATCGTTTCGGGTGACTGGGCAGGCTGGAGATATAGTAGCGTACTGTTTTGGTTTCCTTGCCAGCCACGTTCCGCGTGCACACGAGCATGACAATGCTTTGCAGACCAGCCAGTTTTCTTTGTTACGAATCAAGTTTAGATAGGCAGGATCAGAGGTACTCCAGCATTCTCGAATTTCTATGCGCCCATGTCCCTTATTCGCTGTCTTGTCATAGTCCAGGGAAGCATATTTGAAGTTGTGGGCTTGATCGACCGCAAACACGACCGAAATATCTTCAAACAGACGCCCCTGGTTCTCTTTCACACTCAAAACATAATCTGCCTGAGCTGCGACGATGGTTTGGGCAATATTGGTTTGGGTTCCTATGGCATCTATGGTCACAATACAGCCTGCAAGCGCCAGAATCTTGAGTAATTCGGGGATGGCGGTGATCTCGTTCGACTTTTCGTCCACTTTACGCTGTCCCAGAACAATCTCGTTTTCTTCCGCCCAAGCGCTGACCATATAAATGGCTCGTTTGCCCAGTAGCCGATCCTGCGAGCCACCCAAACGCTTCCCATCCATATTGATGATTTGCCCTGGGATGATCTCATTGACTGCCCAGACCCATTCGTAAAACGCCAACTGGAACTGTTGGGCATCCAACTTCGAGAAGACCCGACCAAAAGTGTCATGCGACGGGATACCATTCGGCAATTCAAGAAACGTGCTCAGCCAGACTATCTTGCTATGCCCAAAATGCTCAATGTCCGTCCAGCCTTCCGCTCCACAGATCACCGCACATATGGCGATGCTGATCAAATCTATGAGTTTATGTTCCTTCGTTCGATCCACCCGCGGATCGCTCACTTTGCTAAAATGCTCGGCGATCGCCTCCAATGGCTTCTTTGTCATGGCTACCTCCTTCAAGATAGCCCTTTTTTACCTCAATTTAGATGCAATCGCCCTACAAACCCCCGCTTGACTCGCATCCCTTGCAGGTGTATCATGCAAACAGTGATCGGGTGACCCAGGGACCTGCCAGCACACCACTGACAGCTGAACTGGGTGTAACTCCGCAAGGAGACATCCCGATCACGGCTTTTTAAACTCATCCAATATTTGCGCAAGAACGATTTGCTTATTCGGTCGTTGTATCTTTTGGTAAACAGCAAGCGCTTTGCTGTGCGCATTGGACTTCTTGCCGATTTGGGCAAAGCGAATGGTTGCGGGGTTATAGGATATTCGCCTTCGATTCAATAGATTCATGAGATAGAGTTTGATTTCGGCATTTCGTCCCGGGTATTCCAAGTCAATGGTGATCTGGGTAAATTCCCTGATATGGTCTTTCAATAAAAAATATAGACCTACGGCAAACAACCTGAGATAAAGGGTCTTTCCACTCTGAGTTGTTGCTCGCAATCGCAATAAACATTCGCGCTTTACAGTCGCAGGAATCAGAATGGCATATTCTTTCCCGTTCGAAAAAGCCAGCACGGTTGGGACTTTTGTGTCGCCGATCTTGCCGCTCTGGTCAACTTCAACTTTCATTCCCATTTTCCCCTAGTTCGTTGCGAATATTTTCGCTCCAATGGATTCCCTCTTTTGCCAGAAAATACGCGCCTAGCAAGGTGATGGGAAGCCACAACGCCACATGCAACGTGAGTGTGTAGCCCGCCGCTGTCGCTTGATCCACGCCATAGGCGGTGAGCACGGCGATGCCGGGCGCGTCGAAGGTGCCGATGTAGCCCGGCGCGGAGGGGATGGTGGTGGCAAGGTTGACGATTCCATTCATCAGCATCAGCGCGAAGAACGAGACCGTGAAATTGAAGGCGTGCATCACGAACCAGTATTTGCCCGTTTCTAACAGCCAGATGATGACCGAGGTGAGAAAGACCATCAACACATTCCACGGCGAGCGGAGGGAGGCGAGGCCGTCGAGAAATTTGTTCATGAGACCGATAATGCGTTCGTGAAGTTTTTTCGGGGTGAGGCGTTGAATGAACCACAGCCCGATCCTTGCCGTCATTTGCGGGAACATTGCCGCTACGAGGAAGACGATCAACGCGCCGATGAAGATGCCCGTGCCGATCACCGCCACTTGTTGAATGTTGCCGACGAAGCCCGACGCGCTCGTCAGTTTTGCCAACTCGGGTAAATTGACGAAGACGAATCCCAGCATCACTACGCCGTCGAAGATTCTTTCCACGATGATTGTGGCTAACGATGCGGAGACCGATACGCCCTCTTTGCGTTTGAGGATGACGGCGCGTAACACCTCGCCCGCGCGCGCGGGATAAATGTTGTTGCCCATGTAGCCGATGGTCGTGATGGGAAATATGGTCTTGGTGGGAATCTCTTTGATAGGTTTGAGGAGGTAATGCCACCTCCACGCGCGGACCCAGACGCCGACAAAGTACACGCCGATGCCGGGAATTAACCAGACGTAATTTGCTTTTTGAACCGCGTTCCAAAACTCGTCCAGTTGCAAGCCGCGCAGGGCGAGCCAGATGAAGAGGACGCTGATAAATACGCCAAGCCAGAAATGCCATTTTTTCATGCGCGGATTTTATCATGGGGGTGGGAAAAGGCATCCGCGGGCGAGGCAGGCTGAAAGTCGGGATGAGGCGGGGCGGTTTTCATCCATAAAATTTGATAGAATCAAATCGTGAACATCGAACGATCTGCCCGTATCGCATTTCTCAGAAAAATCCACCTGTTTTTTGGGTTGGAGGAGGAGGAGTTCGCGGCGATCGCGGATGAAATGGATGAGATGCAAGTGGCAAAAGGCGAGATCGTGTTCAAGCAGGATGGGACGGCGGAAGGTTTTTATATGATCTTTGGGGGCAAGGTGCGCGTGGTGCGAAAACTTGACGGTAGGGAAAACCAGTTGGCGTTGCTGGTGAAGAACGATTATTTCGGCGAGATGGGGATCATGGGAAACCGACGACGTTCTGCCACCGTGACGGCGTTGGAGGATACTTCGTTGCTCGTGCTGTCGAAGAGCGATTTCGACAAACTGTTCAAGGAGCACCCGAAACTTCGCGGTAATCTTGAGATCGCAGTGCGAAGCCGTCAGTTGGCGCGGCAGTTGCGCTTCAAATGGCTGAGACCCGATGAGGTGGTGTATTTTCTAGCGCGCAAGCATGTGCTTGCCATGTATCCGAAAATCCTGCGCCCTCTTGCGCTGTTTTTCGTTCCTGTATTTTTTTCGTACGCGTATTTTTTTATTTTGCCGCATACCATCGTGTGGCTGGCGGCGCTGTTGTCGTTCTTTGCGTTTGCCCTTTGGCTGGGTTGGATCATCCTCGATTGGAGCAACGATTATTACGTGGTCACCAACCAGCGCGTGGTCTGGCTCGAAAAGGTGATCGGTCTTTTGGATAGCCGACAGGAAGCGCCGCTTTCGATGATCGTTTCATTGGGCGTGGAGGTGAATCAATTCGGTCGCTGGCTCGATTATGGAAATGTGATCGTGCGGACGTACGTGGGCAGGATCGATTTCGCTCTGGTGAATCATCCGACCCAGGCGGCGAAGATGGTGGAGGAATACTGGCAGAGGACGAAGGAGCAGGCGAGCGCCACGGAAAAAGAGGCGATGAAGGATGCCATCCGCAAACGACTGGGGATCCCGGTTCCTGCCCGACCTGCGGCTGATTCAAACCAGCCGACATCGTCGGTCGCCCAACCGCGCGGCGCATGGTGGTTAAAATTGCTCGGGGCGAATACTCTTAAACTCCGTTACGAAACGAGTGAAGGGGTGATCTATCGAAAGCATTGGGTGGTGCTGGCGTTGGATGCATGGCTTCCCATTGTTGGGTTCGTCGGGGTGTTTATTTTGTTCCTCCTGCGGCTGTATCAGTTATTGATTTCGCCGCAGGATGTGTTCATCTCGCTGGCGGGCGGGCTCTCGATCGATCTCTACGCTTTATTCTGCTTGGGCGCCATGTTCCTGCTGGCGGGCTGGTTTTGGTATAAACTCATGGACTGGAGCAACGACACGTTCGAAGTGACCGGCGACCAGATCATCGACGTCGATCGTAAACCCTTCGGCACCGAATCGCGGAATGCCGCCCAGCTTGAAAACATTCTCGGCACCAAGTATGAGCGTCGCGGGTTGCTTGGAAATATTTTCAACTTCGGGCATGTATATATCACCGTGGGTGGAAATAAACTTATCTTTGAAGATGTGCTCGACCCCGCCAGCGTGCAATCGGATATCGACCGCCGCCGCGACGCGCGCGTGGTGAAGAAAAATCAGGCGGCTGTGGCGGCAGAACGCGAACGTATGGCGGAGTGGCTTGCCACGTATCATAAGAGTTCGGAAGAATTCAAACGAGAAGAAGATAACAAAAGGAATCAGAATAATG
The DNA here is from genome assembly GCA_016716235.1 of Candidatus Defluviilinea gracilis. Lineage (NCBI taxonomy): Bacteria > Bacillati > Chloroflexota > Anaerolineae > Anaerolineales > Candidatus Villigracilaceae > Candidatus Defluviilinea > Candidatus Defluviilinea gracilis. The sequence goes on from JADJWS010000001.1 coordinate 614,559, forward strand.
GCTCTGCGTAATATCGTTACACTCCCAGACCCTGTGCTAAAACGCAAGGCTCATGCGGTGACAAAATTCGATAAGAATCTGCAATCGCTGTTGAATGACATGGTGGAGACCATGCGCGAAGCGCCGGGTGTCGGTCTCGCCGCGCCGCAGATCGGGTTGTCGGAACGGATCGTGGTGATCGAATATTTCGAGAAGCAGGAAGATGAAGAGAAAGAGGACGCGCCGAAGAAAGTGTGGGCGGTGGTCAATCCCGAAATCGTGAAAGCCTCGCCAGAGATGACGATGGGCGTGGAGGGGTGTCTTTCCATCCCCGGCTTGGTGGGCGAGGTGGAACGCCACGCCGAAGTGCATGTGAAGGCGCTGAACCGTCACGGCAAGCCGGTAAAGATCAAAGCGCAAGGCTGGTTGGCGCGCATTTTTCAACATGAGATTGACCACCTGAACGGCATCCTCTTCACCGAACGCGCCACGCGTGTCTGGCAACCGAAACAGGAAGTGGATGCGGAGCAAGAGGTTTAATACGCAATACGAAGTACGGAGTAGGGTACTGCGTATTGCGTACTACGTAGGTGCCGATGGTTATTCGTCGCCTTTGCTGGTGTTGGTGAACGGAAACAAGTAGACACGTACACAAGTAAACAGGTAAACACGTAGCACACAATAAGTAGTACGCAATAATCTCCAATCTCCAATCTCTAATTACCAATTACTCCTTACCCACCTCAATTTTCCAATCCTCTAATTCTCTGATTTTCCCCCATGCACCTCCGCCACCTCTCCCTCACCAACTTCCGCAAATTCACACGGCTCGATCTGGATTTCCCGAAACGCGCCGTTCTGCTCACAGGCGCGAACGCGCAGGGCAAGACGACCGTGCTCGAAGCCATTTATTTTCTCGCGGCATTCACGTCCTTTCAAACCAACACCGACCGGCAACTCATCAACTTCATCGAAGCCGATAAAAAAGATTCGCCCGCCGTTGCGCGTCTCATTGCGGAGTATCAACGCGGCGCGCGAAAACATCGCATCGAGGCGCGGCTCATCCTCGAACCTGTCGGCGTGTTGAACGGTCAGCGTCTTCGCAAAGAGGTCTTGCTCGATGGCGTGAAGAAACCGATCAACGATGTGGTCGGTCATTTCAATGCGGTCGTCTTCGTGCCGCAAATGTCGCAGATCATCGAAGGCGCGCCCGAAGACCGCCGCCGTTATTTGAATCTCGCGTTGGCGCAATCCACGCCTGCGTTTGCGCGCGCGCTCGGCGAATACAATCAAGTCGTCACACAGCGCAACGCTCTGCTCAAAATGCTTGGAGAACGCGGGGGCAACAGCGACCAACTCGAAGTCTGGGATGACGCGTTGGCGCGGCTCGGATCGCAGATCATCTTGTGGCGCATCGAAGCCGTCCAGCAGATTCAGACTCTCGCTTCGCGCGTCCATTTCGAGCTGACTCACGGAACTGAGACTCTGCGCCTTTCCTACGAGCCCGCGTACGATCCGCTTCCTCAACCGAATGGGCAGATGGGTTTGAAGATGGAAACGGTTGTTGACCGTTCGGGTATGAAGTTGAGCGATATTGAAAATGGATTCCGCGAACGATTGCGCAAGATTCGCAGCGACGAGATCGCGCGCGGCGTGACGACGATCGGTCCGCATCGCGACGAGTTGCGGTTCATCGCCGATACAGTTGACCTCGGCGATTACGGCTCGCGCGGGCAAATCCGCACTGCGTTACTCGCGCTCAAACTCGCCGAAGTGAATTGGATGAAAGAACGCACAGGCGAATGGCCCGTGGTCCTGCTCGATGAAGTGATGGCAGAGTTGGATTTGCAACGCCGCGCCGATCTGTTGAAATATGTAGGCGAGAGCGAGCAGGTGCTGTTCACGACCACCGACCTGAAATTGTTCGCGCCTGAGTTTGTGGAGGGGGCGGAGGTGTGGAGGGTGGAAAGTGGAGGGGTGGGGAAATAGAGGCATAGAGGATTAGAGAACTGGAGACTAGATACTGGAGATTATTGCGTACTGCGTGTTACGTGTTTCCGTGTCTACCTGTATACTTCGGCATTATGTCTCTCTCTGACTCATTCATCCAATCTGTTCTCAAAAAAATCGACACACCTGATGTCGTTGGTGTTGGCATCGTGGGCAGTTACGCGCGCGGACAAGAATCAAAATACAGCGATGTTGATTTCGATATCTTTGTGAGCAAATTGCCCGAGGACGACAAGTACACGCTGAAATATTTTGACAGTAAACTCGTCAGCCTGAAATATGCCCTGCTCGATGATGAACGCGCCGCGTTGACGAATCCGCGCCGCGCGATTTGGGCTGTGCCTGGATTAAGTGGAATGAGGATCGTGCTGGATAAAACTGGCGAGTTGACGGAGTTGCAAAAGTCTGCACAGGCATTTGATTTTTCCCCTTTGCAATCCGCCGCGGATGAATTCGCCGCCGAGCAGGTGATGCACTGCGCGGAAGAAGTTCACAAAATTTTGAGCGGTCTCGCGCGCGGACATGAGTCGTCAGTATTGTATTCGGTGTGGGGATTGGTACAGAACATGCTCGAAGCGGTCGCGGTACAGAAAGGGCTGATGATTGTCAGCGAGAATCGCTACTTTGATCTGATCCAGGATGCGGTGGGACGCGATTCGAAGTGGGTGAGCGCGTTCCGCACAGCATGGGGACTCGATTCCACCTCCTCGCAATATCAATCGCGGGGCGCGGCGGCGCTCACGTTGTACCGTCTCAGCGTGGCGATGTTCGATGAATACATCCCTGAAAAACATCACGACGTGATAAACAACACGTTACGACTCATCAAGGAGGCTGGCTACGCATGAATCCTTTAGCGAAACGCGCGGTGAAAGTCCACGAAAAACTGATCGAGTTTTATGGCGAGCCGATTTGGCGCGACCCAATGCCCCCGGTTCACGAACTGGTTTGCACCATCCTTTCGCAGAACACAAACGATGTGAACCGCGATCGCGCGTTCAATTTGCTGCGCGCTAAATTCCCAACGTGGGAAGAAGTACGCGACGCGCAGACAAAAGATGTGATCGAAACGATTCGTCCCGCAGGCTTGGCGAATCAAAAGGGTCCGCGCATTCAGCAGGTGTTGAAAGCCATCACCGAAGAACGCGGGAATATGGATTTGTCGTTTCTCAAGACAATGTCTGTGGATGATGCAAGAAACTGGCTGACCAAATTCAACGGCGTGGGACCGAAGACTGCCGCCATCGTGTTGTGCTTTTCATTGGGGATGCCCGCCTTCCCTGTGGATACGCACGTCTACCGCGTGACGGGGCGCATCGGACTCCGCCCTGAGAAGATGACCGTCGAGCAAGCGCATCCGCATCTCGAAAGTTTGTTCCCGCCCGAAACCTACTACGCCGCTCACTTGAACATCATCCGCTTGGGGCGCGAAATCTGCACCGCGCGCAAAGCGATGTGTGAAAAATGCCCGATTGTAAAGTTGTGTGATTATGGAAGGAAGAGAGTAGAGAGTGGAGAATAGAGAATAGTTCTTGCGCCATCACTTTCTACTTATCTACTCTCTATTCAACTATTCTCTTACCGATTATCCCCATCCCCTTGAATTTTTCCCCGCTCCAATCGATCCAACAACTTGGCGATATTTGCCTCGGCGATCTCATCCAGCGACAGGTCTAATTCGGTGGCGACTTGCGAGAGGTACCACAACACATCGCCGAGTTCGGCTTTGAGCGCCTCGCGCGTCTCCGCGCTGATCTCGCCGTCCTTGTCGCGGAACACTTTCTTGATCTTGCCCGCCACTTCCCCCGCCTCGTTGACGAGTCCCAGCGTGGGATAGATCACTCCATGCCCGATGACAGGGTATTTTGCAGTAGCGCGTGATTTGGTTTGATAGTCGGTGAAGTTCATCATGCCTCATTCTGGTAGAACAAAGTTTTGATAATTTTCTTGCGTGATTACTTCGAACTTTGCATTGGAGTAACCCCCAAGCCAATTCTTCGGAGCAGAGACAGTTTTAACTGTTGACCATTTGGCTTCGTATCCGAATAAATTTCCGTCGCGTTCCTCCACCAGGTCTATTTCCTGTTGATCGTATGTGCGCCAGAAATACATATTGGCATAGACGGAATGATACGTTCGATATTTCAATCGTTCGATAAAAATAAAATTTTCCCACAATTGACCGATGTCGTTGCGTTTATCCGCTTCATTGAACTGGGCGATCAGCGCATTACGAATACCGTTGTCCATAAAGTAGTATTTTGCCTTGTTGGTCACTTCGTTTCTCAGGTTTCTGCTGAAACCTCCAAGCCGAACAATCACGAACGCCTTTTCCAGCAGGTCGAGATAACGTTGAATGGTTTTATAATCCACGCCGATCTGTGTTCCAATTTCTGTTAGTGAAACTTCGGAGCCAACCTGAAACGCCAGCAATTTGAGAAGATCGAGCAAGGTCTTTGAGTTCTTGACGCGATCAAAAGCCAGAATGTCCTTGACGAGGTATGAATTGGCTATTTCAGCAATCACGTCAATTTTTTCCTTCTTGGTCGCAGAGGATACAACTTCAGGATATGCGCCAAAAACAAGATATTCTTCGAGATGTTCTTTCAATTCAAATCGATTTTGAAACGATAATAATTCCGATTGCGCCAGCGGATATAACGTCAGCGTGCGCTTCCGTCCTGTAAGAGGTTCGCCAACCTGACCCGCGAGTTCAAACGAAGACGAGCCTGTGACCACAACTCGAATATTGGGCATCTGGTCAACGATGATTTTCAATCCCATACCGATATTAGGAATGTTTTGCGCTTCGTCAATTGCCAGCAGGGAATATCCCTCCACATAGGACAATATCTGTTTGAAATCCTGTGAACTGAGAATTTCCTGCGCGCGCGTATTATCGCCCGAGTCTAATTTATATTTGTGAGGGGTAGTTTTCAGGAAATTCTGAAGCAGAGTTGTCTTGCCAACGCGTCTGGGTCCGTAAATCAGCAATACTTTGCCAGATTGGATATGGTTTTCTAGGGGTTCGTACACGCGCGTAAACATACTTGCACTATACATCAACTCCTTGTTTTTGTCAAAAAACAAGGAGTTCAACTCCTTGTTTTTGGGAAAATTTGAGGATTTGCCAGCGAGAAGCTACTTGAATTCCTTCGCCAACCCTCTCCACCACTCATCCCTCTCCCCAACCACAAAGGGAGTGTACAACGTCAGCCGATCCGCGATTCCATCATAGCGTTTCTTCAATTCATCGGCTAGCCCTGAGCCTGACAAAGGGTCATCCGTCACCAAACAAAACTCGTTCAATATTTCATCCGTGATGAGCATCGGCATCTCAGCCCACTCGCCTTTCGCCGCGTGCGCGGACAATGTCTCTGCGACGCCAGTCCAGCCGTGTAAGTCCATGACGGGGCGGTAGGAGGGTGTGGATGCGTAAAACGAAATTTGCGCACGGGCGAAATTCATCTCCTCGGGAGTCGTCGCAACGAACGCGGTCACCGAAACGGATACATCTTTCTGCTTGCGGCCTGCATTTTTTGCGCCCTCTTCAATCGCAGGCAACATCACTTCCCTCAAATAGCGCGGCGTATTAAATGGATGCACAAGGAACCCCTCACACGTTTCGCCCGCGAGTTTTGCCAAGCCTGTGTTTACGCCAGCAATATATATTGGAATATTTGGATGCTCAATCGCTCCCGCGTTGAAGAAAGGAGACAACAGAGTTATTTTGTAATATTCCCCGCGAAAATTCAACTTCGTTCCGTTCTGCCAACAATCCCAAAACGCGCGGATGACTTGAATCTGCTCGCGCAATTTCTTCACAGGTGACTCGGGCCACGCCTGACCGAACCTCCGCTCGATGTGCGCTTTGACTTGTGTGCCAAGCCCGAGGATGAATCGTCCGCCCGATTGCGCGGCTAAATCCCAGGCGGTGTAGGCGATGTTCGCGGGCGAACGCGCGAAGGAAACTGCGACAGCCGTCCCGAAGTGAAGACGCGTTGTATGTTCGGCGATCAACGCGCAGGGCAGGAAGGGATCGTGTTGAGTCTCCTGAGTCCACAGCGCGTCGAATCCAATTTCTTCCGCGGCTTTCGCGATCGCGGGGACGTCTTTCAATCCAGTGGGTGGTAATCCAGCATCGAGTTTCATTTTTTCTCACCACGAAGGACACAAAGTGCACGAAGGAAAATCTGTGGAAAGGCGATCCGTTCGTCGTTCGTCCAACCTTAGTGACCTTCGTGTCCTTTGTGTTTAATCAATTAAATACGCCATGATCCAATTCGTCGTCGCGTTCAACCCGTCCATGTGTGCGCGTTCGTAATTGTGCGACGCATCAATGCCAGGACCGATCAACGCCAGCGCAACATCGCCGCCAGCGCGCCAAAACGCCTCGCCGTCCGACCCGTAAAGCGGATACACATCGGTCTTGTACGCGATGCCATGTTTCTCGGCTATCGCGCGCAACTTTTTATTCAAGCCCTCGTGATACACGCCGCCGCTATCTTTGATGCACAACGTCGCGCTGAACTCATCCGACTCCTGCCCCGCGCCGACGACCGCCATATCCACCGTGACCAACTCCGCCACATCAGATGGGATTCCCGCCGACGCGCCGTGACCCACCTCCTCATAATTGGAGATGTGGAAGTACACGCTTCTTTTCGGACTTCGGCCTGATTCTGCCAACGACTTGATCGCCGCCACAACATTTGCCACGCAGGCCTTGTCGTCGAGGAACCGCGAGCGGATGAATCCATTTGTCACCTCAACGCGCGGATCGAACGCCACGCAATCGCCGACGTTGATTCCCAACTCGCGCGTTTCTTTTTCGGATGTTGTGCGCGCGTCGAGCCTCACTTCCATGTGATCGTCATTGCGCGGAGTGTCTGTCCCCCCAAAAATATGACCCGACGCATTATCAATCAACACCGATCCGCGAATCTTCTCGCCCTTCGACGTGAACACCCACACGCCTTCGGTTTCAATCGTGGGCCACTGCACCCCGCCAATGCGACTCAACTTCAGCCGTCCGCTTGATTTAATTTCCTTCACCACCGCGCCAAGCGTATCCACATGCGCGGTCAAAGCCACAGGCGGCAGATCACTTTCCACCGTCCACTTTGCAACGAGTGCGCCTTTGCGAGTTCTCGATAACTCCAACTGCTGATACTGCGACAACTCCTTTTCAACAAAAGCAATCGCAGGCTCCGCAAAGCCAGTGGGTGAGGGGATGTTGAGCAGGTCAACGAGAAATTTGGTGAAATGGTTTGTGTCAAAATTGGGAAGGTTCATATTATTTGTCCACATCAATTAGAATAACTTTCACGGGCACGGCAGGAAAATGCCGCTTTAGTCTTTCGATATCATACACAAGTTGTTCGCCGTATGAAACTCCTGACGACATTCCTTTGTGTAGATTATGACAGGGTACGATTTCAATTCCAACATCCGCTTTGTTTTCGTTGAAAAAATATTGGAATTTAGCCATATCATAAAACATAAAGGCATACTTACCAAATTGAACCTCAACTAAAACCTTCTCTTTGACAAAATCGACTTGTTTATATGCTCCAGATATGGCAATATCTGAATTTGGTACTGTAATTGTGTACGTGTCTCTAAGTTCTTTGTACCCCCTTCCTTGAAATGCCTTACTGAATTGCTCGTTCATGTCAATAGGCGAATACAACTCTCTGCCTTTTTTAGTCTTTTCCTTGCTTATCTTTGTTCTATGCGCTTTGACCATAGCAATTACATCGTATAGTTCTTGTTCATACTTTGGATAACGAACCTTCAATATTTCCGAACCGCCAAGATGAGAATATTCATATACTATTTTCATTTTTTCTTCTCCACTTTGTATTTTCCACGCTTCTCCATAAGGCTCAGCTGGGCAGTTTTTATCTTTGCTAATTTAATGACCTTGGGAGGAATATTCTCAGTAGGTTTAGTAGGGTTGTAAACTGGACGCTCCATTGGTCGAATCTGCAATTCGCCATTTACTGCTTTAATAATCCTATCTTTAGCGATTGAAATATACTCGGGCATAATTTCCGCACCAACAGCTCTTCGATTATGGATCAAGGATGCGATTGCGGTACTTCCTACTCCCATAAAAGGATCAAGAACCCAATCGTTTTCATTAGTCATTGACAGAACTAATCTCTCAATTAACTCAACAGGAAATTGACACGGATGAATGGTTTTTTCTATATGGTTTGCTTTTACATTGGGGACATCCCAAATATCGCTAGGGTTTTTTCCTAATGGATTCCCAGATAACTCACCTTTTTTTGGTCCCTTGAAATGTTTTTTCTGAGGATATTTTTGAGGTACTCTAATCGGATCTAAATTAAAGGTGTATTTATTGGACTTTGTAAACCAAAGTACCACCTCATATCTTCCTGAAAATCTTTTTGAAGCATGAAGTCCATGACCAAATTCCCACACAATGCGATTTCGCAAATGTAGGCCAAGAGATGCAAAAACAGGGTACAACACAATGTCTAATGGAGTTATCTCGCCGTTAGACACGAAATTTCCCACTTGCCAGCATATACTTCCTTCTGGATGTAAAACACGCGCACATTCCGCAATAACCTGTTTTTGCTGTTCCAGATACTCATTGAGGTTTAAGCGTTTTTCGTACTCTTTGCCAATATTGTATGGAGGAGATGTGACCACAAGTTTGACAGTTTCATTGGGAACCTGTTTCAGTAACTCTAAGCAATCGCCTTCATAAAGTACGCAATTTGTCTTCGGGTCAAATTTTGAGGAAATTTTCATAGGTATATTATAAATTCGAACCTTCAAACTCCATAATTTTCTCCCGCCACTCCTGCGGAACGGAAATCGTCTTCTCGGCGCGATAATCATACGTCACCATCACCACTTCGCCTTTGGCAATTTCCCTGCCTGAATCCGCGTCCACGATATTCTGCTCCCACGTCATAGATTTGTTCCCCAACTTCGCCACATGGACTCCAACCTTGATCTTCTGCCCGAAATACACAGGCTCAAGATACGTGATGTGCGCATCCGCCAGAATCACGCCGATTTCCATAAAGGATTGATCTTTCGTGAATAGTCCCAACTCGACCAAATACGCGATCCGCGCCTGCTCGAAGTAGGTGAGATGCTTCGCGTTGTTGACGTGTCCCTGCGGATCCAAATCCCCGTAGCGGACTTCGATGGGATGATAGAAACGATAACTCATGGCGTGGATTATACCGTTTTGCGCAAAAGGATATACGATATAATACTCAAAAGTCGAGGCACGTATGAGTATTCAAAATCTCGAACCGCAGATTTCTCGTCTGAGCCGCGCCGAAAAAGCGGAATTGTTACAGCGACTCGCTCAAGAAGTGGGAAACACGTGGGCGGGAATCGAAAAAACCGCTGGCGTGTCGGGAGGCGAAGCGTGTATCGTGCGGACGCGCATCCCTGTTTGGACTCTCGATAACTATCGCCGCCTTGGGTGGACGGAAGTCGCCATCCTTGAAAATTTTCCCTCCCTGCGCGCGGTGGATCTGGTCAACGCCTGGGTGTACGCCGATTCGCATGAAGATGAAATCGAGCAAGCCATTCGGTCGAACGAGGAAGCCTGATGGCGTCCTTCTATACCAACGAAAACTTTCCCGTCAAAATAGCCGAATACCTGCGTGAAATGGGACATGATGTCTTGACCTCATTTGAAGCAGGAAATGCAAATCAACGAATCCCCGATGCCGAAGTGTTGAATTTTGCTTCGACAGCGGGGAGAATTTTATTGAATTGCACAAGAAATCGTCCAACCATGCTGGCTTGATCGTTTGCACACAGAATATTGACTTGCGCGAACAGTCAGAACAAATCCACCGAATGGTTCAAGAGGCGGGAGATATGACAGGGAAATTGATTCGGATCAATCGAAAGCAAAAATGAATCAAAATCGGATAGCCCAAACCCACAGACTATCCGACTACACAACTACCAAACTACCAAACTACAAATCTACCTACAATACCTCGCCAACCCCTCGCTATCTTTTATCCCGATCCTGCCATCGAGATTATCAATCAATCCCTGCTCCTTGAACATCACCATCGCCTGATTGACCCGCTTCCGCGACGCGCCGACCAAGTCGGCGATGTCTCCCTGCGTAAGCGTGATGCGGATTTGTGTCACGCCGTCTTTTTCGTGCCCGTATTTCTCGGCGAACGCCAGCAGTTGACGCGCCACGCGTCCGTTCACATCTAATGTTGCCAGCGCTTGAATGAGTTGATCCGATAACCGCACACGCGCAGAGAGAATCTTTACCAAGTTTCGCGCAACAGGCGGGAAGTTATCAAGCAGGTAGTTGAATGTCGTCCTATCCATCCACAACATCAGACTGCTTTCCAACGTCACCGCGCTGGCAGAGCGACCGATGCTGTCAATCAGACTCATCTCGCCAAGCAAATCGCCGCTTCCCAGTATCGAAAGAATCACATCCCGTTCGCCTTGCTCGACGTGAATTTTCACCGTACCATGCAAGATGATATACACCGCCTCGCCAGGTTGTTCGATGGTCATCACATTGCGTCCCGCCTCGAAGATGCGGCGATGCGCGTGCTGGGCAACCCAATCGAGTTGAGTCGGCGTCAGCCCTGCGAACAGTTCGATGTCCGCGAGCAGGTTGCGAGTGTTGTCCTTCCTGATCTCATCCATTTTGAGCATATTGTACATCCTTCCTCCCGCCTCTCCCCATGGGAGAGGGGACGGGGGTGAGGGAATGTCTAGGGGCGAGGTCAATCTCCAACCCCTCATACGCCGCAACCGTATCCTCGAACAGACTCTTCGCCGTCCGTTCCATGCCCGCGATCATCGCGTCGTCATACGACGGATCGTGATGGAACAACACCAACTGTCCAACTTCTGCCGCCGCGGCAACTTCGCAAGCCATCGTCACGGTCGAATGTCCGTACCCCTGCGTGGACGGAAAGCCCGCCAACTGCCCGCGATAATGCTCCTCCAAATATTGCGCGTCGTGGATCAGCACATCCGCATCCCGCGCAAATTGCACAAGCTTGCGATCCGTTCCCACATAGCCCTCCGTATCTGTAGCATAGACGACAGATTTTCCGCGCCAAGTGATTCGGTAGACGTAAACACCTCCAGGATGCGCGTACGATTTGTGAATGCGGATGACGACCGCTTCTTCTCCGACGGGGACGCCTGACTCAGCCACTCGGACTCCCTCGGCATCCCAAACGACGATCTGCGACTCGCGCACCGCTTGAATATCTTTCGACGAAGCCATGTCACGTAACCCGACAGGAAACGTTTCAGACGATTGATTCCGCTCCAACACATTCTTCAACGATTCGTGCGTGCCGTCGGGTCCGTAGATGTGCAGTCTCGCGCTCGGCATGTACGCGGGGACGAAGAACGGAAATCCCTGCGTGTGATCGTGATGCAAATGGCTGAACAGTAACAGAAGTTCGCCCGCCCGTTTCGTCCGCGCCAACTCACGACCCAACGGGATGATCCCCGTCCCCGCATCGAGGATGATCGTCCGCTCGCCCGCGCGGACCTCCACGCTGGATGTGTTCCCTCCATATTTGATCGTCCCCGCGCCAGGGGTGGGATAACTCCCGCGCGCTCCCCAAAATTTGACTCTCAACTCGTTAGGCATCTCGGCATCTCCTTTCATTGTGTAGGATGCGCTCTCTAGCGCATCCGTTGGCGCAAGAGAGCGCATCCTACGCAAATTAATTTCTACGCGTATTATTCTCACGAACAAAAATCGCTCAAGGAAAGTTTTCGCAAAATGGGTGAGAAGTTTTTCACAAAGGAGGTTACACATCCGCGCTGAGCGGAGGTCTGAGCGAAGCGATAGCGAAGACGAAGACCGCAGTCGAAGCGCCGCCAGAAAAATTAGAAAATTTGTGCTATACTCGCCCTATGGCAGTCATCCGCTCCTCAGACATTGGGAACTACCTCTACTGCCGCCGCGCGTGGTGGTACAAAAAGCAGGGAGTCGAGTCCGAGAACCAAGCCGAAATGGCGACAGGCTCCGAACTCCACCGCCAACATGGACGCAAAGTCCTCGCCTCCACCCTCGCGCGGACGGTTGGCTTGATCCTGTTGATGCTCGCGTTAATCCTGCTAGTCGCCTATTGCACCGCACAAATCCTTTAGCCACGGATTTACACAGATTTTCACCGATTTTTTCATCTCACTCTCTTACTCATCCATTCAAACAAACACACAATCTCCAATCTCCAGTCTCCAATCTCCAATTCTCCAATTCTCTAATTCTCCAATGCTCTACTTTGCCCTTTTCCTCCTCCTCCTCGCCCTCCTCTTCTTCTGGCAGTCGAATCGTCAACGACAGGCGGCAGGCTTGCCAGGCGGACGCGTCATCTACACCGACACGCGCGGCTGGAACAAATTGGAGAAGCCGCTGTTCTATGCCGCGTTGGAGTTGACAGGCAAACCCGATTATCTCGTTGAACAAAATGGAAAGATCATCCCCGTCGAAGTGAAATCGGGTCGCGCGCCCGAAGCGCCATATGACTCGCACATTTATCAATTGGCATCGTATTGTTTATTGGTCGAGAAAACGTACGGCAAACGTCCGCCGTATGGGATCGTCCATTATGAGGATAAAGATTTTTCGGTGGAGTACACACACGAGTTGGAACAATCTCTGTTGGAGTTGATCACTGAAATGAAGCGCGATGGGATGAAGCGAGAAGTCTCAAGGTCGCACGAGCAGGCGTCCCGTTGTAAAAGATGCGGGTTTCGATCCGTTTGCGATCAGAGTTTGGCGTGAAGGAAGTAAACACGTAAACAAGTCGTAACACGTATCACGTAACTCGTATCTCGTAACGTGTCTACCTGTATACCTGTATACGTGTTTACCTTATAATTACCCCCATGCCCGAATCGTTCATCCCCAAGCGACCTGTCGTCACCGCGCATCAGAAAATGCCCGAAGCCGTGACCGAAGCGGAAGCGATGTCTGCGTATTTGAAAAGCAAGGGCATGGATGCGCCTTGCGGTTCGATCTACGATGAAGATTTGCGCAAGCGCGTGCGCGGCGGCGAGTTTGATATGCTGGTCATCGCGGGCGGAGATGGAAGCGTTTTGCGCGCGGGTCACCTCTGCGCCCCAAGCGGCGTGCCGATCCTCGGAGTCAATTTGGGCAGACTCGGTTTTCTCATTCAAGTGGATCGCCGCGAGTGGCGCGAGTACTTTGACAAATTGTTCAACGGCGAAGCGTGGATCGAGAAACGCATGATGCTTCACACCGAGCACATCCGCGCGGGCGAGTCGTTGGGCGAGTGGTACGCGTTGAATGAAGTGGTCGTCGGGCGCGGCGCGAACCTGCGACCCGTTCACTTAACCGCTTCAGTGGATGGAAGCCTGCTCACCCGCTATCTTGCCGATGGATTGATCGCTTCGACTCCGACGGGTTCAACTGCCTACGCCCTCGCGGCGGGCGGACCCATCCTGCCGCCGAAGTTGCGCAATATTTTGCTCGTGCCGATCGCGCCGCATCTTTCAGTGGATCGCGCGGTCGTGCTGGCTGAAGGCTCGACAGTGACCATGACGCCAAAAAGTGAGAATGTTGTTCTCAGCGTGGATGGTCAGTCGCCGATCACGTTGATGGAAGACGATCACATAGACGCGCGCGCGGCAGACATCAACGCGCAGTTCGTCCGCTTCGGCGACCCTGGATATTTTTATCGCAACCTCACTGCGCACATGAATGAAAATTCGTTGGGAATGCCGAGATGAAATTCTTTAAACACGAAGGACACCAAGTACACAAAGGGAAAATCTATGGAAAGGCGATCCGTTTGTCATTCGTCCAACCTTAGTGACCTTCGTGTACTTCGTGGTAAAAAATAGAGATGACTGAAACAACCGAAACCTTGTATTGCTACAACCATCCAACGCGCGAAACTGCTTTACGATGCAAACGTTGCGAACGTCCCATCTGCACTTCGTGCGCGGTTGGTACGCCGACGGGTTACATGTGCAAGGAGTGTGTGCGCGAACGTAAAAAAACGTTTGATACATCCGAATGGTATGACTATATTTTTGGATTTATCGTGGCGGGGTTCCTCTCGGGTGTGGCTTCGTTCCTGGTCACCATGATCGGCAGTATCGGCTTCTTCGGATGGTTCCTCATTGCCGCAGGCGCGCCGACAGCAGGTGTGATCATCGCGGAAGGTGTGCGCTTGATCACGCGGAAAAGGCGCTCGCGGTCGTTGTTCATCACGATCGCGGTTGCGGTCGTATTGGGCGCATTGCCGATCATCGTCTTGGAAATTTTCATCTTTGATATCTTCGGCATCGTCTTTCAGGTCATCTATCTTGTGATCGCCACTCCCATTGTTTACACACGACTTTCTGGAATCCAATTGTTCAGATAAAAATTAACCATGCTAACCGAACTTCACATCCACAACTTTGCGATCATAGACAAACTCGACCTGCGTTTTGGTCCTGGGCTCATCATCCTCACGGGTGAGACGGGCGCGGGCAAGTCTATCATCCTCGATGCCGTCGTCATGCTCATCGGCGGCAAAGCGGACACGACCTTCGTGCGAACCGATTCAGATGCCGCGTTCGTCGAGGGTGTGTTCCAGCTCAAAGGTCCCGAAAGAGAAGCGGTGCACTCCATCCTGCAACGCGAAGAATTGATGGACGATCCGAATTATGTGGTGCTGATGCGCGAAGTCCGCAAAGAGGGGCGGAGTGTGGCGCGCGTCAATGGGCGGACGGTGAGCGTTTCTCTTTTAAAAGAAATCGGATCGCTGGTGGTGGACATTCACGGACAAGCGGAACATCTATCGCTTCTCGATTCACGCGCCCATTTGGGTCTGCTCGACCGCTTCGCTGAAGTTTCGCGTCCCCTCAGCGATTATCGTCAGACGTATCACGCGTTGCTTGGCGTTCGTCACGAGTTGAATGAGTTGCGAAAAGCGCAAGCGGATGCGGATCGCCGCGTGGAGTTTCTCACGTATCAAGCGGAGGAGATCGAAGCCGCGCGTTTGAAAGCGGGCGAAGATGATGAACTGCGCAAGGAGCGCGACCGACTCGCGAATGCCGAGTCGCTGGCGCAGAACGCGCAAGAGGCGTTGGCTGTGTTGGAAGAAGGCTCGCCTGAAACGCCCGCCGCCACCGACCTGATCGGGCAAGCCGCGCAAGCCTTGCACGCGCTCGCAAAAATTGACTCGGCGCAAAGCGAGTTGGCGAATCAAGCCGAAGTGTTGATCGAAACGATTTCGGATGTGGTTCACAACCTGCGCGATTATTTGGAAGAGATCGAGTTCAACCCGAAGCGACTCGATGAAGTGGAAGAGCGGCTTGATTTAATTCATTCGCTCACACGCAAATATGGCGGGAACATCCCAGCGGTGATCGCCTCGGGCGAGAACGCGCGCAAACAACTCGAAACCATCACAGGCGCGGCGGATCGAATCGATGAATTGGAATTGGAAGAAGCAAAACTGCTTGAGAAATTGGGCAAGCAGGGATTGGCGCTTTCAGAAAAACGCAAATCTGCCGCGACGAAGATGGGAAGCGGCATTGAGACCGAACTCGATGACCTGAAAATGTCCGCCGCGAAGTTTGGCGTAGACTTTCAGACCAAGCCCGACCCGAACGGCGTGCCGCTGAACGGCGGTCCGCGCATTGGGTTTGACCAGAACGGAATTGACCGCGTCGAGTTTTTAATCGCGCCGAACCCTGGCGAGGGACTCAAACCGTTGGCAAAGATCGCCTCAGGCGGCGAGACCTCGCGTTTGATGTTGGGTTTGAAAAATGTTTTGGCGAGAGCCGATGAAGTCCCTTCGTTGATCTTCGACGAAATTGATCAGGGCATCGGCGGGCGCGTGGGTATGACGGTCGGTCAGAAGTTGTGGAATCTCTCGCGGTCACATCAAGTGTTCTGCGTGACGCATCTTCCGCAGTTGGCTGTCTTTGGCGACGAGCATTATCAAGTGCAGAAATTGATCCACGGCAACCGCACGCTCACGCGCGTCGAACGTCTCGACGGCGAGCCGCGCCTGCTCGAACTCTCGCAAATGCTCGGCGAAGTCGGCGAGGGGACATTGAGGTCCGCGCATGAGTTGATGCAAGTGGCAAGGCAGATAGTGAAAACTTCAAAGTAATGTCGCAAAAATCCCGTTCAAATGAGCGGGATTTTTCGCAAGAATCAACCAGGGTGAAATCCGCCATCACCGTCATGGAATTCAAAGATCATCCTCGTGTCTGGATTCGCAGAGTTAATATCACTATACTTGCGCCCATTCAAGAATTATAGGACGTACGCAGTTGAACCTGTTGCGCCGCAGTTGCACTGCCGCCAACTGCGTAAGCCTTGAATTAGAAACCCTGTCTTCATACATCGATGAAAAGGATACAACATGTTTACAACCTTCGCCCCTCTCAGCCCAGACCTTACAGCGGACGAACGTCTCGACGCCATTCGTGAAGCCTACAATGAAGACCGCTCACAGATGACCCTCATGCTTGCGCATCAACTGCGCATCCCCGAAGTGGACATCCTGCGCGCGCTTGAAGGCGACACTGCCCGCGAACTGGATGGTTCGCGCTGGGAGGAAATCATCCGCGCGTTCGAGCCGCTAGGCAAAGTGACCGTCATCGTGTCGAACGGCGCGACCACGGTCGAGGTGTTCGGTCAGTTTGGAAAATTTTTCAACAAAGACGGCTTTTTGAATATCCGGACCGACACCCTCGATATGCACATCCGCGGCTGGGAACTGGCTTCTGTGTTTGCCTTCCGCAAACCGAGTCATCTCGATAAACACGAATCGTTGTCTTTCCAATTCTTCGACACGCGAGGGAATGCCGCGTTCAAGGTTTTCCTCAACTTCGATGGCGGGGAACCCGCGGCTGAAGTGAAGCAAGGATACGAAGATTTCATCGCGAAGTTCCAAAAGAAACGGTAAAGAACTCTCCGAGGTTTCTGGGTCCTCTGTGGCAAAGAGGGTTGTTGACTCTACTGTTTTTAACGGGAAATCTTTTTAGGACTTACACAATTGAACCTGTTGCGCCGTAGTTGCGCTGCGGCGGCGGCAGTACAACTGCCCGCCAACTGCGTAAGCCCTGTTTATTCAAACACAAAGGACACGACGGTCACAAAGGAAGGGCTCAAGGAATCCAATCTCTTTGTGCCGCCCTGGCGCCGCCTGCCAGGGCAGGTGTGTGCCTTTTCTGGTGAGGCTCTTTCCTGTTTAAGTACGGGAGACCCGGGTTATTACATGCCTGGTTCGCCGCTCCCCTTCCCTTCACATCTCATCGGGTTCCTGTAAAACTTGTTAGAATGTGAGAATTCGCGTCAACCGATGAAACCTCAGTTTCACACCTCCCATGACTGACAATTTTTCCGCACATCCCAAAGGAGCGGTGGGAGCTGTCTGCCTACCGAATATCAGCCCGAAAGAGAGAAAGAAGCGCGAACGATTCGCCGCGCGGTATTTTGTCTTCACGCTGGCTGTGTTAGCCACGCTCGTCATATTCGATATACATCCGCTTTGGCGTTTGCCGTTGTTCTTCATGTTCAGCGCGGCGACCACCAGCTATATTCAAGCCCTCGACAAAACCTGAGTATTGCTCGCCTCGCGCGGTCTGCGCCATACCTCCGACACAATAGAACGCATCCAAGACAAATCAGAGTTGCAACAAATGCGGCGTCAGGCGCTACGCGTCATCATCAAAGGCGGGTTTGCCGCATTGCCATTTACCTTGCTTGCCTATCTACTTCCATAAATCCTGCGGTGTATAATCATCGCATGATCCTCGACCTTCCCCTCATTCTCGAAACTCGACGAAACCACGCGCTCGAACATGCCACGCTTCATCTGCTCGCGCGCAAATATAAAAACCAATCCATGGCGGGACATTCCAACCCGACGGGATTTTTTCTGCTCGGCGACGTTCCCACCGACGACGTGATCGCCTGCGCGAACGAAGCGCATACGCGACTCAACGCGGGCGAAAGCGGACTCGCCGTCCACGAGGGATGCGGGACCAATCTGGTCGCCGCCACGCTTCTTCCCGCGACGTTTGCCTGGATGCCCCTCCGTGGAGCGCGTTCCACCTTTTGGCGCGTCGGGCTGATTCCTTTTGCGTTGATGCTCGCCCTCTTCGGCTATCTCTTGAGCCGCCCGCTTGGACCCTGGCTCCAAAAACACATCACCACCGAAGCGGACTTGGGCAACATGCAGATCGTGGATGTTCGGCTTGTTCGCAAAGGCGTTCATCGAGTTGTAACCAGGTAGACAAGTAAACACGGAAACAGGTAAACAAGTACACACGTAACTTGTAACTCGTATCTCGTAACTTGCATCTCCACTTTCTTCATCTTTCATAATTCATCCTTCATCCTTTTCCCCATGCCCAACCTCTACTTCCTCTTTGGCAACGACGAATTCGCCATCTCGCGCAAGCTCAAGGATTTCGACTCGGACTTCACCGACCCCACCAGCGCGGACATGAACACGGCGCGCCTCGACGCGCGTTCGATGAGCGAAACGGACTTGAACACCGCCGTCAACGCCATGCCGTTCCTCGCCAAGCGACGGTTGGTCTTGCTGGCGAATCCATCTTCGAAATATAACAACGCTTCTTCGAGAAAGAAATTTATCGAATTCATCGAAAAAGCGCCAGACACGACTCGGATTGCGATGTACGAATCCGTTGAACCAAAAGAAGCGGACAAACACTGGCTGGTGAAATGGGCGGAGAAAAACAACAAATCCATTCAAACCAAAGCCTTCATGCTCCCCAAACTCAGAGACATGACAGGCTGGATCGTCAACGAAACCAAACAACAAGGCGGGCAAATCGAGCCGCGCGCCGCGGAAATGCTCAAAGACATGGTCGGCGTGGACACGCGTCAGGCGGGGATGGAAATCTCGAAGTTGCTGGCGTACGTCAATTGGGCGAGGCAGGTCAACGTCGCGGATGTGGAAGCGGTCTGCATCGTCACGTCACAGCAATCGGTGTTCGATTTCGTCGACGCCTTGTCGAGCGGCAACGGCAAATCGGCGCAACACTTATTGCATCGCCTGCTCGAAACCGAAGACCCGTTTTCACTGTGGGGGATGGTGGTGCGACAGTTTCGCCTGTTAATTCAAGCGCGAGAAATCCTCGACGGACGCGGAAACAAGGATGATGTGGCGCGCGCGCTGGGCGTGCATCCGTTTGTGGCAGAGAAGACGACGGGACAGGCTGGGCGCTTTTCGATCGAATCGCTTGAAAGCATCTATCGAAAATTACTGCGCATCGACGAGCGGGTCAAGACCGGGCAGTCCACACTCGATCTGGCGCTGGACACGCTGATCGTTGAATTAACGAACTGATTCGGGATTGAAAATCCGTACCGCAAAGTTCACTTTGCGCCTGAACAGTGTTCAAACGTGAAGTGAGAGGGGCGCGCAATAGAAATTGATACAATACGCTCATGCCAAAAATTCGTTTGGATGTGTTACTGGTCGAGCGCGGACTCGCCGAATCGCGCGCCAAGGCGCAAGCCCTCATCATGGCGGGACAAGTCCGTGTGGCGGATCAGGTCGCGTTGAAGTCTGGAGCGTCCGTGGACAGCGAATCCACCGTGACAGTGGACTCCGGTCCGCGCTTCGTCTCACGCGGCGGCGAAAAACTGGATGGCGCGCTCGAAGCGTTCCAACTCGATGTGAAAGATTTTGTCTGCGCGGATGTCGGCGCGTCCACCGGCGGATTCACCGATTGCCTGCTTCAACGCGGCGCGGCGAAAGTCTACGCAATAGATGTAGGCAAAGGCATCCTGCACTGGAAACTCCGCAACGATCCGCGCGTGGTTGTGATGGAGGAGACCAATGCGCGGTATGTTGAGTCACTGCCTGAACAGGTTGATCTCGTATCGATTGACGCTTCGTTTATTTCGTTGAAGATTTTGTTGCCGGTGGTGAAGAAATGGTCTACCGACTTTCCACTTTCCACTTTACAAATGAAGAATAGAAAGTGGAAAGTGGAACATGTTATCGCCCTCATCAAACCCCAATTCGAAGCCGGTAAAAAGGATGTCTCCCGTGGTGACGGCGTGATCCGCGACCCTGAAATCCACAAGCAGGTACTTCTTGATGTTTTGAGTTTCGCCCAGAATGAAGGCTTCGGCATCCGCGGGCTGATCAAGAGTCCGCTGTTGGGACCGAAGGGGAATGTCGAGTTTTTGGCGTGGATGGATCAAGCTTCCAATCCCGAGCGAAGCGATTTGGATAGTTTGCTCAGAAAATTAGGTATATAATCCAAGCATGGTTCTACCAGTTACCATCGAATCCAGCGCCAAGAGACTCTTCCCGAACCTGTCCCCCGAACAGGCAATTGTGGAGTTGTTGCTCGAACGCGCCCAGCGGAACTTGATCAAATATCAAGCGATGGCGCGCGACTTCGAAAAGAAATACGAACGTGACTTTGAAACGTTCCGCAAGAAAATCCTTGCATCAAAGCCAAAATCGGAAGCGGAGCAGGATTACTTCGATTGGGAACTTGCGGTGACAGGCATCGCGGACATGAAAGCCGAGATCAAGCGGCTTAAGGCATTGCAGAAAAAATCATGAAAGCGGAGGATTTGCCCGCCACCCTGGGGACGGAACTCGAGCGGCGCAAGTACTTCGTCCGCATGGATGTTCTCGACCAGACCTTGAGTCTGGTGAAAATTCGCCTGTATATTTCCTCCGCCTTGTTTGTCCAAATTTATCGAAATGACGTTTACCAAACCACAAACCTTGCTTTAATTCACAACGGTCAACGCTTGTATGCGCGAGATGAACTGGATGGACGCTGGCACAGGCATACTCATCGGAAACCTGAAGAGCACGATACGAGTAAAGAAGGGAAAAGACCTATCGAATTAAGCGAATTTCTCGACGAAGTAGAGCATGTTCTTGCCGCGCTTGATTTGCCGTAAGGGCAACGCCGAGTTCTTGGTTGTGTAACCGTTAGCGGAAAATATGAAATACCAGCTGATTCTTTCCTTAACAATCATTGTTCTCCTCATTACGAGTTGTGCATCTTCGCCAGAGGAAGTCACAGCACAGACATCGGTTGCCGCAACGACAAGCGCGGCAAATTGGACAAGAACACCGACTCCAACAGCTACTTATACAGCTACCCCAACAATAACTTTCACTCCCACCCACACACCGACACTCACCCCGCTTCCCACTGCCACTTTACTCGGCGGCTGGACAACAGAAAATATAATATGCGCGTCAGATCTTGGCACTGGAAACCTTGAGATTTTCTCTGTATCTGTTGATGGAAATCATCGAATCAATCTCACAAACAGTCCTGCGTATGAATATTCGCCTATTTTATCTCCTGACAAAGCCAAAATTGCTTTCGTGTCAAGTAATGGTAGCAACCCTGAAATTTATGTTATGAATGTTGATGGGAGCAATCCGACAAATGTATCTAACACGGGTGGATTTGAATACTGGCATAATTGGTCGCCGGATGGGAGTAAGATTGTTTTTGAATCGCAAGACGAGGAATATGACTTTGATATCTACGTGGTAGATGTAGGAAGCGGGAACCTGACCAACTTGACAAACAGTCCTTTTATGGAACAATTCCCCATATGGTCGCCAGATGGAACGAAGATCGCTTTTGCTTCCCTGCGCGAGGGTAGATATTACAAGATCCATGTTATGAACGTTGATGGAAGCAACAATTTTCAATTGACGAGCGGCAGGGGTGGAGATTTCCCGATGGCCTGGTCTCCTGATGGAGAAAAAATACTGTTTAGTTCTGATCGTGACGGCGAGGATTTTGAACTTTATATTATGAATGCTGATGGAAGCAATCCACTTAAAATAACAAGAAACAAAATGGATGAAACAGATGTTATATGGTCACCGGACGGCACAAAGATATTTGCATGGCCATTTGGAGGAAAGCCATTCATCATAAACCCAGATGGCAGCAATCCAACGGAATTAGAAACATTACCAGGTTCTATATCGATATCCTCTAACTGTCCATAAAAGATCGGCTATTTGCAGATTCTGTTCATTTAATCATCCTCGATCAAAGTCGAAGGATATCTTCGTTGTTAAGAAACTCGGTTATACTTCCCCCGCTATTATGACCGACCACATTCGTAACTTCTGTATCATTGCCCATGTTGACCATGGAAAATCCACGCTTGCCGACCGCTTGTTGCAACTGACAGGCGCGATCTCGGAACGCGAGATGACCGAGCAGGTGCTCGATAGCATGGACCTCGAACGCGAAAAAGGCGTCACGATCAAAGCCTCCGCGGTGCGGATGTATTACACCGCGAAGGACAATCAAAAGTACGAGATCAATCTGATCGACACGCCAGGTCACGTGGACTTCGGCTACGAGGTCAGCCGCGCGCTCAAGGCGTGCGAAGGCGCGGTGCTTGTCGTGGACGCCACGCAGGGCATCGAAGCGCAGACGCTGGCGAATCTCTATCAGGCGCTCGACGCCGACCTCACGATCATCCCCGTCATCAACAAAATTGACCTGCCCTCCGCGCGTCCCGACGAGGTGGCTGAAGATGTGGGGAGCCTGCTCGGGGTCCCGCCTGAAGCGGTTTTGCGCGTCTCGGCGAAAGAGGGCGTCAACGTGGATCAAATCCTGGAGGCAATTGTGACGCGCGTGCCGCCTCCGAAAGATCTGGATGACGCGCCGTTGCGCGCGCTCGTCTTCGATTCGCATTACGACTCGTACAAAGGCGTCGTCGCGTACGTCCGCGTGGTTGAAGGCTCGTTCAAATCCACCGATGTCTTGCGGATGTTTTCGACGCGCGAAGAAATGCGCCCCGTTGAAATCGGAATTTTCGCGCCGAGCATGAAGGCGACGGAGACGTTGGGATCGGGCGAGGTGGGATACATCGCGACGGGATTCAAAACCGTGCATGAGTGCCGCGTGGGAGATACGATCACGCGCGCCGCTCAGCCTGCCTCTAACCCTCTGCCTGGGTACCAAACCCCGAAGCCGATGGTCTTCGCGGGGATTTATCCCGTCGAAGCGGACGATTATCCCGAGCTACGCGACTCGCTCGAAAAACTGCAACTCAACGACGCCTCGCTGACGTACCAGCCTGAAACCTCGCAAGCGTTGGGATTCGGATTCCGCGCGGGCTTTCTCGGTCTCTTTCACATGGAGATCATTCAAGAGCGCATCGAACGTGAATACAATTTGGATGTGCTGTTCACCGCGCCGTCGGTGGAATATCAAGTGTTGATGATCGACGACTCGGTCATCCCCGTTGACTCGCCCGCCGAACTGCCCGATGAATCGAAGATCGTCGAAGTGCGCGAGCCGTGGATGACCATCGAGATCATCACGCCCACCGATTATTACGGTCCCATCATGGACATTGTCACCAAACGGCGCGGCATCTTCAAACAACAGGAATATCCCGCGCCGCATCGCGTGCAACTCGATTTTGAAATCCCGCTCTCGGAAATTATCATTGATTTCTTCGACGATTTGAAATCGCGCACCAAAGGCTATGCTTCGTTGGATTATCAATTCCTTGAATATCGCCCCGACGAATTGCAGAAACTTGAAATACTCGTCAACGGCGAACCTCTCGACGCGCTCGCGACCATCGTCCATCAAAAGGATGCGTATCACAAAGGTCAACGCCTCATCACGAAACTGAAAGACTTGATCCCCCGTCAACTGTATGATGTGGCAGTGCAAGCCTCCTCGGGCGGACGAATCATCTCGCGCGCCAACGTCAAAGCCACGCGCAAAGATGTGCTGGCAAAATGCTACGGCGGCGACATCACTCGCAAAAAGAAATTGCTCGAGAAACAAAAGAAGGGCAAGAAACGCTTGAAGATGGTCGGCAACGTCGAAATCCCGCAGGACGCGTTCATGGCGGTGTTGAAGTTGAATGAGGAATAATCTTCTTTAAACACAAAGGACACGAAGGTCACTAAGGTATGTCACCCTCCCGAAGACCATCGGGACGATGTGAGGGAGCGTTCGTCCGCGACCGAAGGGTCTCTGGCGCAACGTGGCAAAGATGCTTCGCCGCAAGCGGCTCAGCATGACATGGCATGGGTTTTCCATTGTGTACTTTGTGTCCTTCGTGGTAAAAAAGGAATCATATGAAAGATGTAAAAAAATGGCTCCCCGGCGCGATCGTCAGCCTCGGCTTGATCGCCGCGATCCTCTATTTCGTTGACCTGCCCAAAATGGTCGACGCGCTTCGCAACGCGAATTATGTGTATTTCGGAATCGCGCTTGTGATCGGCTTTGTGTGGATGGCGGTCCGCACGCAGGTGTGGAGAACGCTTCTGCGTGACCGCGCCTCGTTCAGCGATGTGTTTTGGACAGTGGGTGAAGGATACTTATTAAATAACTTCCTTCCCTTCCGCCTCGGCGAAGTTGGTCGCGCCTTTTTACTCAGCCGAAAATCCAAGATGACCTTCATGGAAATCCTCCCAACCATCGTCATCGAACGCACCATGGACTTGATCTACACCGCCATCATTTTTCTTTCCGTCCTTCCGTTCATCGTCGGCGCGGAGGGGAGCGGACGTACAGCCTACATCATGGGCGGCATCGTGCTGATCGGCTTCGTACTGATGTTCATTCTGGCGCGCAACAACAAATGGGCGCTCGATATTTTTCACAAACTCACGGCGCGTTTTCCGCGCTTGCAACAACTCGGCGGCAGTTTCCTCGAATCGTTCTTCTCCGGCTTGAGCGTGCTCACCGACGGCAGACTCTTCGTCAAATTTTTATTTTGGATGGCTGTCAACTGGGGGATCGCCATCGTCGCGTATTACTTCATCATCCGCGCGTTCTTCCCGCAGGCGAACGCGATCTGGGCGATGTTCGGCTTGGGCATGGCGGCGTTCGGCGGAGCCATCCCTTCGGCGCCCGGCGCGTTAGGGACGTTCGAAGCCGCGATCGTGTTCGCCTTGAAAATCCTGGGTGCCGACGAATCCTCCGCGCTCGCCGCCGCATTAGCCATGCGGTTGTACAATTACATCAACAGCATCATAGTCGGCGCCATCGGTCTCTCGCGCGAAGGACAGACTCTTTCAGGCGTCTATCAGGAGTTGATGAGTTTCAGAAACAAGCAAGCGAAAGCGGAATAGTCAAAACGTCCCGCAGGTCATAAAACCGTAGTAACGACTTCAGTCGTTCGGCTGTGGGCGACTGAAGTCGCCACTACGCAACCTGCGGGACGGTGTAGCATCAAATAATAGCCCTCTTGCGAAAGTCTTTTCGCCACAGAGCACACAGAGAAAAAAGAGATTTTCTCAAAGGGCTCTGTGGACTCTCCCGAAGAACATCGGGACGATGTGTGGCTAAGCAAAACTTACTTATTCAAGAGGTCTAATCTAAAGGATACAATGTGAGTCGCCATTACTTCATCACAGGCGGAGCGGGATTCATCGGTTCGAACTACGCGGACAGGCTGATCCAGCGCGGCGAGCGCGTCACCATCTTCGACAATCTCTCGCGCGCGGGCGCGCCGCGCAATGTGGACTGGTTGAAGAGTCAATTCGGGGAAACTGGATTCAACCTCATCGTCGGAGACCTGCGAAGCGCAGACTTGTTAGCCGAGTCCGCCAAAGACGCGGATGTCATCGTGCATCTCGCTGGTCAAGTCGCAGTGACAACCTCTGTGACAAATCCGCGCGAGGACTTCGAAGCCAACGCGCTGGGGACGTTCAACGCGCTCGAAGCCGCTCGCCTATCGAAAAAGAATCCCATCTTCATTTACTCATCCACCAACAAAGTCTACGGCGGCATGGACGATGTGCAGTTGGTCGAAGAATCGACGCGCTGGTTATACAAAGATTTGAAACACGGCTGTCCCGAATCACAGCCGCTTGATTTCCATTCGCCGTATGGAGTTTCAAAAGGTTCGGGCGACCAATACGTCCGCGATTATGCTCGCATTTACGGTCTACGCTCTGTCGTCTTTCGTCAAAGTTGCATTTACGGTCCGCGCCAATTTGGAATCGAAGACCAAGGCTGGCTCGCGTGGATGATGATCGCTGCAGTGACGGGACGCAAGATTACCGTCTATGGCGACGGCAAACAAGTGCGCGACGTTCTGCACGTCCACGACCTGCTCGACGCGTACGATGCCGCCATCGAAAAAATTGATACTGCCAAAGGGCAAATTTATAACGTTGGCGGCGGCAGGCGCAACGTCATGGCGATCTGGGCAGAGTTCGGTCCGATACTGGAGAAGTTGCTCGGCAAAAGAATCGAAGTGGCGCGCGAAGATTGGCGTCCCGGCGACCAGAAAGTCTTCTACGCCGACCTACGCAAAGCCAAACACGAACTCGGCTGGGAACCGAAAATTGATCTCGAAGAGGGCATGGAGTTGATGTTCGAGTGGGTGCAGGCGAATAAGGATTTGTTTTAGCAGTCTAATAGTGTTTTCGATCAGGCAATTTCTGTAGATCTGGATTTGAACGTAAAAGGAAATATCAATAATGAACAAGATCGTGACATATCTTTTCTTGTTGCTCTTTCTTGATCTCATCGTTGCTTGTCGAGAGAAAACAACTTTGTCACCCAGTGAGACACCTGTTTCAAAAACGGTTTCACCGACACCCGTTCCGACATCCACGCCAATACTCGTAACGGTTACCCCATCTCCATTACCTACAAAACCAACCATTCCTGTTATTGCACCTAATGCCAATCAAATAGAACATTGGATGGCATATGAAGACGCTTTAGCGAAAGCATTTTTCAAGTCATCTCTTCAACCTAAAGAAGTCGTATGTGAGTGGGAAATATTAGGACAAACAGAACAGGAAGTTTATGTGGATGCGCATTGTGCAGGCATCTACTCTGCCAACCCTTATAGAGCAACGATTCCGGCTGTGATATATCTTGGAATGGATGGGGAGGTAATAAATGCCGAAATTCCCGGATCAAGATCTTCTTATAACGCTGATATTCGCGCCATGTTTCCCTCGAATGTGCAGGAAAAAATCTTTATTCAGCCAGTGGATTATTATGGATCGGACGCTTACTGGCGCGCTATAGAACGGGCAGATCGTTTGCGCTGGAGACGCGGTCACCCTGACGAACCTCCCTGGATTGTTATTTCTACATTACACACACAACCAACCCCGGCAATTATTCCCTGGTTAAAACCTGAACCTATTCAGATAGAGAAATGGAAAGATTACCAGACTGCGCTTGCTGATGAATTCAATTACCGTCCTCCAGAAGAAGTAATCTGCGAGTGGGAATTTTTAGGACAATCTGGCAATGAAGTATATGTGTGGGCGATTTGTGGTGCGATCTACGACTACATCATAGGATCGGAGGGTCTTGCTATTGTTCACCTTTCCGATGACGGGTCTGTGATATCAGCCAACGGCGACCTTATAAGTTTCCCTTCTGAAATCCAAGATGCATTCCCCCTAGTTGTTCAGGAAAGATATTTTAGCGGGCAGA
Organism: Candidatus Defluviilinea gracilis; assembly: GCA_016716235.1. Taxonomy (NCBI): domain Bacteria; kingdom Bacillati; phylum Chloroflexota; class Anaerolineae; order Anaerolineales; family Candidatus Villigracilaceae; genus Candidatus Defluviilinea; species Candidatus Defluviilinea gracilis. The sequence continues at coordinate 642,021 of JADJWS010000001.1, forward strand.
TTCATTTTCAGGAGTTAGTTGATAGGTTGCGCTGGAGGCAAAGGAATCCCGATGAATTACCATTGATTGTTCTCCACGCAACTTCCACTCCTTGAATTACAAGCATTATCACCGTTTATAGAACAAAGTCAACGCCATCGCCCCCGTCATCCCAATAAGCATATCCACAATTGTATCTTCCAATCCGCGCACCATGGTGGTGCCGAAGAGATAATCGAAAGCGTTCTCGTAGAATTCCCACAGGATGATCGTCGTCCCTGTGCAGGTGAAGGCAAATAGGATTTGAATCAAAGAGGGAATATCCCCAAGAAATTTTTGTGATTGTTTGATGGCAGAACGAAAGAAAAATGTGATCGCCACGCCGCCCATAAAATGCGTGGGGATATCGAGCGGGGGAAAACGGTCGTACCAATCGAAGACCAGCCCGACCAGATAAAAACCAAACACACCCAGCGGCGCCCACGCGGACTCGCGCAGGGTGGCGAGCAACCAATCCAATATTTGTTTTTTGTGATTCACAAGTCACCTCAACAGGCGGTGATTGTATCAAGTTAATTTCAAAAGTTTTCTCAACCTCATTTTTGCACACGGAACGCGCGGACAACACGGAACTTTCTGAGAAAACGAAAAAATCCGTGTTGTCTGTGAAACTTGTGCTGACGGTTCGTCTTTTGCTCACCGTGTCGAAGTATCCGTGTACAAAAGAGACCGCATTGCTCCCTGTCGCGAGGGTATAATCTCCCCGCTTTATGAAAATCCTCACCGTCCTCACCTATTATCGCCCGCACACATCGGGGCTGACCATTTACGCCGAGCGACTCGCGCGCGCGTTCGTCAAGCGCGGACATCAAGTGACCGTGATGACCATGCAATATGACCCGTCGCTTCCACGCGAAGAAGTGATAGACGGTGTAAAAATTATCCGCGTGCCGGTGGCGGCGCGGGTTAGCAAAGGCGTCATCGCGCCGGCGTTCGGTTGGGTCGCGACAAAACTCGTCGCGCAACACGATGTCGTGCAATTGCACCTGCCCCAATTCGACGCGCCCGGCGTGGCGTTGCGCGGACGTCTCTTCGGCAAACCCGCCGTGCTAACCTATCATTGCGATCTGCTGTTGCCGCCCGGATTCTTCAACCGCTTTGTCAATTTCGTCGTGAACTTGATGAACAACGCGGCTGGGATTTTTTCGAATCACATCGTGACGTACACACAAGACTACGCGGACAACTCTCCCTACCTTTCGCGCTACGCTTCCAAACTGACCCCCATCCTGCCCCCCGTTGAGATGCCGAGTCCACTCCTCGGTGCGGTGGAGGCGTTCGCGCACGAACACCATGTGAAAGAGCGGCATCCCGTCATCGGCATGGTCACGCGCTTCGCCTCCGAAAAAGGCGTGGAATTTTTGCTCGACGCGTTACCAACGATCTTGCAGAAATATCCGAAAGCGCAAGTGCTATACGCGGGACAACACCAGAACGTGATGGGCGAACAGGCATACTTTGACAGATTGATCCCAAAGATTCGCGAATATGAATCGACCGGTCATTGGAAATTTCTCGGCAACCTCGATCCCATTCAACTAGCCGCGTTATACCCCAACCTCGATGTGTTGACCGTGCCATCATTGAATTCCACCGAAGCCTTCGGACTTGTGCAGATCGAAGCGATGCTGAACGGCGTGCCGTGCGTTCCGTCCGCGCTGCCGGGGGTGCGTCAACCGGTGACGATGCACGGCATGGGACGAGTCGCTCGAATTGGCGACGCGGCCGACTTGGCTGAGTCCATTCTCACCGTCCTGAATGAACCGCAAAAGTTCAAGGGCGATATCGAATCCATCAAGAAATCCTATAACCCCGATTCCGTCGCGCAGGAGTATGAAAAATTATTTGCAAAACTTATGGGATAATTTCGAAGCCCTGCTCGCGGAAGTGGCTGTCGAAGGTGAAAACTTTTTCGATGTTCATTCGCCGCATCGTCTCGAAACAACTGCAATCCACCAGCGAAAGTTGGCGGCGGTTGGCGGATAACACGAAATTGACGATGGCAGAATGTTCTTGGGCGCCGATCCATTCGAGTTGAAGCAACGGAACGATTTTTGTCCGAAATTCGCGAGCGGCGTCAATCCCGAGCCTGCTTTGAAGTAATGAAAAACATTCGACAACAACATAATTATTCGTTATCAGTGTCGCGCTGCGCTTGATCATTTCTTTCCATGCGAGCAATGCCTGTTTGTAATTTTCATCACTCCGGTTGACAAGCGCAAAGAACGCCGAGGTATCTACGAAGATTTTTTCCATGTGCCGTAAATCTCCGCCAGATATTTGTCGTGATTCGTCGAAATGTCAGTTTTGTCCTCAATATCATGAAATTGGATTTCTCCCTCCTCAAGCTGTCTGATAAATTCAAGGGCGCGCTCGCGTTTTTCTTCTTGCGTCATTTCTTTTGGAGAGGTTACGATATACTGCGCCACACTCTCGCGCACTAATTTTGCGACAGGCGTCTTGCGAGCCTTCGCCAGTTCTTTTAAAGCCTTCACCTGTTCTTCGGTCAGTTGAACCATCATCCGTACCATAGCGACCTCGATTCTGCTATCACTTTTCAGAAAGCGCTATCATTATAGCATGCCAAATAAAGACTTCCTCTTCCTCCACCTGCGCGACCTGCCCTACTTCCGCGCATTTTTGCGGGCAATTGAATCATCCTACTACCAAAACCTGCCCCTGCCCGCGCCGGTCTACGATGTGGGCGCCGGCGACGGTCACTTTGCCTCGTTGACCTTCGACCAAAAAATTGACGTGGGACTCGACCCGTGGCACGGACCCATCCACGAGGCGAAGAAATACGGCGCATACAAGTCGCTCGTGGAGGCGGACGGCGCGAAATCTCCGTTCCCCAACGACTACTTCGCCAGCGGGTTCAGCAACTCGGTGCTAGAGCATATCCCGCACATTGACGACGTGTTAAAAGAGACCGCGCGCGTATTAAGGAAGGGTGCGCCATTTTACTTTTGCGTGCCGAACACGAGATATTTTTCCGCCTTGTCTATTTCGAAGGTGTTGGGCAAGCCGTATGAAAACTGGTTCCGCAGAATTTCACGCGTGCATCACGCCGACGAGCCTGATGTTTGGCAAATGCGCCTGGAACGCGCCGGCTTTGAAATGATACGGCACTGGCACTACTTCTCGCCCGCCGCGATGCGCGTGTTAGAATGGGGACATTACTTCGGCGTTCCATCGGTATTGGCTCGCGTTCTCACAGGGCGTTGGATACTCTCACGCGCAATCTGGAATCTCTGGCTAACGAAAAAATATGTAAGCAAATACGCCTCGCCTGAACCGACCGAGAACGGGACGTTTACGTTTTATATCGCGAAGAAAAGGTAGACCAGGAAACAGTAGTCAAACGCACACAGCCACAAATCCGCTTTGCGCCTGTTTCCTTGTGCTTGTATACGCGCCCATGCCCTTCGACGAAAACTATTTCTCCACGCATACCTACGCCAACATTACTTTCGCCAAATACAGCATGTATTGGTGGTCGAATCGTTTTTTCGCCATGCTGGCGCGGCGATACGGCCGGCGCGGCGCGCGCCTGCTGGAGGTGGGGGCCGGCATGGGGCATCTTGTGGGTCAGCTCGAAGACACGTTCGAAACGTACGGTTGTGATATCAACCATTGGGCGGTGACACAGTCGAAACCCGTTGTGAAGACCACTCGCCTGCAAACTGCCAGCGCCCAGGAACTTCCATTTAACGACAACTCATTTAACGTGGTTATCATCAAGCACGTTGTGGAGCATTTGCCCGACCCGCAAAAAACGATTCGAGAGATCGGGCGCGTCACCGAGGCAGGCGGCATTCTCATCCTTGCCACGCCGAACCTCGACTCTCTACTCAAGCCGTGGAAAGGCGACAAGTGGATCGGCTATCAAGACCCGACTCACATCTCGTTGAAACGACCCGCCGAATGGGTCTCCTTGATCGAAGGCGCAGGCTTTACAATCAAGCGCATCTTCGCTGATGGGTTTTGGGATGTGCCCTATATTCCGCTCGTTCCCAGCGCGATCCAAAAATTGACCTTCGGTTCGCTCGGCGGACTACAGGCGATCACGGGCGTGGCGTTTCTTCCCATGACGTGGGGCGAAAGCATCATTACAATCGCAAGGAAACAAGCGCGCAAGTAGGCAACGAACCGGGCAACGCCATCTTCCCCTGAGCCTAGCCGAAGGGACGCAATACGAACTCATGACCACTCCTCACCCACAACCTCCGTTCGATGAACCCAGCATTCTCGATTACGTCAAATCGCTGTTTCGATTCGGCGCAGGCGAACGGATTCAGATTCCTCGTGTTGCCGAGGAAGAAACATCATCCATCACCGACGATCAACCTGAGGGTCCGCAACCTCTTAACTCCGGTCTCGATACGCTCCTCGCGGCAGAGACGGATCGCCACCCGCGCCCCAGTCAACCTTCAGCTACCAAATACGAATCGCCTTCCCCCTTCCCGTGGAGTTCCCTGCTGGCGCTCTTGCTTGCGCTGGCGGGCCAAAGGCTTCTCGAACCGCCGCCAGATACCCAATTAGGAATTGCGCTGTTCGTTGCCGCGCTCTTCGCGCTGGGCTGGGGACTCTATCGCGGCGAATGGACTCTCGCGCCTCTCGCCGAAACATCCGATCGGACAGACCCGCTCACCTATCGCCCAGTCATGTTGATCCTCAGCCTGGGGCTGGGTCTCTGGGCGTTCACCCTGCTGGACGAGAACCTCTTCACCACGCTCAACGTTACGGTGTGGGCGCTCGCCGTGCTCGCCTTTATGGGCGCATTGTGGATTCGGACTGGTAGCGTGAAAAACCAACTGGCGAAAATTGCGGGCTTTTTCAACCGCGACACATGGACGATCACCATCTCGCGCTGGGCGATTCTGCTCTTCGCCGCCACCGCCCTGGTTTTCTTCTTCCGCTTCACACAGACAGAGACCGTGCCGCCGGAACCGTTCAGCGACCATGCCGAAAAACTGTACGATGTATACGATGTGTCGCAGGGTGACACGCATATTTTCTTCCCGCGCAATACCGGGCGTGAAGCCATTCAAATGTATTGGACTCTCTGGGTGGCAAACATCTTCGGCACCGGTTTGTCGTATCTCAGCCTCAAACTCGGCACCGCCCTCCTCGGCTTTTTGACCCTGCCATTTATTTACCTGCTCGGAAAAGAAATCGGCGGAACGCGCGTGGCGCTCTTTGCCTTTATGCTCGCGGGAATTGCCTACTGGCCCAACGTCATCAGTCGTATCGGACTGCGTTTCCCGTTATATCCCCTCTTCGTGGCGCCGACGCTTCTTTTCCTCCTGCGCGGCTTGCGCACTCGCAACCGCAACGATTTCCTCCTCTCCGGCTTGTTCCTCGGGCTTGGCTTGCATGGCTATAGCCCATTCCGCATTGTTCCGTTCGTGGTGATCGCGGCGTTCATCTTGTATTGGATTCACTCGCAATCGAAAGGCGCGCGCCGCGAGTTGCCGGTCTGGCTGGCGATGCTGGCGATCACCTCATTGTTTGTGTTTCTTCCCTTGTTGCGCTTCTGGATCGACAACCCGGAGGCGTTCGGGTTCCGCGCTTTTTCCCGGTTAAGCACGATCGAACAGCTGTTGCCGGGACCCGCCCCGGTCATCTTTGCGTCGAACGTGGGGAAGGCGTTGCTGATGTATAACCTCGACGATGGCGAGATCTGGGTCAACTCGATCCCTCACCGCCCCGCGCTGGACGTGGTCACGGGCGCGTTGTTCCTGTTTGGGTTTGTCCTCGTGCTGATCCGCTACTTCCGCAAACGCCACTGGCAGGATTTGTTCCTGCTGGTGTCTATTCCGTTGTTGCAGTTGCCATCCACGTTATCGCTGGCGTTCCCCGGGGAAAACCCCGCGCTCAACCGCGCCGGCGCGGCGAGCATTCCCGCCTTCCTGCTGGCGGCGTTGGCGCTCGACGGGTTAGTCACCAGCCTGAAAGGGAGAGGGATGCGGAATGTCGTCGCCTGGGGGTTGACGGGTATCTTGTTGGCGGCTTCCGCTTCACAAAATTACACGCTTGTCTTCGATACGTTTGCGAATTCATTCCGTTTAGGATCGTGGAACACATCCGACATGGGAAGAGTCATACGCGAGTTCGAGCAGACCTATGGCACAACAGAGACGGTTTGGGTGGTGCCGTTCCCGTATTGGGTAGATACGCGCCTGCCCGCCGCGTGGGCGGGTATCCCGAACCGCGATATGGCGCTATGGCCCGAAAATTTTGCCTCGACAGTGGAATTGCCGGGTCCGAAATTATTCATCCTAAAAGCCGACACCGAAGACCCGACGGTGAACGACCAGCAATCGCTGGATGCTTTGGAAGAGTTGTACCCGAACGGCGCATTGCGTTTGTTCGATTCGGACATCCCCGGTCACGATTTTTGGATCCTCTTTGTGCCAGGTGAATAATTAACCGCCAAGCGCGCGAGGAACGCGAAGATTCTTTTTTTCTTGGCGGGCTTCGCGGTTCAAAAAATTTATGAAACATACAAAATATTTCTGGCTCTTCGATATTCTTCTTGTGCTTGTGCTCGCGTTGGCGGGCTATTTGCGTTTGACCGGTGTGAATTGGGGCGAAGGCGAGCACCAACACCCGGATGAGAATTTCCTTTCGGGCGTGGTCGCCAATTTACGGGCGCACAAATGCGCCGATGCCGCCCTGCCGATCGATGCCTGCCCCACGGAAAAACAGACGTGGATCAGCCTCGGCGATTATTTCGACAGCGAGACCTCCACACTCAACCCATACAATCGCGGGCAAACCTTCTTTGTGTATGGCAACCTGCCGATCACCCTCGTGCGTGTCGCGGCGGAGGCGACCGGGCAACTCGACGTAAAACTGTTGGGCAGGCAGTTCTCCGCTTTTGCCGATCTGTTCACGATCTTGATCCTGTATGCCATTGTCTCGCGCTTGTATGATCGTCGCGTGGCGTTGCTAGCCTCCCTCTTCTCCGCGCTGACGGTGATGCAGATCCAGCAATCGCACTTCTTCACCACGGACCTGTTCGTCAACCCGTTTGCGTTTCTGGCGCTCTATTTTGCCGTTGAGATCATGCTGTGGAAAAATCAGAGAATAGAGACTAGAGATTCGATGAGTCCCCAGTCTCCAGTCTCTAATTCTCCAATTCTCCAATCCTCCGATCTCCAGCTCTTCGACAACGCTCAGGACAAGTCTCCAGTCTCCGATCTCGAAACACCCTCAGCGACCACCTCAGACGACTCGACCAACACCGATTCCCCAGCCTCCGATCTCCAGTCTCCAGTCTCCAATTCTCCAATTCTCCGCTCTCTAATCACCAATCCCCTCTTCCTCCTCAGCATCGGCTTCGGCATCGCCTACGGCATGGCGCTGGCATCGAAGGTGAATATTTATCCGCTGGCGATCCTCCTGCCCGTCGCGTTTGCAATTCGATATATGACCATCGACCATGGACAACAGACCAAATCTCCTCTCTCTGTGGAAGAGCAACAAGGCGAGGAAGAAACCGTCCATCGTCCATCGTCCATCGTTCATCGCTCACCGCCAATAACCCATTACTACTTACTAATTACTCTCTGTCTCATTGCCGGCGGACTAGCCGCGCTGATCTCCTTCCGCATTTTCCAGCCGTATGCGTTCGACGGGCTTGGACTCAACCCGCAGTGGATCGCCAACATTCAAGAACAACGCATTCAAGCCAAAGGCGATGCCGACCTGCCATGGAATCTCCAATGGGCGCGGCGTTCGCATTTGTATTCGTTTGAAAATCTGACGACTTGGGGATTAGGTCTGCCTCTCGGCATCCTCGCGTGGATCGGATTCCTCACCATGGGCTGGCGCATCCTCAAAGGCGAATGGCATCATGCGCTTCTTTGGGGCTGGACGGCGGCATACTTCCTCTGGCAGTCGATGGAATTCAACCCGACCATGCGCTATCAACTTCCCATCTACCCACTGCTTGGAATGATGGCAGCATGGTTCGTCTTCGAACAATTACCAATTACCAATAACAAATTACGCGCTTCATATTCCGTACTGCGTATTTCCATGGCCGTGATCGCGATCGGACTCACCGCCGCGTGGGCTTTCGCCTTCCAAAGCATCTACACCCGCGAGGAACCGCGCATTGCCGCCTCAAGGTGGATCTATCAGAACGTGCCGGGTCCAATCAATTTACACATTCAAACATCCGAGGGCGGAACCTACAACCAGCCACTGCCGATTCATCCCGAAACAGCCGTCAACGCATCCGTGCCGTACGATATCTCCTTTATTTCCAATGCGGACGGACTTCTCACCAGCCTCACCCTCGGGCACGCCAACAACGCGCTCGCATCTTCTTCCACCCTCAGCCTGATCCTCTCTAACGCGCCCGATCACCTCCCCGAACAAACATTAGCCACCGCATCCCTCACAGGTGATTTTTCCGCGCAAAACGACCCGCGCGGCGATCCTTACACCATCGAACTTGATGAGCCGATCAATATCTCAAAAGGCACGCAATATTATCTTCGCATGCAAATCAACGAGGGCATCCTCGGTATCACCGGCTCGGCGGTCGTCAATGAAACCGACTACGATTACCCGCTTCCCTTCCGCGTGGATGGCTACGACGCCTTCGGCGGACTCTACCGCGGCGACCTGAATCTGCAAGTCTACTGGGATGACAACGCCGACAAACTCGCGCGTTTCGTCAGCACCCTCGACCAGGCCGATTACATCTTCATCCCCACCAACCACCAATACGCCCAGATCACGCGCCTGCCCGAGCGTTATCCGCTGACAACAGAGTATTACCGCGAGTTGATGGGATGTCCAGTTGGTGAAGACATCATCCCTTGTTATCACGAAGCCAAACCCGGCGACTACGAGGGCAGGCTCGGTTTCGATCTCGTGGCTGTGTTCGAGACCTTCCCGAAATTAGGGGACATCGAGATCAACGACGAATACGCGGAAGAGGCGTTCACGTTCTACGACCATCCGAAAGTGTTCATCTTCAAGAAGAACGGAAACTACGATACCGCGCAAGCGCAATCCACCTTGAGCGCGGTCGATTTAACGAAAGTTACGCGCCTCACCCCGCGCCAATTCAGCGACTACAAGTCTTTGATGCTACCCGCCGACAAACTCGCGCAACAACGCGCCGGCGGCACATGGTCTGAGTTGTTCGATTACAACTCCGCGCTCAACAGCAACCCATGGCTGGGCTTGCTGGTCTGGTATCTCTTCATCATGATCCTTGGGCTTGCCGTATACCCGCTGGTGAGAATTGCCATGCCCGGTTTGGCAGACCGCGGTTACCCGCTCAGCCGCGCGTTGGGGTTGGTCCTCTTCGGCTGGCTGGCATGGATGGGAGGCTCTATCGGCATCCCCTACACGCGCCCAACCATCGCGATCGTCTTCGGCTTGATCCTGCTCATGGGCGCGGGGCTTGGTTACTATCAACGCCACGAACTGCGCGCAGAATGGAAAACCAAAAGAAAATACTTCCTGCTCGTCGAAGGCATCTTCCTGCTGTTCTTCTTCATCGACCTCTTCATCCGCATTGGCAACCCGGACTTGTGGCACGTATCCAAAGGCGGCGAGCGCCCAATGGATTTCTCGTACTTTAACGCGGTGCTCAAAAGCACATCCTTCCCGCCGTACGATCCGTGGTTCGCGGGCGGATACATCAATTACTATTATTACGGCTTCGTGTTGGTCGGCACGCCGGTCAAACTGCTCGGCATCGTGCCGTCCATCGCCTACAACTTCATCCTGCCGACACTCTTCGCCATCGTCGGCATCAGCGCATTCTCCATCGGCTGGAATCTTCTTCAAAAGGATGAAGGCGGAAGGATGAAGGATGAAGAATCATCTGAACACAATTCAGCCCTTCCACAAGACTCAGGGCAAACCTTCATCCTTCATCCTTTATCTTTAATTGCCGGCTTTGCCGCGTCTTTCCTCGCCATCCTGCTGGGCAACCTCGGCACCGTGCAAATGATCTACAACCGCCTGCAACAACTCGGTTCGCTGGGCGCCTTCACCTGGGATTCGACTTTCGGTCAACGCGTGAAGTGGGCGACTGAGGGACTGAAACTCATCGCGCAGGGCGGCACGCTTCCGGTCGGACCTGGAGACTGGTACTGGGACCCCAGCCGAGTCGTCCCGCCGGGCGGGGGCAACGAGATCACCGAGTTCCCTCTGTTCACCTTCCTGTATAGCGACTTGCATGCGCACATGATCGTCATGCCGCTGGCGTTGCTTGCCATCAGTTGGGCGCTGTCGGTGGTGATGGCTCGCTCGCGCTGGAAGGACCAAGCCCACCCTGCGTCTGAAGCGTGGATGACCGCGCTGGGATTCCTCGTCGGCGGACTCATCATCGGCGCGGTGTTTCCCACCAATCTATCCGACACGTATACCTATTTATTGATCGGGATCGCGGCGGTCGCATATTCCGTGTGGCGATACGTCGAAGCCGGGTCATTGATGAAACGCATCGTGTGGACGGGCGGCGCGGTCGTTGCCTTGTTCGCGCTGTCGAGGCTGTTATATCTGCCGTATCGTATCGCGTATTATCAGGGATACAGCGCGCTCGACCCGTGGAAGGGACCGTTCACGCCCATCTCGTCGTATCTCACTATGTGGGGCGTGTTCCTGTTCATCATCGTTGCGTGGATGGTCTGGGAAACCCGCGAGTGGATGGCTTCAACGCCCGCGTCATCCTTGCGAAAGCTCAAACCATTTCAGGTTTTGATCGAAGGCGCGTTGATCGTGTTCGCATTCATATTGCTCCTCCTTCAATACAATCAATCCAGCACAAATTACGGAGGCGTGGCGGTCAGCTGGATCGCCTTGCCTATCGCGGCGTGGGCTGGAATTTTGATGCTGCGCCCGAACATGCCGGATGAAAAGCGATTCGTGTTGTTCCTCATCGGCACTGCCCTGCTCATCACCGTCGTTGTTGAAGTCCTCGTGGTGGTCGGCGACATCGGACGGCAGAACACCATCTTCAAATTCTATTTGCAATCGTGGTTCATGCTGGCAGTGAGCGCGGCGGCGGCGTTCGCATGGACTCTCCCCTCGTTCTTCAAATGGCTTCCCGGCTGGCGCGTCTTTTGGCAGATCGCGATGATCGCGCTCGTCTCCGGCGCGGCGATGTATACCGTCACTGCCACATCCGGCAAGATCAAAGACCGCTGGATCCTCGAAGCCCCGCGCACGCTCGATTCGATGACCTACATGCAATATGCTCAATACGATACGTACGGTCAACGTTTGGAATTGAGCGAGGATTACCGCGCCATCCGCTGGATGCAGGATAACGTGAAAGGATCGCCAGTCATCGCGGAAGCCGCCTCTGCTGGCAGGCAATATGAATGGCACTCGCGTTTCACGATCTATACCGGGCTTCCTGATGTAGTTGGCTGGCAATGGCATCAACAACAACAGCGCGTTCTATTTTCACAGCAAGTGGTCGACCGGGGCGCGGAAGTAACCGATTTCTACAACAGCATTGACCCCGAATCCATTCGGGCATTTCTCAAAAAGTACGATGTGAAGTATATTATCGTCGGTCAACTCGAACGCGCCGCGTACACGCCGGAAGGTATCGCCAAGTTCGATCAACTCGAAGGACAATATTGGCGCGAAGTCTATCGCGATGGCGCGACAGTGATTTATGAGGTAATGCCGTAATAACCATGTCATGCTGAGGAGCGAAGCGACGAAGCATCTCCCTCACGACAGGGAGACCCTTCGCTATCGCTCAGGGTGACATCTCAAAATGAAGAACAGGAGCCGCTATGATCTACCACCTCACCTTTCGCAAAAACTGGAGATACGCGCTGGCAACGGGACCCTACACAGCCAAGAGCCTCGACAAAGAGGGCTTCATCCACTGCTCGACCCAATCGCAACTTGTTCCGGTGGCGATGGATTTTTTCCCGGCTCGCCGTAAATTGACGATCCTCGTGATCGACGAAACAAAACTCAAACCAGAAGTGAAATGGGAAAAGCCTTCCGGCGGTCCGCCTCCGGGCGTTCCCGCCAGCGACAAGTTCCCGCACGTGTACGGTCCCATCAACCACGAAGCCGTCCTCAAAACACTGGACATGGAACGCAACGCGGACGATGTCTTCGTCCCGCCGGGTAATCTCTAATTTCATTCCGTCATTGCGAGCGAAGCGAAGCAATCTCCTCGCTAGCACGCAGACCATTCGGTCGCTGGACATCGTCCCGATGTTTTTTGGGAGGGTGACACTCCATTTATAAATCGTCACTCGCCAATCGCAAATCGTCAATCAAAAATCGTAAATCGAAATGCTTTCCTTCCTCCTCTGGTACCTCCTCTCCACCCTCCTCGGCTGGCTGACCTTTCCCCTCGCGTATCATATCTTCCCCGCGTTGAAAGATCGCGGCTACACCCTCGCGCGCGCGTTCGGTTTGTTGATCTGGGGCTACGCCTTCTGGTTGCTCGCCTCGTTCCGCGTCGCGCAAAACGACATCGGCGGATTGTTGCTGGGGTTGCTCATCCTTGCCAGTTTGAGCGTATGGGCAATGACCAATTACCAATTACCAATCTCTAATTCTCCAATTCTCTCCTTCCTCAAATCCAACCGTCCCCTCATCATCACAACCGAACTTCTCTTCCTCCTCGCCTTCGCCCTCATGGCGTTCATCCGTTCGACGAGTCCGGAGATCCTCGGCACCGAAAAGCCGATGGAATTGATGATGATCAACGGCATCATGAACTCGCCGACCTTTCCTCCGCGCGATCTGTGGCTTTCGGGATATTCCATTTCGTATTACTACTTCGGCTATGTGATGACTTCCATGCTGGCGACCTTCACCGGCGCGCCCGCCACCGCCGCGTTCAACTTGATGACCGCGCTCATCTTCGCCCTCTCCGCCGTCGGCGCGTATGGGGTTTTGTATAACCTGTTGGCTTATGGTCAAAAGTCGAAGGTTGAAAGCGTTGCCCTGAGTTTGTCGAAGGGTCAAAGGTCAGGCAACCCTCTTTCTTCTTTCTTCTCTCCTTTGCTTGCACCGCTTTTTTTACTTTTGGTGAGTAACGTCGAAGGCTTCCTCGAAGTCCTCCACCGGCGCGGGTTGTTCTGGACGAGCGGAGCCAACTTCTGGACATGGCTCGACATCCCGGAACTGCGCGACGCGCCCGCCCAGCCTCTCCAATGGATTCCCGACCGCTTCTGGTGGTGGTGGCGCGCCTCGCGCGTGATCATGGATTCCGATCTGCAAAATAATCCCACCGGCGATGTGATCAGCGAGTTTCCCGCTTTTTCGTTCCTCCTCGGCGATCTACATCCGCATATTCTGGCGATGCCATTCGTTCTGCTTGCGGTGGCTGTCGCGTTAAACCTTTTCTTCGGCGGCTTCAAAGGGACAACGGGATTTTATTTCGCGCGACTACACATGAGCAAGACAGGGTTCTTGATCCTTTCCCTGCTTATCGGCGGGCTTGCCTTCCTCAACACGTGGGATATTCTCGTCACGAGCGCGTTAATGCTCTTCACGTATGTGCTGGCTCGGGCGCGTGAAGCAGGTTGGGGCTGGGAAAGACTCGAAGACCTGTTCATTCTGGGCATCCCCATGCTGATCGTCGCGTACGTGTTGTATCTCCCATTCTTCATCGGGTTCGATTCACAGGCGGGCGGAATCCTGCCTTCGTTCATGTATCCCACGCGCGGCGCGCAATTGTGGGTGATGTGGGGGACGCTCTTTATTCCATTGTTCGCATTCCTGTTGTATCGCCGTTCGACCGGGTCCGCAAACTGGAGCGCCGGGCTAAAAGTTTCATTTGGAATTGTGTTCGTGTTATTCCTCGCCATGTTTGCGGTGGGGGCGATTGCTTTGCGTGCCCGTCCCGATCTGATCGACCCACTGATCGCATCGCAGGCTGGCGGCGCAAGCGGATTCGTCGCCGCGAGCATGATGCGGCGGCTGGCATATATCGGGAGTCTCGTCACATTGCTGGCGTTGATGATTCCCACGGTATCGTACTTGTTGACTAATGAACGCGTCGAAAACAGTACACCCACAGAGGAACGTCCGTCATCGCACACATTTGCATTATTGCTGCTCTTCCTCGGGTTGTTGTTGATCCTTGGTCCTGAGTTTGTTTACTTGCGCGATAATTTTGGATATCGCATCAACACCATTTTTAAATTCTATTTCCAGGCATGGATGGCGCTCTCCCTCGCCGCAGCCTATGGCACGGCTGTCTTGCTTCAGAATTTGCAGGGCAGGGCAAAGAGCGCGTTCTCGGTTGTGTTTACATTGATCTTGATCGTCGGGCTTACGTATCCCGCGCTTGGGTTTGCAAACAGAACGAACAACTTCAAGCCGCCATTCTTCGGGTATACCCTCGATGATTTCGAGCGGGTCAGGGCGGAGAACCCGGATGAAGCTGCGGCGATGCGCTGGTTGCAATCCGCTCCAGATGGCGTGGTTGCCGAGGCGGTGGGAGGCGCATACTCCTCCTACGCCCGCATCGCCAACTACACCGGCTTGCCGACCGTTCTAGGCTGGGACAATCACGAAGGTCAATGGCGCGATCAATCTCTACAAGGCAATCGCCGCCAGGACATCGAAACCCTCTACACCACGCCGGATGGACTTACCGCGCAAGACATCGTCGCAAAGTACAACATCCGCTACATCTACATCGGCGGACTCGAACGAAGCACGTATCCGGTCGATGAGGGCAAATTCAACAGCCTATTTAAGATTGTGTTCCAACAAGGGAATGTGACGATCTACGAAGCGCCGTGATACACATGTCGTTGCGAGGAAGCCCGAGCCTTAAACGGCGAGTGGCTGACGAAGCAACCTTTTATCATCATACGACATGCAACTAACGTGAGTTCGGTTTAGCAATCGAGACGCAGAAAAACGCTGATATAGAAGAAAAATCTGCGTTTTCTGCGCTCCTCCTCGCAACGACAAAACATACAGAGTAAAATTGCGCCCATGAATTCCCCCTCCCTCAAACACGAAGGCTGGCTGTACGGGCTGGCTTTTCTCATCGCCCTCGCCCTGCGATTCATCGCGCTCGGCGCGTCGCCGCTCACCGACTCAGAAGCAACACTCGCCCTGCAATCCCTCGCCCTCGCGCGCGGCGAATCACCCCTGCTTGCGCCGCAGTCCGCATACATTCTTTTCACCGCTGTTTTGTTCGCCATCATGGAAAGCGCGAACTTCCTCGCGCGTTTCCTCCCGGCGCTGGCGGGGAGCATGTTGGTCTTTGCTCCATACTTTTTCCGTGAAAAGATTCATCCGCGCCCGGCGTTGATCCTCGCTTTCCTCTTCGTCTTCGACCCCGGACTCGTCGCCCTGTCGCGGCAGGCAAATGGGACAATGCTCGCGGTGACGTTCCTGCTCTTCGCATGGGGGATGTGGAATCAAAAACGACTCATCCCCACCGGCATCTTCGCCGGTCTCGCGCTTCTCTCCGGTCCATCACTTTGGGCAGGCTTGCTCACCCTCGGCATCACGCACCTTTTCATCCGCGGCATGAAACCCAAAACCACCGACAGCCCGGAATCTCTAATTCTCGAATCCCCAACATCCGAATCTCCAGTCCGCCGTGCTGAGTCCGTCGAAGCATCCAATCTCCAACCGCAATCCTCCAATCCTCCAATTCTCGAGTCCCCAGCCCCCAATCCCCAGTCTCCAATCTCCAGTCTCCAATCTCAATTCTCTAATCCTCAACTTCTCGTTTCCTTCCTCGCCACCCTCCTCCTCTGCGGCACACTCTTCTTCCTCGCGCCGAATGGATTAAGCGCCGCGCTCGCCTCCCTCCCAGCGTATCTCAAAGGCTGGGTTGCGTGGGAAGGAGTCGCGCCTTCGCGCATGATTCTCACCATTCTGTTCTACGAGCTACTGGGGATCCTTCTTGCCGCGCTTGCCATCTTCCGCGCCGCGCGCGCCAACGGAAAACGCGCCAAACGCCTGATCATCTGGCTCGGCACAGCGCTTCTGCTTGCCGTGTTTTACCGCCAGCCCGCCGCGCTGGCGTGGGTGATCATCCCATTGCTCGCCCTCGCCGCATCGGAACTCTCGCGCGCTTTTGAGATCCGTCGCGCGGAATATTCCGAAGTTGGCATCGTAACGCTTGCCATCCTCATCCTGCTGATTTACATCTCGTTCACCGTCTCGAATCTGGCGCTCAACCCGGTTAGCCAACCCGCCACCCTACCCCTCGTCGGCACGGTGGACAACCCGCCGCTGGCTGTGTTGATCAGTTCATTCGCCATCCTGCTCGTGTGCATCGCTCTCGTTGCGCTCGGTTGGTCTGCCCGCATTGCCCGGCTCGGCGCAACGATCGCGCTCACCGCCTATATCGGTTTATATACGCTTGCCACGGCATGGGGCGCCAGCGGACTACGCTACCCCGACGGATTCGAGTTATGGATGACCGACTCGAAACCGGTCCAAGCGGACTTGCTTCTCGCCAGCGTCAAAGACATCTCGGAATTCAGCCTCGGTCATGACCAGTCTCAGCCTGTGCTCGTCGTGGGAATCGATTCCCCCGCCCTCGCATGGGTTTTGCGGAACCATTCGGTGAAAGTTGTCTCCGCGCTCGATCCGCAAACCTCCCCTCCGCTTTTCATCACCCCGGTCATGGATAACCCCGGACTTCCCGCCGCCTATCGCGGACAGGATTTCACGTGGCGCGCCCAGCCGCAATGGAAGATCGCGCGAAGCATAGACTGGCTCTCGTGGATCGTCTTCCGCACACTGCCCGCGGAAAGCGAGACCATCATCCTGTGGGCGCGCGACGATCTCTTCCCCGATGCGCGCTCAAGCGGACAGCCATGATCCCCAACATCATCGCCATAGACGGGCCCGCCGCCTCCGGTAAATCGACTCTCGGGTTGCGGCTCGCTCACGCGCTCGGATATTTATTCTTCGACACCGGCGTAATGTATCGCGCCGTCACGTGGCTCGCGCTGAATCGAGGAATGAATATTAACGAAGAGAATGCGGTCGCCACCCTGGCGGAAAAAATTCCCATCGATGTGGCGCCAGCCTCCACGTCGGATGGACGCGCGTGCGATGTTCTCGTGGAAGGAAGAGACATCACATGGGAAACTCGCGCGAAAGAGGTGGAGGCGCATGTGTCGGTCGTTGCCGCATACCCCGGCGTGCGGCGCGCGCTCTCCGCGCAACAACGGCGCATCGGCTTGCGCGGAAAGATCGTCATGGTAGGGCGCGATATCGGCACGGTGGTCCTGCCCGAAGCGGATTTGAAGATCTATCTCGATGCCACCGCCCAGCAACGCGCCACCAGGCGATATCATGAAATTCTCTTGCGCGGCGGCGCGGCGGAGTACGAAGAAATTCTCGCAAAGGTGATCGAGCGCGATCGCATCGACTCCACGCGTGATGTCGCCCCGCTGAGAGCCGCCGAGGATGCCGTAACCATCGATTCGGATTCGATGGACGCGGACGAAGTGTTTGAAAAAGTATTGGCATTGTGCAAGTGAGAAAGTGTTTCACGAACCCACTTGATCCAGGTTAACCTGAATTCCCTTGCAAGA
The DNA here is from genome assembly GCA_016716235.1 of Candidatus Defluviilinea gracilis. Taxonomy (NCBI): domain Bacteria; kingdom Bacillati; phylum Chloroflexota; class Anaerolineae; order Anaerolineales; family Candidatus Villigracilaceae; genus Candidatus Defluviilinea; species Candidatus Defluviilinea gracilis. The sequence continues at coordinate 659,603 of JADJWS010000001.1, forward strand.
TGTCACCCTGAGCGCCAGCGAAGGGTCTCTATTTGAGTCATAGAGATGCTTCGCAGAGTTTATCCTGAGCATGTCGAAGGACTCCGCATGACATGGCATAAAGTTAGCCATTAAGGTTAATCAGAATAGTGAGACAAAATTGCGCCAATCGCGTCATGGGGTATCGCGCGAAAACAACAACGCCGCAAGATCGAGGTCACTATGCAGGAACAATCCGCTCAACCGCCCAAACCCGTAACCGAAGTCTGGAAGCCCGACCTGATCGTCCTGCCGCGTCTCACACCGGCGCGGAAGCTATTTCGTCATACCTATCGGCTTCTGATGAAATTGCTCACCTTTCTTTTCCTTCGTCCCACCATCAAAGGGTTGGAGAACTTCCCCAAAAAAGGACCCGCCATGGTGGTCTTCAATCACTCCGGGGATGTGGACGCGGTCCTGCTCGTTGCCGTCATACCGCAGTTGATGGAGGGAATCGTAAAGATCGAAAACCGCGACGATCACTGGCTCGTCGGACCGTTATTCCGGGCCTATGGCTATATCTGGATTCATCGCGGCAAGCCCGACCGCAAGGCTCTGCGGGTTGCATTGGAAGGGTTTGAAGAAGGGCGGATCATCGCGCTCTCACCGGAAGGGCGCCAAACCCTGACCGGCGGGTTGGAAGAAGGCACCGACGGCGCAACCTTCCTCGCGCTCAAATCGGGGGCGCCGATCGTCCCGGTCGCCATGACCGGCACCCAAAATGCAAATACGTACGCGAACATGAAACAATGGAAGCGCACCCCAGTCACGCTCACGGTGGGCAAACCGTTCCACCTGGAGGAGCAGCCCAACCATCAGGATACGATCCGCGAGGGCACGCGCCGCATCATGGAAGAACTCGCGCGCCTGCTCCCGAAAGAATACCGGGGAAAATACGACTACATCTCTTAACTCATCAAAGGCTCCGAACGCCCATGGAGAATCAAACCCACGTTCCCCCAAAACCAGTGACAGAAGTGTGGAAGCCGGAAATGGTTTCCCTCCCGCGCCTTACTCTTGCGCGGCGCGTCTATCGTTTCCTCTTTGGCTATCTGGTGAGGGCATTCGCCTATTCCATCATGAGTATTACCTATACTGGGCGCGAGAACAAACCCAAAAAAGGACCTGCCATCATCGTCTTCAACCACCTCGGCGACGCGGATGCGGTGCTCAACCTCGCCTCCTTCCCATACAACGACGAGGTCATTGGGAAGATCGAGAACAGTTACGACCACTGGCTGGTAGGACCCGCGCTTCGCACCTACGGGGTGATCTGGATCCACCGTGGACAGCCCGACCGCCGCGCCCTGCGAGCCGCCCTCGACGCGCTCGCTGAGGGACGCATCATTGCCATCGCACCGGAAGGGCGGCAAACGCTCACCGGCGGGCTTGAACCCGGCACCGATGGCGCGGCATTCCTCGCCCTCAAATCGGGCGCGCCGTTGATTCC